>DATKFU010000417.1:0-9861 GCA_035511215.1 Bryobacteraceae bacterium | reverse complement strand
CAACGTGACACCCTCCTCCGTAACTCTTGGCGCATCCCAGACACAGCAGTTCGCGGCCGCCGTTGCCAACGTGTCTAACGGCAACATGGCGGTGACTTGGACGGTCGCCCCCAGCGGCGTGGGCGCCGTCGATAGCACCGGCCCGTACACCGCGCCCGCGGCCATCTCCGGCACCGAAACAATCTCGGTGACTGCGACCAGCGTGGCCAATCGTTCCATGACAGCTTCCGCGACCGTTACCCTGGCGCCACCGCAGTAGCGATATCGTGCGGATTCGACCGGCAGGGCAATTCCAGCCACGCTGGACCTCTGGGCCGGGCTGCTGGCTCTGGCCATCGCGCTGAATCAGGCGGAACTGGTGCTGCGCAAGTGGCGCGGATTGTGGGAAGGCCTGAGCGGGTGGGCCAGGACTCCGGTCCTGCGGCCGGGCTCGCACAAAAGATCCACCTCGGCCCGCTCCGCGAGCGAACAACCCAGTCCCGCAAATGAACAGGTGCGCAGTCCGCGGCATTGATGCCATTACGCTTAGACCGGAACGCCGCGTGCACTTTGGCTGGCCTATGCGCACCTTCCTCCAGGACCTCCGCTACGGCCTGCGGCTGCTGGCTCGCAGTCCCGCCTTCACTGCCATTGCCCTGCTAACGCTCACGCTGGGCATCGGCGCCACAGCCGCGATCTTCAGCGTGGTGGACGCCGTGCTGCTGCGGCCGCTGCCCTATCGCGCCCCCCAGCGCCTGGTCACCGTCTTTGAAGACGCCAGCGAGGTGGGCTTCGAGCGCAACACGCCCGCTCCCGGAAACTACGCCGATTGGAAAGCCCAAACGCAGATCTTCGAAGATGTTGCTGCGGCCGCGGAGTATGGCCGCTTCCACGTCTTCAACCTGACTGGAGACACGGGCGGAGAGGCCGGCGAACCGGAGAGACTGCAGAGCGCATCCGTCACCCGGAATCTCTTTTCCGTGCTGGGCGCGAGGCCCGCACTGGGCCGCGTGTTCCGGCCGGAAGAAGACCGTCCCGGTGGTCCTCACGTCGTCCTGATCGGTCACGGATTGTGGAAGCGCCGCTTTGCGGGCGACCCCGGCACAGTGGGGCGCGCCATCGTGCTCAGCGGCGAGAAGTACACCGTGGTTGGCGTGATGCCGGCGGGCTTCGCCTATCCGTCCACCACCGCCGACATCTGGACACCGATGGCCCTCACCCAAGATCAGTTGGCCGATCGCGGAAACCATTACCTCGAGGTGGTTGGGCGGCTTCGGCCAGGCGTCACGCTGGCGCAGGCCAATGCCGGGCTGCAGGTCCTTTGCAAACGGTTGGCGCTTGCGTATCCGGACACCAACGCAGGACTCCGGCGGTTCTTCGCCGAGCCGCTGCAAGATACCTACACGCAGGGCGCCCGCACTGGATTGATCGTGCTGATGGCGGCGGTGGGTTTCATCCTGCTGATCGCCTGTGCCAATATCGCCAATCTGCTGCTGGCGCGCGCCACCAGCCGCCAGCGCGAAATCGCCGTACACACTGCGCTGGGCGCGGCGCGCAGCCGCATCGTGCGCCAGATACTGACCGAGAGCGCGCTGCTGGCGGCGGGCGGCGGCTTGCTCGGCATATTGCTGGCGGACTGGTGCTTCAACTTCTTGAAGAACCTGATTCCCGTAGATCTTTCGCACAGTGTGTCCTTGTCGCTCGATCCGGTTGTGCTGGCTTTCGCGCTGGCCATCTCACTCGCCAGCAGTTTCCTGTTCGGCATGGCGCCAGCCCTGCAGGTATCCCGGATCGAATTGAACGGCGTGTTGAAAGAGGGCGGACGCGGCAGCTCGGGTCCCCGCCGCGGGATCTTGCGCAACCTGCTGGTGGTTGGCGAAGTGGCGCTGTCCCTCATGCTGCTGGTAGGATCCGGACTGTTGCTCCAAAGCTTCGCCAAATTGCGCGGCCTCGATCCGGGCTTCCGCGCCGACCATGTTCTCACGGTGAGGGTAGATGCGCCGGTTACCAAATACGGCGAATTTACGAAGCGCTCGGCATTCTTCCAGCGCGTGCTGGAGCGTGTGCGCGCCTTGCCGGGCGTGCGCGCCGCCGGGTTTACCAGCGCATTGCCGCTGACTTGGGAAGGCGGCAGCAGTGGCTTCACCCCCGAGGGTATGGCGCCGGGTCCGGACTTACCTTGGAGCGCCAATAACCGCGTGGTTACGCCCGGCTATTTCGAGGCGATGCGCGTTCCGCTGCGCCGCGGCCGCCTGTCGTCGGCATCGTCGGCGACGTCCGCCAGATGCGCCTGAACGATCCGCCGCGCCAGGAGATGTATTTCCCCTATTGGCAGGCGAAGGACAATTGGATGGTGCTCCGCGATCTCGCGATAAACACCAGCGGCGATCCGGTGAGCATGGCGGGCGCCGTGCGGCAGGCCGTCTCATCCGTAGACCGCGACCAGCCGGCATCGAACGTAATGACACTTGACGACCTGCTCGACCAGGAAGTTGCGCAGCGGCGCGTGCAAGCAGCGCTGCTCGGCGGATTGGCCGGGCTGGCGCTGGTCCTGGCATGCATCGGGATCTACGGCGTGCTCTCGTACCTGGTGACCCAGCGCACGCGCGAGATCGGCGTGCGCGTAGCGCTGGGAGCGAGCGCCTCGGATGTGTTCCGAACGGTGGCGGGGCACGGCATGACCCTGGCCGGAATCGGCATCGCGGCCGGACTGGCCGGTGCGCTGGCCCTTTCGCGCCTGCTGGGCAGCCTGCTGTTCGGCGTGAGCCCCGCCGACCCGCTCACTTACGCCGGCGCCATCGCCGTGTTCGGGGCGGTCGCGCTCGCGGCCTGCTAGTTCCCGGCGCGGCGCGCGGCACGTGTGGATCCCATGGTCACGCTACGGTATGAGTAGGGGGTGTTGTCCTCGCATCAGTGCGGCTTTCGGTCGGAGTATCACTTGAATAAAGCTGAAACTTCTCTCCGCGGGGGAGCTTAAGTGCGAAGGCTGCGGATAGGCCGTAAAGGAGAACCGCGAGCAGTCCCAGAATGGGCGTGCCACCAATCATCACGAGGTTCTCCAGAACCCCGCCGAGGACCGCGCCCAGAAGGTTGATGCCGAGCCCTTGCGCTGGTTCAGCGACGTCCCGGAAGCTGCGGGAGAAGATGAGCCCCGAGAAGAACACTGGAAGGCCAGCCAGCGTTGCGGAGGCTAGCACGCGTGCTGTGGACGGAAGGGCTTCAAAGAGCGAATACGGCACGAACATGCCCCCAACCAGAACAACGAACAGGAAGACGTACGCGACGCCTCGGGAAACAGGCCTGAACATGGTAAGGGTGTTAGCCAGCAGGCCCATGGCAAGAAATGCGGTAATCACCACCGCATTAACGATCCAGGTGGAACCAAAAAACAGCGAGAGCTCCGTGACTCCCTTGGTTTCCAAGAGCATGAAACCCGCACCCAAGAAAAACAGGTGCAGACCCTGACGGCTAGCGAGACGCCGGAGCGGCGCCACGCGCTGCAGGACAGTTGCAGCGAAATAAAGGAACAGCGCAAGCACGCTCCAAATAGCCAGGGGAATCGTTCGAGATTCCAGGTAAAGAAACGGCCAGTGGTCGGTGGCGAGTGGCATGCTGGCTTGATGTAACCGCATCTCGCTGCTGATTTCCGGATAATCTCCGATCACGTTGGACTCCGCTGCCTTGCCCTCGACGAAGACCACCCCCGTCTCATCGTAGCCTGTGAAATAAGCGCGCGGTTCTGCGTTAAAGGCCTGCGCGAGGGTAGCGAATAGCCGGTCGCTTACGAACGATCTGCCCCCGCCGAAGGCCAGCACCAGAGTACCGTTCTCCCGCAGCAGACTGCGAGCCTCGCGGAAGCTTTCCAGCGTGTAAACGTAATTGTCAAGCCGGATAGAAGAATAGCCTGTCACCATAGTGTGGGAGTCGAGATATCCAAAGACAATCAGGTCGTACTTCTGGTTGGTCTTTTTGAAGAAGGCGCGTGCATCGTCCACGAATACGCTAACTCGGGGCGAATCGTAAGGGTGCTCCGGATGAAACTCCCGGCCCAGCCGAAGAATGAAGGGATCGATTTCAACGGCGTCCACGTGCGTAGCGCCGTGTCGAAGTGCCGCGGCGACATCGTTGCCTGTGCCCGCGCCCACCACCAGTACGCGCCCGGGATTCGGAACCAACCTGTACGGAAGTTCATAGGTTGGACGCCCGGAACTGTTGGCAAAGCGTGCGGTGAATTCGAGCGAGAGATCCAGCATTTTCTGGTGATAATCGTGATTGACGTCGACGAAGTAAGCTGCCGGGCGAGACCATCCTGGCGGGGGCGGAACCTCGGTCATGGTGATCCGATAGTAGGGCGACCAATAAGAGTGCTGCTGAGGCACGGCCATGGCGCAGACAATCAAAGCAAATACGGCCAGGGCCAAGCGCTGGCGAAAGAAGAAAGGAACTAAAGTCAGCAGCCCGATCAGAACCCAGATAACCGGGGGGGACCCTAAGAATGAGAGCGCCGTGAAGACAACGATGCCAGCGAGACTCCCCGCCAAGTTGACGCCATAGCCTTGAAGCGATGGGGCTCGCTTGAGACGCTCCCCCACCAGTCCACCCAGGACCGCGAAAAATGCCACAACCAGGTACATGATGCCCGGAACGGCGGCCAGGTATACCAAGAGCATCGCGAGGTTGAAGAGAAGATGCCAATGGCCGGTTGGCGCTACAAGTTGGTCACCCCATACATAGTAGTCGAAGGTGGGAGTTGGCAGGTGTGTGAGCTTGAGGACCGATGCGAATGTGATGAGGAGAAAAAGAGCTGCGACAAGCAAAGGAAAGAGCCGCTTGAGAGTTCTGGGAGGCTTCTCCATGACCATCCCTAACCCGATTCCAAAGAAACTAGCGATCAGCGCCAGGTTTTTGAGGTAAGCGAATATGCGGATCTCAGTTGAGAGGTACCGGATGACAACGAGCTCAAAATAAAGCGCGACGAAACTCGCCAGGAATAGCGGCAAATAACCCGGCGCAGACCACCTGGAGCTAACCACGGCGGTTTGATTGGCGCTCACTTCACGATCTGTAGCAGCTTCGGCACGGTGCATAGTTCACCCCTCCGTCCTCAAATTCGGCACCGGTCCCATGGAATTGTATCGCTCCCGAGACGCAGTGCAATCATAGGTCCGATCCTCGGTACCTGGAAAAGATGACTCATGCATACGCCAAAACCAATGGAAGGAACCGCGGACCAGGGCTGGGGACGGAGAAGGCGACAATCCATAAATATCTGAAAATATTAGGGATATCCTGCGACGTCCGGGCCGCCCTCCGGAGAGAGATGCAGTCCACAACCGCGCGGTTCATGCTGGGTTGGCCTAGCAGCGCCAGCCTACGCGTACGGCGCCGTCCTCTAGCGCGGACGCGGACAGGCGGACAGTGACGCGGGCCGTTGTCGCCGATCGCTCACACGATCAGCATGCAATCGCCGTAAGAATAAAACCGGTAGCGCTGCTCCACCGCGTGGCGATAGGCCGCCAGCGCCAGATCCTTGCCGGCGAAGGCGCACACCAGCAGCAGCAGACTGGTGCGCGGCAGATGGAAATTGGTCAGCATCGCGCCGGTCGCGCGAAACTCGAAGGGCGGATAAATGAAGATATCCGTTTCGCCACTCGACTCACGCAGGCCGCCGCCTGGCGTGGCGATGTCCATTGCGCTTTCGATGGCGCTTTCGATGGTGCGTACGCATGTCGTGCCCACGGCAACCAGGCGGCGGGAGGCGGTCATGCGCGCGGCGTTATCCGCCGTGATGCGATAGCGCTCGGTGTGCAGCCGGTACCCCTCGATGCGGTCCGCATGGATCGGCTGGAAGGTCCCCAGTCCGACGTGCAGCGTCACAAAGGCGATGTCCGCGCCACTCGCGCGGCACGCATCCAGCACCTGCGGGGTGAAATGCAGGCCGGCCGTGGGCGCGGCTGCCGAACCCTTCTCGCGCGCGAACACGGTCTGATAGCGCTCCCGGTCGGCGGCCTCGTCCTGTCGTCTGATGTAAGGCGGCAGCGGCACGTGTCCTATCTTTTCAAATTCTTCGTAGACATCGCCCTCTCCCGCGAAGCGTAACGTGCGCTCTCCGAATCCGCGGCGCGCGATCACTTCCGCCTCCAGGCGCTCCGCGAACAGCACCCTTTCGCCGACGCGCATCTTCTTGCCGGGATGCACCAGCGCCTCCCACTCCCGCGCCGCGCCGTCGACCGGCCGCAGCAGCAGAACCTCCACGTGGCCCGCGCGTCCCACGCGATGCCCAAACAGGCGCGCCGGAAAAACGCGCGAGTCGTTCAGCACCAGGCAGTCGCCCGCGTGGAGGAATGCAGGCAGGTCGCGAAACTGCCGGTCTTCCCAGCACCCGCGGGCGCGATCCACCACCAGCATGCGGGAAGCGGCGCGCTCGGCGAGCGGCGTCTGCGCGATCAATTCATCGGGTAGAGTGTAATCGAACTCGGCGAGATCCATTTCCTTTGCCGACCAGACTTCACTGTAACGGAAACAGCGTGCCCTGCTCTTCGCCTTCCCATAGCTCCGGGCGGTACTCGACGGGCGCGGAAGCCAGGCCGTGCCGCTCGCGAATACGCGCGACGCGCTCGCGCAATTCCGCCTTGTAGCCTGGGCCAAGGTAGGCGCTCGCTGCGTAGAGCTTCCGGTAGGGTCCGGCCAGCTTCGGAAAGCGCTGCTCCAGAAAAGGGAAGAAGATCTTCTGTGCGCAGGGCATCAGGAACAGCGGCCCGCCGCCGAAATACTGCGCGCCTGCCTCACGCGCGGCGGCGGCCAGGGCGTCGAGGCTCTCCTCGGAGTCGGTGATCATGGGCAGAATGGGATTCGGGAAGACTCCGGCAGTGAGTCCGGCATCCGCCAGTGTGCGCACGGCAGCCAGCCGCAGATCGGGCCGGGGCGCGCGCGGCTCCATCAATCGCGCCAGGCGGCGGTTGAGTGTGGTGACGGTGACGTTGACGGACAGCACGTTGCGGCGGCCGATTTCGCGTAGCAGATCCACGTCCCGCGCGACCAGGTCGGACTTGGTGGTGATGGACAAGCGCCGGCCTTTCTCTGCCGCGAAGACTCCCAGGATCGCGCGAGTGCGCCGGAAGCGCCGCTCGGCGGGCTGATAAGGATCGGTGGCCGTGCCCAGGGCGATGTGGTCGCCCCGATCGAGCTTGCGCAACTCCCGGCGCAGGATTTCCGGGGCGGCGGCCTTGGCGTAGATCTTGGACTCGAAGTCACGCCCGTTCTCCATGCCCATGAACTCGTGGGTGTAGCGCGCGTAGCAGTATTGGCAGCCAAACTCGCAGCCCCGGTAGGGGTTGATGGTCCACTGGAAGGGCATGTTGGGCTTGGTGCGGTTGAGAATGCTGCGCGCGCCGATTTCGAAGTACTCGACCGGAGCGGCCGCGGTTCCCTTGGCTTCCAGCAGTTGGCTTTGGGCGGCCATTTTAGCGATGCCAATCAGTTCGGGCATTTCTTAATTTTCGGGTTTTATTCGCCTAAGCGCAACCATCGAGCCGTGGGGCGGGCGTCCACGCCTGCAGCGGGTCTCCGGACCCGCCTCAATCACGAGGGCCCGCAGCGCCGGAAATCAGCGACGCGGCGGGATTGTAAGGAATCACCCCGTAAAGTTTATGGCCCAGGAAGCGCCGGGCCGCCGCGGATAAGGGCAAGCCCAGCAGCAGTCCGAAGGCGATCAGGCCAAAAGCGCCGCGTAGCACCAGCGCGACAACGTTTCCGCGGCTCGCTCCCAACGCCAGGCAACCCGATCTCATTCGTGCGGCGGCCGGCATTGTAGGCCGTAACTCCATAAAACACGATGGAGGCGTGCACCAGAGAGAGAGAATTCCGAATGACCATGTGAGTCGTGCAATCAGCCGTTCCCACTCAGTTTCCAAACCCTCTCGCATATGGCCTATTGGGTTTCCGATAGGAAATAAGGCACACTTCCATTCGGAAAACAACAGGTCTGGGTCCCGCGCGCCGACCCCCGCGGAAGCCGGCCGTCAGTGCGTTAGAATGTAACCCTCATGACCTGCTGCTCCGATTTCGACAAGCTCATGGATTTGGATCTGGCGTGCCACGCGCAGCCCTACCAACTCACCAACGGCAGAATCATCACGGAGATCGACACGGAATACTATTTTGTTTTTGGGGAGGAGCGCCACAGCTTCGTGGGCATCAACTATTGCCCGTTTTGCGGCCGGGTGCTTTCGCGCGGCCTTTGGAATCTGGAGAAGAAGAAGCAGGGGTAGCGGACCGTTCCTTCGATTCGAGCAATGTGGACAATTCCCCGACGTCGTCCAGGATCAACAGCGCCAGTGGCTCGGGCTCATCGGGTATCGGCACGACCGTGATCAGGAAGTCCACATCCGCGGCCTTTCCTTCCCGTGTCAGGCGCATCCGCTCGGTCTTGCGGCAGGTTTTGCCATTATCGAAGACCTCTTTGACGAAGTTTTTGACGATGCACTCCGGGCAAGCCTGCGTGGCGCCGCCCTCGTTACCGATCGAATGAATACATTGCAATCGGTCGTCTCCGCGCAGACGGAGCATGGCGAAGGGCACCCGATCGAGCAGCCTGGCCCCGGCCAGGTTGAAGTCTACGATGTTGTAATCGTGGTCCACCACAAACGCCGGCAGCGGCAATACGTCGAACACATTCGCGATCAAGTCGGTGTTGGGTGCGGGCAACTGTGCAGGACTAGCGCTCATAACACTTTGGTGCGCCGCGGACGAGAGATTTCTCACAAAACCTGTTCGGATCGCTTCCGTCTAGCGCTTGCCGTCCGGCTGCAGGAACGTCCCCTCCCGCAGTTCCCGGAACGCCTGCTGTAGCTGCTCCTGCGTGTTCATCACGATCGGGCCGTACCACGCCACCGGCTCCTCCAGCGGCTGCCCCGAAACCAGCAGGAACCGTATGCCGTCTTCCCCGGCCTGTACCGTGACCTCGTCCCCCCGGTCGAACAGCACCAGCGAGCGGTTGTCCGCTTCCGAGGGAGGCGCCGTATCCGCCCATCCGACTGCCTCGGTAGGCACGGCCAGCGGGGCAGAGGCGTTGCAAAACTTACCGCTCCCCGCGAAAACGTACGCAAAGGCATGCCGCGTCGTCTCCACCGGCAGGGTCTTCCGGCGGCCTGCCGCCACCGAAACATCCAGATACATCGGGTCGGCGGCGATTCCATCCACGGGGCCCGCCTTCCCCCAAAATTTGCCGCTGACGATGCGGACGTGCGTGCCGTCGTCGTCCTTGATCTCCGGGATGTCGGCGGCCTTCACCTCCTGGTAACGCGGCTTCGTCATTTTGAGCGCGGACGGAAGGTTGGCCCACAATTGGAACCCGTGCATGCGGCCCGCATGGTCGCCTTTGGGCATCTCCTGGTGGATAATGCCGCTGCCTGCGGTCATCCATTGCACGTCGCCGGCCGCGATGGCGCCTTGGTTCCCCATGCTGTCGCCGTGCTCCACTGTGCCAGCCAGGACGTACGTGATGGTCTCGATGCCGCGGTGGGGGTGCCACGGGAAACCCGCCAGGTAATCTTCCGGAACGTCGTTACGGAAGTCGTCCAGCAGCAGAAATGGATCGAAATCCGTCGTGTTGCCGAAGCCGAACGCGCGGCGCAGGTGCACGCCCGCGCCTTCGAGGGTCGGCTTAGCCTTGATAAGCCGCTTAACTGGTCGAAGGGACATATTCGAGTCTACCCTGTCCGTAGGGCATGTTGGCAACCCGCCTTGGGCATCGCCGTATTCCGCTCACGCGCGCCTCCCAAAACCATCTACTGGTGCCCGGGGTGGGAATCGAACCCAGGTTCCGGGGTTTCTTTCGAGCCCTGCCTGCGTGGCTTTAATGATCGATATGATTGTCGCTAC
>DATKFU010000416.1:0-4852 GCA_035511215.1 Bryobacteraceae bacterium | reverse complement strand
TCCCCGGCAAGAGTTTCGAGCCTTAACTCGCCGTCCAGATGCTCTTGGAGCAGCTCCACCGCGCGCCGCATTTGCCACGGTGCCAGACCGCCTTTGAGTTGCTGGTTAGGTTCGCGAAGCTGACCATACCGCCCCACGAGGTGCGAACAAACCGTCATGGTGAAAGAGTCCACGAACAATTGAGAGAACATCTCCGGCCTGTTCAGACACGGCACAATCGCTTGAGTCAGGTGGTGGAGAACGGGGTCGGCAGTTCCGTAAACACAGTGGAGGCGTTTAACCTGACGCATTCCAGCATCGTCCGTAAGGGCATTGAGAGTGGTCCGGGGAACATGGAAATGGACCCAGTCGATGGGCCCCGGGTTTCGAATACTAGAATTTGACTCGAGGTCGCACATCGCGACTCCGCCCACGGGCCACGCCCCCGTCTTTGTGTATTTTTCGTCGGTCCACAGCTCCCATTCCCCGGAATTCGCATGGTTCAGATGAACCGAAACAACGTAAGCCTTTTCAGGAGGAATGGACGCGGTTCGCTCCGGGATGCCGCTCCGTGCAATCAGCCGGGTAATCGCCAGTTGCGGCCGGACCACGGAAACCGCAGAATCTATGGCAACATGGGGCGGTTGGTTCAGGGTGAAGTACTTCGCCATCTGCGCGCCATGGGCGCTCGCCGCCTGCGATGGAGTCGTCATGGATGCCTCCGGGCTGCCGCGTCATTGTGGCCGAGAGTCTCGGGCCAAGCTTCGGGCCGTAGTCCCGATTCCCGATGCTGTTCACCCTGGCTTTTATGCATGGCAAGCTCTAGCTGGAGACCTCCAGCCTAGCTGAAGAATACACCTCTCGCTGTACTGTTTTCAAACAAGTCCCGAGAAAGCGCCAAACTTGTTGATCGGAATTGACAAATCGGGCGCCTTTCGACAAAGGCCTGCTGGAGCTGTCTGCCTCCGCCGCTGCTTAGTTTGGTGATCCGCGGTGGTACGAATGGGAGGAGCGCCCTGGACCTGCGCCATGCCCGAAACGCGACGGGCCCCAGCGACGAGAGGCTCGTCTCGGTACGGTACGTGGTGGAAGCGAAGGCCTGAATCTCCTCCTCCACGTCGGCTAGCCCTTGCGGCGAGAACGCAGGCCTGAATCCGCACACTCGCCTACCGAACACCGCTACCGATATCGGTGGACAACGCCGTCCTGGAATGGCCATGTCGCGGCGCCTCCACCAGTGGCGCGGGTTCGGATACTTCCGGGTGCTGCCTTGGGCCGCCCAGGCCCTGCGCCGTGCGTCTGGCGCTGTGCCGCCGTACCGCGGGATTGGCGAGTGCTGCTGCAGTCCGCGCGGGCCCCAGCCTCGTCTACGATCACGCGAGTGGTAGATGAGCCAGGAACGCTGTAGCCCGCGGCGCGGCGGCTCGGCTGAAGGGTTTTCGGGCCCCCACTCCCCGCGAGGGAGAGCGCTACACTACCAGGTGGATAACTTCCGAGTCGCCGTGATTTAGGACTTATCCACTTCAGGATGGGTTAAACTTAGCCGCTCTCCAGAACGAAGCTCGGCCCGCACGAAATCCTCGCGCCCATCGACGCAGGCGGCATGGGCGAAGTGGGGCAAGCGCTCGATACGGGCCTGGGAACGCGTTATCGCCGTCAAGGGCCAGGTCTTCCGTACCTTCTCCTGACAGAAACCTGACACAACGCTGATCCACTTCTGACGATGAACGGCGTATACTGAATTCCACTGTGCGTCCGGTGACCATCAGGCTGCTATCGGTGCGGCGGAGCCTGCCGTTGTTCCTGGCCATCGTCGTCTGTCTGGCGATGTGGCAGGTTTGGCTTACCTGGCGCTTGATGGAACAGGACCACAACCTCGCCGCGCAGCACTCTCGCGAGCGGCTGGAGCAGATCGCCGATCTGGCCATAGCGCAGCTTTCGAGCACCCTCGGCGAATGGGACCTCAGCTTGCGCGAGTTGGACGCATTGCCGCTTTCGGCTGCGCTGAAGGCGAAGCTGCCTCCGAACGCGACCTTGGTCCTGCTCGCGCATCAATCCGTAGCCGCATACCCCGCCAAATCCCTGCTGTTCGTGCCCGAGCCTCCCGCTGCCGGTCCGCTCCCCAAGGGTTTCGAGACCGCCGAAAAGTTGGAGTTCCGCGACCAGAACTACGAGCGGGCGATCGAGGCCCTGTGGCCATTGACTGAGCAGTCGGCCACGCGCGCGGAGGCGTTGCTCCGCATCGCCCGGCTAGAGCGCAGACTCAACCACCCGGAAGCGGCGCTGGCCGCCTATGATCGCATGTCGCGAGAAACCGCCATCAGCCCCGACGGCGTGCCCTACGCGCTGTTGGCGGCGGGCGCGCGCTGCGAGTTGCACGACGCCGTGGAAGCGGCGGAGCAGTTGCGCGCCGCGCTGCTCGCGGGACGCTGGCCCTTGCACCGCGCGACTTTCGATTATTATTGGTCCGAAGTGAATCGTACCCGGCACACGGCGGACGATCCCCCGAAGGATTCGCTGGAATTCTCGGAACTCGTCTCGCGGTTGCACGAGCAGTGGCAGCAAGCGGTGCGGACCGGCGCGAATTCCAGCGGCCGTCAAGCACAGCCGGACGCGTCGCTGCTGATCTGGTATGCGACGCCCGAGCGCCTCACGGCTCTCGCCGCGCCAGCCGGCTGGCTCGGCGCAAGCTTGAAACTGCCCGCCAACGCCTCCGATATCCGCTGGAGATTTGCCGCTTCCGGCTCACGGCCCGCTGGGGAGCCTCATGTGCTGCGGTCGCTGGCCGAGGCCCAACTCAGCGGCAAGCTCGCGTTCTACAGCACCGCCGCCGTCCTGAATCCGGGAACCGCCCGCGCATTATGGCTGGCCGGTGTGGCGCTCATGCTGTTGCTGGTGCTGGCGGGAGCGTACGCCATGTATCGCGGCGTCAGCCGGGAATTGCGCGTGGCGCAGCTTCAGGCGGATTTCGTTTCCGCCGTTTCCCACGAATTCCGCTCACCGCTCACCTCCCTCCGCGGCATCGCCGAACTGCTGGCGAACGACCGTCTGGCCGACGAATCCCGCAAGCGCCAAAGCTACGCGTTTCTGGAGCGCGAGACGGGCCGCCTGCAACGTCTGGTGGAGGACCTTTTGGATTTCGGGCGCATGGAATCCGGGCGCAAGCAGTACCGCATCGCGCCGCACGACGTGTTTGGCGTAGTGCGCGCGGCCGTGGCGGAGTTTCGGGAAGACGCGCTGGCTGGCGGCTTCCAGGTGGAAATGACCCTCGATGCGCGCCCGGCGACCATCCAGGCCGATGAGGAAGCCCTGCGGCGCGCCATCCGCAACCTGCTCGAAAACGCGGTAAAGTATTCGCCGGAGTGCCGTACGGTGTGGGTGGAGGGCCGCGTGAATCACCGCCAGGTGGTGATTTCGGTGCGCGATCGCGGCATGGGGGTCGATCCGCGGGAGCAGCGCCAGATCTTCCACAAATTCGTGCGCGGCTCGGAGGCCAAGAAGGCGGGCATCAAAGGCACGGGTATCGGACTCTCGATGGTGCGGCAGATCGTGGACGCTTGCGGAGGGGAGATTCGCGTGGTGAGCGCGGCCGGCGAGGGCAGCACCTTCACCATCCTTCTGCCGCTGGCGCCGCTTACCGGAGACGGGGAGGCACGCGCATGAGCCGAATTCTAATTGTGGAAGACGAGCCGGGCATCGCCTTCGCTCTGGAAAACGACCTGCAAACGGAAGGCTACGAGGTCGCCGTGGTGGCCGACGGCGTGGAAGCCGTAAGTCGCGCCCGCTCCGAGCCTTTCGACTTGATCCTGCTGGATGTCATGCTGCCCAACAAAGACGGCTTCGACGTTTGCCGCGAGTTGCGCCGCGGCGGCTTGCGCACCCCCATCATCATGCTGACCGCCAAGACGCAGGAGGCCGAAAAGATACTGGGCCTGGACTTGGGCGCGGACGATTACGTCACCAAGCCGTTCAGCCCGCGGGAGCTGCGCGCGCGCATCCGGGCCGTGTTCCGCCGCGGCGTGGCCGAAGCGGGTGACGACGTGCATCGTTTTGGCCGCTGCGAACTGGACCTGGTGCGTTTCGAGCTGCGCCGCGATGGCCAGCGGGTGGAAGCCACCCACACGGAGTTGAAGCTGTTGACCGCTTTCGTACGCCGCCAGGGACGGGTGCTGACGCGCGAACACCTGCTTGAAGAGGTGTGGGGCTCGGGGGTGTACGTCAGCGACCGCGTGGTGGACAACCATATTGTGGCCCTGCGCAAGAAAATAGAAGACGATCCCGTAGCGCCGCGGCATTTGATCAGCATCCGCGGCGTCGGATACCGGTTCGATGTGTAGGTTGCCATGTGTCAGGAAATCCGGACCAAGTTCATGCAATGTCCTGACCGAATCCCGGTATGCCGCAAACATTGGTGCGGCATTCTGGATTCGTACCCAGGAGGTGCATCGTGAAATTCGAAAAAATAGAGAACATCGCGCTGGCATTTACGGCCGTCTTTTCCATCGTCCTCGGCGGTGCCGCCGTCGTCAGTATCGTCATACTAGCGGGCCTGCTCTCGGAGTTCGCCGTCGTTCCCTTACACGCACAAACCAGGCCGGCGGTCGAGCTTCAGGCGGCCATGACCAAGGAACAGGTGGATGGCGACCTGAAGACCGCCATCGCGGCCTATCAAAAGATCGCGGCGGACAAATCCGCTCCGCGCGACGTGCGCGCCAAGGCGCTGCTGCACCTGGCGGGCTGCTACGAGAAGCTCGGGCAGCAGGCGCAGAGCGTGTACCAGCAGATTGTGCGCGATTTCGCCGAGCAGCCCGCAGCCACGCAGGCCCGTGCGCGGTTGGCGGCGTTGAAGCAGGATGACCATCCGGCTGCGCCC
>DATKFU010000415.1:0-2902 GCA_035511215.1 Bryobacteraceae bacterium | reverse complement strand
GGGGCGCAGGCTCGTTTTCAACTAGTGTTTCGACGTTTTATCGGCGTTTTCGCTCGACCCGAGCATCCGCTTGGCCAAACTATGAAGCCGCCCATACCTCGGAGAAGTTCCCGCCGGTCTGTTGTCATAGGCTGATGTCAACCACGAGTTTTCCCCGGGCTGTGCCGTCTGTCAGCGCTTCGTAGGCGCGTTCTGCCGAATGCAGGTCGAATCGACGCATATCTAGGAGCGACCTTCGCCGGCATCGTCAAGAAACCGCTCTGGCATCGCATCACGCAGAAACAGGAAAACCGGGCTCTCGCAGTTCTCAACGGGTTCCGTGAGTCACACGCAGGCGCATTCTCCGGTGCTGATCAGGTTTCCGTTCGCAACGACTGCCGCGTGACGGATCTTGTTTCGCTCGTTCTCAAAGCGACGACCGGCACTTAGCGCTTGCCGCTCGGATCCACGCATTTCAGGGTCTGAAGCAGGGATCTGAGGGTTTGGCCCCCGGTGCTTCTTCTCGACGACCCACCCGAATAGCCGTAAAATTGAGTCGGTACCACCAAAAGGGCGTTTCAGATGAACGTGAACCTCCGAGATCTTCCGGCAAGTGTCGTTGAGGGCTACGAGGCGGCGGCCCGCGCTCGTGGCATCTCGCTGAACGCATTCCTTCGCGACTATCTGATTCGGAATGTTCCCGCTTCGCCGCCCGTGCCCATGAGCGCAGATGAATGGGAAAAAGCGCTTGATCAGTGCTTCGATATTTTTCCTGCCATTGGCCCACTTCCCGATCATGCCTTCAGCCGTGAAAACATCTTGTAACGGGTCACAATTTTCCCCCGCGTAGCGGGCAGCTTTTCTCAGATTAGTTCCGGCCGTGCCGGAGCCGATCGCGAAGCGCCGCCGGAACCGAGCGCGCCAAACCGCTGGGATCGCGCCGCCCGATAGCCGCTATCCCTTCCCTGCCAGCGACCTTTTCTTGTGTAGGATGTCAAAGTGTGCGGAAGAACTCCCAAGTCCTACACCAGTCCAAGAGAGCTCTCCCGCCGCATAACGAACCTTGAGAGTGACAGCTCTCAGAGACAGGTCCTATGCAAATCCTACACCCATTCGCCGGCTCAGTGCGGCAATATCTCGAACAACTGGACAACCCCGATTCTTACCGCCCCGGTCACTGTCCGCAGTGCCAGGCCAAACATCCGCTTACCGCGCATGGCTTCTACACGCGCACACTCGTCGACGCCGCGTTCGACGGCGTCATCCGCGTGCGCCGTTACTTATGCCAGACCTGTCAGCGCACTGTCTCCCTACTGCCCCAGTTTGTCTTGCCTTACTTGCGCAGCAGTCTGTCAGTGATTGCGCTGTTTCTCATCACGCGTCTGCTTCTGGCGGGAACGCTCATCGCCGCCGCCCAGACCGCGCCGCCTCCGATGTCCTACCAGCGCGGCCAGTTCTGGATTCGCCGCTTCCGCGCGCAAGCCGAAACACTGTGCGCCACGCTGGCTGCGCTGACGAAGCCCGTCCCCGCTCCGAACTTCGTCCATCGCGCCTTGATTATGCTCGAATCCACCGGCTGGATCGCCGCTCACCGCTTCCTGTTCGCCAGCGTGCGCTGCCACCTGCTGGGCTGGCCGCGCGGTCTGGCTCCCGCCGGCCGCCGCGCCGCATTCTCCGCCTCCGCCGCGCCCGCCTGAGCTTCCCCACACACCATTTGCATGGAATCGCGCGGCCCTTCTCCTTACGCTTTGAAACAGGAGAAAACTCCATGGATGACAAAGCCGAGAAAGTCGCGCTGTTTCGTTACGGGCTCATCGCGCCCCTGGTGCTGGAGACACTGCCCCGCGGCGAACTCACTCGCCGCGCGCAGGAAGTCGCCGCCCGCCTCTATGACATTCCCCACTCCACCCGCAGGCAAGTCTCGGTGGACACACTGCTGGATTGGACGCTGCGTTATCGCCGCAACGGACTGGCCGCGTTGTCTCCCAAGCCGCGTCAGGATCGCGGACAGACCCGCGCCGTGGCGCCGGAAACCGCCGCCCTCATCGAACGGCTTAAGCGCGAGAACCCGCATCGTACCGGCGCCGCTCTGCTCCGCGAGTTGGCAGTGGCCAACCAGCCCAACCAAACCGGGCTGTCAGCTTCCACACTCTATCGTTTCCTGCGCGCCCGCGGACTCACGGAGCGCCAACTGTTGCTCGACAAAGCCACCGCGCACAAGAAGTACGAAGCGCAGTTCGCCAACCAGATCTGGCAGTCCGACATGCTGTTCGGCCCTTGGGTCGAGCGCCCCGGCGGTGGCAAGATGCAAGTCTTTCTCCAGGCCGCGCTCGACGACGCCAGCCGCCTGATTCCGCACGCGCAGTTTTATTCCAACCAGGGGCTGGACGCTTTTCTGGATTGCCTGCGCCAAGCCATCGCCGCCCGCGGCATCCCCACGCGTCTCTACATGGACAACGCCAAGATCTACCGCTCGCCGCAACTGTCCCGCATCGCCGCCTCCATCGGCATCCTCATCGTGCACACGCCGCCCTATCAACCCGAAGGCCGCGGCAAGATCGAACGCTTCTTCCGTTCCGTGCGCGAACAGTTTCTGGCATCGCTCGATCCCAAAGTTCTGCTCTCCATCGAGCAACTCAACGAGCGCTTGTGGCACTGGCTCGACGCCGTCTATCACCGCCGCGAACATAGCTCTTTGCAGACCACGCCGCTGCTGCGCTGGCAGCGCGATATCGAACAGGTCCGCCAACTTCCGCCGGCCACCGATCTGCGGCGTCTCTTCTTTCATCGCGTGGACCGGTTGGTGCGCCGCGATTCCACCTTCCTGTTGAAGAATCGTTTCTTTGAAGCGCCGTCGCATCTGGCCGGCAAACGCATCGAAGTGCGCTTCGATCCGCTCGATCTCACGCAACTGGAGATTTAC
>DATKFU010000414.1:0-10026 GCA_035511215.1 Bryobacteraceae bacterium | reverse complement strand
GTCCCTTATCCGGCGGAGACCGAACTGTTCGCCAATGTGGTCACCAGTCCGCATCACCTCTCGGCCACCATGGTCACTGGACGCGTCCACCGCATGACGGAACTGTTCGCACGGCTGGCTCCCGGCGCAACGCTGGAGTCGGCGCGCGCCGAACTGCGCGCGGTCCACGGGGCCATGCTGAAAGAACATCCCGAAGCCTATCCCGTAAAAGCGGATTTCCGGATTGACGCTGTGCTGCTGCGGGACCAGATTACCTCGCGCGCCAAAACCGTGCTGCTGGTGCTGCTTGCGGCGGCGGGCCTGGTTTTTGTGATTGCGTGCTCCAACGTGGCTAACTTGATTCTGGCGCGCACCGTTCGGCGCGAAGGCGAACTGGCGGTCCGCGCAGCCCTTGGCGCAAGCTCTGGCGCGCTGCGCCGGACATTGCTGGCGGAAACTCTCCTGCTGGGCGGGGCGGGCGCCGCGGTCGGTGTTCTTAGCGCCCGGCCAATGGCCGCCATTCTAGCGCGCTACGCCTCCCGCTTTTCGGTCCGCGCGCTCGATCTGACGGTGGATTCCAGCATGCTATGGGTGGGCGCGGCGTTGGCGGTGGTGGCCGCGCTGCTGCTGGCTTTTGTCCCCAGGCTGCCTTCCGCCGGCACGCCGGGCGGATTAGGTTCGGCAAGCGGCGGCGTGCGCATTACGGGCAGCACCAACCGCCGGTTGCGGGTTTTCGCCATCACTCAGATCGCCGCTTGCTTTGTGCTGTTGGCCGGCGCCGGCATGTTGCTGAAGACGCTGTTAGCTCTCGAAGGCGTGCAAACCGGCTTCGACACCCGCCATGTACTGGCGTTGAACGTACCGGCCAACGCCTACGGAAAGACGCCGGATCAAATCGTGGGCTTCTACAAGGAGGCCATACGGCGCATCACGGAGCTGCCAGGCGTGGATCGCGTGGCGATGGGCGTGGTGGTTCCGTGGCGGGATGCAGGCACCTTCGGTCCGGGATTCGAGTTTACGGCGGAAGGCCGCGTGCGCGCACCGGGGGAAGAAGATCCGCGCGGACGGCTGCGGACCATTTCGCCGGGGTTCTTTGCGGCGCTCGGCGTTCCGATTATCGCCGGCCGCGATTTCAACGAAGCCGATCGGCGGGATAGCGAGCCGGTGGTCATCGTCAGCCAGAGCCTGGCGCAGCGCATGTTCCCGAATCAGGACGCGGTCAACCACCACTTTATGTGGACCGATCCGGTAATGAAGTTCGCCGACATCAGTACGGGGCCCCGCCGCATCGTGGGGGTGGTGGCCGATGTCGACGACGAGAACGTGGTGCCCGGACCGGCGCTGACCGTGTATCACCCCTTTGAGCAGGTGGGGATTTGGGGCGGGCGGCTCTTCGTACACGCGCACGGGGATCTCTACGCGCTGGTGACGCCGGTGACGCGCATTATCCGGCAGATGTCCCCGGAGACGCCCGTGGAGCGCGCCGCGACGCTCGAAGACATTCGCACCGAGGTGCTCACACCCGACCGGCTGAACACGCTGGTGTTCGGAGGCTTCGCGGCAGTGGCGCTGGCCATTGCGGTGGTGGGGGTGGCGGGCGTGTTGGCGTTCTCGGTAAGCCAGCGGACGCGCGAGTTCGGCATCCGGCTGGCGATCGGGGCGCAGCCGCGGCATCTGGTGACGGGCGTGATTGCGCAAGGCGCCCTGATAGCAGCCGCGGGTGTCGGCGCTGGCGCGGCTTGCGGGTACGCGCTGGCGCAGCTTGCGGGAAGCTACTTCGAGGCCGTCCGCACGCCCGGCGCGATGGTGGTGCTGGGTTCGGCGATGGTGCTGCTGGGCGCGGCAGTGGTTGCGTCGCTACTGCCGGCGTTGCGTGCCGCGCGAGTCGATGTCATGCAGGCCTTGCGCTCGGACTGAAGTCCGCTCCGTCCCAGTGATGGTCTGTAGGAAAGGAGGGCCGAGGTGATGAGCCCCGGCCCCAGTTACTAAGTGACGACAGCTCAACTAACTCGAGCAGTTTACGTTTTGCCGCTCGCGTCAGCTTTGCCCTTTGCGTGAACTTCCCTTGCCTCGGTGGGTGCGCCGGCCTGCAACAGATAGAAGCAGCCGTTTAATCCACCGAAGGTGCTCTGAATGCCAGTGACCGACTTGCTGGCAAGGTTGCCGGAATAAGTTGTGTTGATGTTGTTGAACTTAAAAGTCAACATACCGGCGGCTTGAACCCAGACACCGCTGTAGCCTTGCCCATTGGTCCACGTGCCATTCGCATCGATTGTCATTGAGGTCGTGCTGTAGCTTCCGGTGCAGCCCCAATCGTAGTTTAACGTCCAATTTCCAGTGACCGACATATTCGGTACCTCCTGGGAAAGAGTGACAGCCAGAGCGCAATCGTTTCATCGCCGCTGGCGTTTTCATAGTAGGATGCATGTCGCGGGCGCACCTTTGCGCGATCTCCGGAGCAGTAGTCCCAGGCTCAGCAATCCCGATCCCAATAAGGCCATACTTACCGGTTCCGGAGTTCCAGACCCGGGTTCGAAGCTCTGGGTGAACTCGCCCAACTGTCCGTTGGCGCCTGTCGATACGTCCGTGAAAACATAGATGGGAGAAGATTGAGTGAACGGCGCGGAGAATACCGGCTGGCCGGGCGCGCCAGAGGCGACTGTAATCTGCCCCAGAGGCTGGACGCCGATTGTGCCGGTAGGGTCGGTGCACAAGAACGCCAGCGCGCCGGAAGTCGAAATGGGGTTGAGGCAGGCGCGCTCCGTGATACTTGCATTGTCGCCGCCCAGCGACAAAGCCATATCGCTGATGCCGCCGGTCGCTTCGAACAGGAACTGCTCGTCCTGGTTCGCCTGCAGATTGGGATTGAAACTGAGGTACGTGTCGCCCGTCAGGGAATCGTAAGCAACTCCGGCAAGAATGTCGACGAGACCGGGAGCGCCACCGGTCGCGTTAGTGACATCGAAACTGGAAAATATCAGACTGCCGCAGGCGATCACGGTGGTACTTACTACCGGATCGCCGGCCGCCGAGTTCGCTCCGCCGATCGTGCACGGTAAGAGCGATGCGTTCGCCGCGTTCAGCCAAAACGCCGACGAAGCCAGCAACATCATGAAGTGCTCCATCGTCATCAAGGTTTTCATCGCGTTTCCTTCCAATCGCTCTCTAAGAACTTACTGTTCGCGCCGCTCGCAATTCTTCTCGCGGTATTAGCAATACTTAATGTTCAATTTCCACTGCCAGTTGCCCGGCAGCTCGCCGCCCCCGTCCGCGAGATGCCGCGAAGAGCATAGAATGGCATAAAATGGAAGGTATGGATGCACCCTTTGCGAGCGGTCCCGTCGAACTGTTCGGGCGCCTGGATAACGAATTCGTAGCCGGCGCCGCGGCCGCCGCGTCCGAAGGCCTGGTAATGACCACCTTGGACAAAGCCGTAAACTGGGCGCGCAAGAACTCCATCTGGCCCATGTCGTTCGGCTTGGCGTGCTGCGCGATCGAGATGATGTCTATGAGCGCATCGCGATTCGACATCGCGCGTTTCGGCGCCGAAGTGTTTCGCGGGTCGCCGCGCCAATCCGACCTGATTATCATCGCGGGCCGCGTCTCGAACAAGATGGCGCCCGTGATCCGGCACCTGTACCAGCAGATGCCGGAACCCAAGTGGGCCATTTCCATGGGCGCGTGCGCCACCTCCACGGGTGTCTTCAACAATTACGCGTTGATCCCGGTGAACCAGGTGATTCCGATCGACGTGTACGTGCCGGGGTGCCCGCCGCGTCCGGAGCAACTGATTCAGGCGCTGATGATGCTGCAGAACAAGATTCAGAACGAAAGCGGCACGGTCAGGCAGATTTTGAATCTGGCATAGCTGGCGGCGCGGGTTTTAGCCCGCGATCTTGCATGCGTGGCAGATCCATCCAGGCTTGAATGCGCGGCAGAGCTTGCCGGGCAGCCTCTTCGCCGGCTTTGACCAATTGGAGTGCGCTTTCGAACGCATCCCATTCCATGCCGCGCACATCCGGCTCGATCACCAGGTCGGAATGCTGCCGCCATGTAATTTCGGTGCGACTGTGCAGGATCTGGAAGCATCGATTAATGACATGGAACATGTTCGTGGGCATGGCCGCGGCGCCTTGCATGGGCAGGTGCAGCGAGATCACGTGTGTGGCGCCCAGCATGCGCGCCAGCAGCGCGGGAACTTCCATGGCGATGGCGCCGTCCACCAGCAAATGGTCGCCGCAGCGCACCGGATGGAACAGGCCGGGATACGAACAGCTTGCGCGAATGGGCAGCACCACATCGCCGCGGTCGCGGAAAATGATGGCTTGGCCGGTAACCACATCGGTGGCCACCACCCCCAGCGGGATGCGCATTTGTTCGAAGCTGTAGCACTTGAGCAATTTGCGCAGAAAACGCTCCATGCGGTCGCTGCCCGCGATGCCCATGCGACCGATGGTCCAGCGCGCCACGTCGGTGAAGCGCATGGCACTGCCGGCTGCGGCGATTTCGCCAGGTGTTGCGCCGCTGGCGTAGGCGGCCGCCACGATAGCCCCGGCGCTGACGCCGGCGATGCAATGCACCGGAATGTTGTTTTGCTCCAGGACGCCGAGCACGCCGATGTGCGCCAGCCCGCGCGCGAATCCTCCACCCAGCGCCAATCCGAGGCGCATGGGAGCTGGGACCGCAGCCACGATGGGATCGGCTGTCGGGCGCGGCCGGCGGCCGAAGGCGGACTTCCAATTGCCCCACTCGATCTTCAACCGCGTCTCCTTATCGCCGCTTCCGATGGACTACCATTATCTTGGATGCGCACTCACTCCGCCAGGTCCCTCGCGCTGCTTCTTTGCCTGTTCTTGCTCGCGCCGGCATTTGCGCAGGCGCCCTTTTCCGGCACGCCCGCCATCGAGCAATCGCTCAAGAAGCTGACGGTGCTGGGCAGCGTGTTGATGATCGCCGCACACCCCGATGACGAGAATACCGCGATTCTGGCATACTACGCGCGCGGGCGTCACATGCGTACCGGGTATCTGTCGCTGACGCGCGGCGAAGGCGGGCAGAACCTGATTGGTTCCGAGCAGGGCGATTTGCTGGGTCTGATTCGCTCGCACGAATTGCTGGAGGCCCGGCGCATCGACGGCGCGGAACAGTTTTTCACCCGCGCGATCGACTTCGGATTTTCAAAAACGCCGGAGGAAACTTTCGCCAAATGGGGCCGCGAGCGCATCCTGTCCGACGTGGTTTGGGTGATTCGCCGGTTCCGCCCGGATCTGGTGATTCTGCGTTTTTCCGGGACGCCGAAGGATGGGCACGGGCAGCACCAGGTATCGGCCATCCTGGGCAAAGAGGCGTTTTTCGCAGCAGGCGATCCGACCCGGTTTCCGGAGCAACTGAAATTCGTGGAACCGTGGAAGGCGCGGCGGCTGCTGTTCAATTCATTCAGCTTCACGAGGGAGATGGAAAAGGAAGCGGCTGCCACTCCGGGGCGCATCGAAGTGGATACGGGCGCGTATAATCCGGTGCTGGGTGTTTCGTACAGCCAGATCGCGGGGATGAGCCGCAGCATGCATCGCAGCCAGGGTATGGGGGCGTCGCAGCGGCCCGGGCCGTCGCGGAATTTCCTGGTGCCGGTGGCGGGCGAGGCGCTGCCAAAAGACGCGAAAGACGCTTTCGACGGCATCGACGCTACCTGGGAGCGCGTGCCCGGCGGCGCGGAGATCGGGCGCATCCTGGGCGAGGCGGTGCGCACATTCGAGCTCGATCATCCCGAGCGCACCATTCCGCTGCTGTTGAAGGCGCACGCGCCGATCGCCGCAATACACGACCCATGGGCCACCGAGAAGCTGGTGGAGCTGCACGAGGCGGTCGCGCTATGCGCGGGATTGTGGCTAGACGCGAATGCCGACAATTACGCCGTGGTGCCGGGCGCAACGGTGGACATCGGCTACACGGCGCTGAATCGCTCGGCGCTGCCGATGGCCCTCGACAACCTGACCCTGGAGGGCATGGGCGGCGAATCGGTCACGGATGCTCATCATGCTGCGCTGGGATCGAATCAGCCGGTGAATGCGCAGCTCAAGTACACTGTTCCCGCCAATCAGCCCTATTCGCAGCCGTTCTGGTTGCGGGAGCCCAAGCAAGGCGACACCTACACCATCTCCGACCAGCGCATGGTAGGCCTGCCCGACGATCCGCCGCTGTTGAATTTGCGGTTCGGAATCGAGGCCGGCGGCGTGGCGTTCGATCTGGTGCGGCCAGTGCGGCACCGCTACGTCGATCGCGTGGATGGCGAGCAGACCCGCGCCGTAATCGTTGTGCCGCCTGTGGCGCTGAACCTGCCGCAGGACGTTGTGCTGTTTCCGAACAGCGATGCGCGTAAGGTGGAGATGGAGGTGCGCGCGGACGTGCCCAAGGCGGCAGGCCTGGTGCGGGTGGCGCTAGACGCCGGGTGGACCGCGGCGCCGGTGTCGCGCACGTTCGAGCAGGCGCAAGACGGCCAGCAGCAGCCGCTGGCTTTCGAGGTGAAGCCCGATCGTGGCCCGGATCCGCCAGCGTGGCTGCGCGGAGTGGCGCGCGTGGGCGACTTGGATATCGGTGTCGGCATGCTGGTGATCTCGCATCCGCCGTTGCCGCCGTTGACGGTGTTCCCGCCGGCGGTGGTGAAACTTGTGCGGGCCGATGTGCGGGTGACGGCACACAAGGTCGGCTACGTGATGGGCGCGGGGGACGAGATGCCCGACGCGATTCGCCAGCTCGGCTGCGAAGTGACGCTGCTGTCGGCTTCCGATCTGGAGCAGCGCAACCTCTCGGAATTCGATGCGATCGTGACCGGCGTGCGCGCCTACAACACCCGCCCGGATCTGCGGGTGAATCTGCCGCGGCTGCTGGACTATGTGCGCAACGGTGGAAAGTTGATCGACCAGTACAACGTGACGGACGGCAACCTGGTGCCGATGGGACCATATCCGTTCAAGGTGGGGCACGAGCGCGTGACCGTGGAGGAAGCTCCGGTGACGTTTACCAATTTGAGCAATCGGCTGCTGAGTACGCCTAACGAGATTACGCAGAAAGATTTCGAAGGATGGATTCAGGAACGCGGCCTGTACTTCGCTACCGAGTGGGACCCGCGGTACGAGACGGTGCTCGAATCGCACGATCCGGGCGAGAAGCCGCTGGCCGGCGGAATGCTTTACGCGCACTACGGAAAGGGTATTTACATCTTCAGCGGGTACGCGTGGTTTCGGGAGTTGCCGGCGGGGGTGCCGGGGGCGTACCGCTTGTTTGCCAATATCTTGAGTGCAAAATAGCACAGGCCATCTTTAATAATGTCTAATCTACAAACACCGATCGGACCGGAACTGGCGGCTTATATCCGTAGCGTGTCTCTGCGCGAGCCGGATCTGTTGCGGCGGTTGCGCGAGGAGACTGCTCCCCGCGCCGATGCCAGTATGCAGTTGTCGCCCGAACAAGGCCAGTTTCTAGGGATGCTGGTGCGCATGACCGGCGCCACGCAGGCGCTGGAAGTGGGCGTCTTCACGGGGCTCAGCTCGCTGCATGTGGCGCTGGCAATGCCGGCTGAGGGACGCCTGGTTGCCTGCGATGTGAATGCGGAAACCACGGCTGTCGCGCGGCGTTATTGGAGTGAAGCGGGCGTGGCGGATAAGATCGATTTGCGGATTGCGCCGGCCCTCGAAACTCTGGACGCGCTGCTACACGACGGCGCGGAGGAAAGTTTCGATTTCGCGTTCGTAGATGCGGACAAAGAAAACTACCAGCACTACTATGAACGGGTCTTGAAGTTGCTGCGGCCCGGCGGTCTGGCGGCCTTCGACAACGTGCTGTGGCATGGCACGGTTATCGACGACGCCGTGCAAGATAAGGACACCCGCGCCATCCGTGAGTTCAACGCGAGGCTGCACGTTGACGATCGCGTCTGGCTCAGCCTGGTGGCCATCGGCGATGGTTTGACGTTGGCATTGAAGCGGTAGCCGGGGTGTTATTCAGGAAAGTGGCTCTGAAGGATGGCCGAGATCTGAATGCGCAAAGCCGGAACATCCTCAGTCGCAGCGATCCAGAGGATTTTCCAATCCAAGTCGAAGTAGGCGTGAACAATTCGATTCCGAACGCTCACGAGCTGGCGCCATGGCACTTCGGGATGATTGTCTCGCACCTCGGGCGAAAGCCGATTAACGGCTTCACCGATAACAGTCAAATGATGTAACACTGCGGCTTGTAAGACCTGATCGGCGATGAACGAATTCTCAGAGGTAGCGGCGATAATCGACTCGATCTTTCCGGCTGCCTCCAGGACATCCTCAAGGAATGAAGAATCACGCCGGATAGACACGCTGGGCTTCTCCCAAAACTACGGGGCGTACCCGCGGCTTCAGACCGGTTTTGGTCACCAGGTCCACTCTGCGGCCGACCAAGCCCTCAAGTTCTTCGCTCAGGGAAGCAAATTTGATCAGGCCAATCCGTGCCCCCGGCTCAAAGTCGACCAGGATGTCTACATCGCTGTCGGGCCGTATATCCCCACGCGCGGCAGATCCGAAGACAGCAAGCTCCCTAATGCCATAGCGTTCGCAGATTTCCGAGATACGATCAGTCGGCAGTTCGATACCTGAACTCAAGGTCATATGGCGCTCCCACCCTTGCTAGTCTGCTCGGTCGTATGGCTCGCGATCTTTTTTCGTCTCGTTGCGAATTTCCACTATGGTTTGTCAATCCATTAGCAGCTCCCGAAAAAACTAAACCAGGATGCGATCCATAAGCAAGCCCCCACGTAATCGTCGAAATCCGCTCCGGCCAAAACCGCGTCTTCGTCGTCACTCTGGCAGAGCCGCTGACACAGAGTTATCGCTTCAATTCTACCAGCGCTTTGTCGCGATCTGTGCGGACGCTGCAACGTTGGCCGTGCTCGCTTTGGTGACGAAATCGACTTGGGGCAGATCCCCGCTCAGTTCTTTGAGGGCAGCCCCTTGGAATGCGGCGCGCTGTCCCGTACCGCGCCGGTGGCCAGATCCTGGTCGAGAGTGCCGTTCGTGGCGCAATCGCGGCATTGTGCCGAACGCGCTACTGGTGTAAACCGTGCAGGTATTGCATCAACGCGGCCCGCTCGCTTGCGTCCAGTTTGCCGTCCCCATTCTTATCGAAGGTTTGGAACACTCGCTTGAACATCTCCAGTTCAGCCTTGGGCATGCCCTGCGGTAAGTCGTCGATGCCGTTGCCTTGGGCCAAGAACGATTCCATATACGCGGTCCGCATCTCGCGCCGGAACACAGGCACGTCCGCCGGAGACGGCAGCACCACACCCAGGAACAGGACGGCCATCTCGTTCTTAGTCTCTTCGCCCCAGGTCACAGCGACCGGCGGATGCGACGGGTTGTGTGGATTGTTCTCGGAATTGTCGTAGACGTATTCAAGCTCGATGCGCGTCCCTTGCGGCAGGTGCACCGGCTCCTTGTAACGGTATTGCCCCTGCCAGTTGAAATCCCAATCCTCGATCCGGATCAGATGCTGGATGCTTCCATCCGGCAGGACTGCGTTCACCTGCATGTCTTTGCCCAGATAGTGCGCGTGCGGCGTGATGCTGAACACATCCACGTCCCGCGGCACGGTCACGTAAGTCTTCACCACGTAGTGCGCATCTCCGGCGGGGATCGCGATGCGACGGTCGGAAAGAATAATGCCCGCGCGCCCTTTGGTAGGCGGTCCCGAGAACTTCAAGCCCAGCGAGGATTGATCCTCCTCAGGCTTGCCGGAGGGGTGATAGTGGATCTGCACGACGATGTCGGTGCCCTTGCCGATAGGTTGCGAAAGGCTGGGCGAATCGGGCGGCGGGGTGGCGCCCGGCGCCCAACCGCCGAGCAGGCCCGCGGGCGGGAACTTCGGGCCGCCGAAGCAGGTGTAGCTGCCATCCGGCGAATCGGCCGCCAGCTTGCGCGCGGTACCCGTGACATCCGCATACACGAGTGCGTGATGCACTACCCGCCGGTTGCCGGGACGAAACTCCATGCTGCTCAAGTACATTTCCTGGTCGGTATCGAGTGG
>DATKFU010000413.1:0-5983 GCA_035511215.1 Bryobacteraceae bacterium | reverse complement strand
GGGGGATGGCGAATTCGATCGACGAGGTGCAGGCGATTCTGGGCGATGTAACGGCCGAGAAGGGCGGCGGCAAGTTCGTGATGGTGCACCTGGCGGACGACCCGGCCGGCGATGCGCGGATCAAGGAGTTCAAGGCCACGGTGCGCAATATTCCTTCGGTGGACGAATACGACGGGCCGGGCAAGTGCATCGTGACGGGCGCGGCAGTGGATCGGCGGGTGGTGATCGCGAAGGCGTATTAGGCGTGGCGGACCGTGCTCGAACTCGGCAGGCCACCCACAAAGATGGCCTGCCCCACGGCTAAATACTAGCGGCGGAGCAGGCGGAATGCCAGCAGGAACCAGGCGGCGATGAACGACAACCCACCGACGGGCGTAATGGCGCCGAACGTCCGGATGCCGGTCAATGCCAGAACGTAGAGGCTGCCGCTGAAGATCAGGATGCCGGCCAGCAGCAGGCCGCACACCCAGGCGGCCGCCGATTCCGTTAGCACGCCGGCGCGGGTGAATAGCGGCACTATCAACATACCGAGCGCGTGCACGAGTTGATAGAAGACGGCTTTCTCATAGACGCCCATGGAATAGGCGTCCAGACGGCCGCGCAGTCCGTGCGCGCCAAAAGCGCCCGAGATCACCGCTAGCCCCAACAGGATGGCACCGAGTCCGCTCCAGTTCATGCAAACCAATTGTAACTTTTTTGCCGTTGCCGGTGACACATAAGAGATTGCTTATATAATTTCTTAAGTGGGAAATCGAGAGGGTGCGGACGTTTTCCGGGCCGTGGCGGACCCAACGCGCAGGGCGATCCTGAATCTGCTGCGCGATGCGGAGCATTCGGCGGAGGATTTGGGACGTCCGTTCCGTGTCAGCCAGCCGGCCATTTCACAGCACCTGAGGGTACTGCGCCGGGCCGGATTAGTGCGGGGCCAGAGGTCCGGGCGTAAATGCGTATACCGGCTCAACCCCAAGCCGCTCGACGAGTTGTACGACTGGGTAACACGATTTCGGGAGATCGCGGATCCGTCCGGTCATGTGTGGCGGATCGCGGCAAGGAGAAAACATGGCAATCCAGGGAGCGAGACCAGATAACCGGCAGCTGGTCCCATACCTGTTTGTGCGCAACGGGGACGAGGCCATCGAATTTTACAAGCGGGCGTTCGGCGCGGAAGTGCTGTACCGCGCGCCCATGCCCGGCGGCAACGGCGTCTTTGCGCAGTTGCAGGTCGGCGAATCGGTGGTGCAAGTGGCCAGCGAAACCGAGCAGAAACCTTGCGAGGGCGGGCCTCGATCGCCGCAGACGCTGGGCGGCACCTCGGTGGTGCTGGAAACGTATGTGGACGATGTGGATGCGGCCTTCGAGCGGGCCGTGGAAGCGGGGGCGGCGCCGACGATGCGGCCCTGCGACACGTTCTTCGGCGACCGCTATAGCTGGGTGACCGACCCGTACGGGCACCTTTGGGCGTTGGCCACGGTGAAAGAGACAATCACGCCGGACGAACTGCAGCGGCGCATCGACGAAATGATGGCGGTGGGGGCGCACGGTTAGATATGGCAGCTAAAGCTCAAGTGAAAGCGGCTTTCGATGTGCACCCGGCGGTGGCGATGGCGCAGTCCGTCATCGCGGGCATGAAAGAGAAGACCGGCCGGCGACTGGAAGAGTGGCTGGAACTGGTGGGGGACGAGGGACCGGCCACCGAAAAGGAGCGGCGCGAATGGCTGAAGGCGAAGCACGGGCTGGGCACGAACTACGCCGGGTGCATCGCCGAGATTTCGGTGGGCAAGGGCGAATTGTTCAGCGCGGAAGGCTACCTGCGGCTGGCGGGAGAATATGTGGAGAAGATGTTCGCGGGACCGAAGGCCGGACTGCGTCCCATCTACGACGCGCTGCTGGCGGCCGGCCTGAAGCTTGGCAAAGGCGTGCGGGTGTGTCCGTGCAAAACGATGGTGCCGCTCTATCGCAACCACGTCTTTCGCGCAGATCAAGCCGGCGGCGCGGGCGCGGATAGACTTCGGCCTCGCGTTGAAGGATACCAAGACGCCCAAGCGGTTGATCGATACCGGCGGGTTCGCCAAGAAGGACCGGATCACGCGGCGGATCGAGATTGCGTCGGTGGGAGATATCGACGACGAAGTGCGGCGGTGGATGAAAGTGGCTTACGAGATGGACGCGTAGCCGAGCGCCGGGTCTCTTATCCGTCCAATAAGGTCTCGATGTCTCCCGAAGGCGGGCCCACCACGCACGCACGGTCGAAAGCCCACCGTAAGTTATTGGAAAACAGGCGGGGCGGCGGCCTGAGAGGCCGCTGCAGGCTGGGAGCCTGCCCCACAAGGCTTTCCGCCTACCTGTTCCTCCACAAAACTCTTCATCGCTTACTCACCGAGGCGCTCGGGCATGTCGGCCAGCACATAGCTCATCACGGCCATGGCGGCGACGCACTGCCGGAATTCCTGCGGATTGATTTTGTCGACGGTGTCGGTGCGGGTGTGATGCCAGTCGAAGTAGTGCTGCCCGACGGTCGAGAGGCCGAGGCCGGGGACGCCATCGTGCATCAGCGGGGCGATGTCGGCTCCGCCGCCGCCTTCGCGGACGGAATCGGCGCCTACGGGTTCGAGCAGACGGCCGATTTCTTTAGCGCGCGCCAGGGCGGGCCCGCCGGGGCTCACGCCGAAACCCAGAGGCTTTTCGGCGCCGCCATCCATTTCGATGGCGGCCACATAATCGTGTATTTTGCCGCCGACCATTTCGCGATAGGCGCGGCCGCCGGCCCCGCCGTTTTCTTCATTGGTCCAGAAGACCACGCGGAGGGTGCGCCGCGGATGCAATCCCAATTTTCTGATGACGACGGCCGCTTCGAGCGCGGCCAGGATGCCGCTGCCATCGTCCTGTGCGCCCGCGCCCACGTCCCAGGAGTCGATATGGCCGCCCATCACGACGATTTCCGCAGGCTTTTCGCGCCCTGGGATTTCGCCCATCACGTTGGCGGAATCGGCGTCGGGCAGCATGTGCGCCTCCATATACAGATGCACGGCGACGGTCTCGCCAGAATCCGTCAGGCGCTGGATGAGGGTGGCATCTTCGAAGGTGATGGCGGCGGCGGGAATCCTGGGGTCCGATTCGGAGTAGTTCAGCGCGCCGGTGTGGGGGGTCTGCATGGCCAGCGACCCGACCGATCTGATGAGCATGGCGACCGCGCCCAGTTTGGCCGCGCGGGAGGCGCCCGCGGCGCGATAGACCACGGTCTTGCCGTATCCCTCATAGGGCACGTTGAAAAGCACGATTTTGCCCGCCACTTTGTCGCGGCCGAGGGCGCTGAGCGCGTCGAAGCTCGAGACGGGCACCACTTCGGCGGTAATGCCATCGGGCGGAGTAGCCACGCTATCGCCCAGGCCCAGCATGGTAAGCGGATGGCGCACCGGCTTGACTATTTCGGCGCCTTCGCGGCCACGCACCCAGTGCGGTACTTTAACGGCGGACGTGGCCACATTCTCCAAACCATCGCGCTTCATCTGAGCGGCAGCCCACGCGATGGCGGCGTTCAGCGAGTCGGACCCGCTGAGCCGGTTGCCGATACGGTCGCAGAGATAGGAAAGCTTGGCGTAACCGTCCTGGTCGGCCAGCGCGGCGGCGACGATGCGCGAGGCAACATCCTTGTACGTTTCCGAGAGCGGCGGAGCGGCGGCCAGCAAAGCGATGGGGGCGAGCAGGAAGGAAAAGCGCGAGAGGGCCATTCAGACAGTCTACCCGACATCGGCGCACTAATTCGGCGGGCGATTGTTTTGGAATGCGAGCGCCCTTCAGATATTATGGAGGCCATGGCGAAGCGCGGTTTGGCCATTTGCCTCTTTGCGACGCTGGCCGCAACTTATTGCCCGGCTCAAAGGCAGCCGATTCAAGAAGGCGGCGGCAGGCGCATCGATGTACGGATCACCGGCAGTCTGACGGATTCACGAGAACTTCCCATCGCCGGGGCAACGATCGGGCTGGCGCGCTGGGACGCGGCGGTCTGGCAACCATTGGCCCGGACCTCCGCGACTGGCGCTTTTGAAGTAAGCGTTGCACTTCAGGTGGGCGATTATAAGGTAATCGCCGCATTTGGCCAGTTCGCGATCGCCAGCGGGGACGTGAAAGTTCGTGCTACGGCTGGACGAACTCTCAAGGTATACCTGCGGCCGTCAGAGCGCGAGGCACAGCGTGACGAGGCGCCCAGCACTACGCCAACGGCCGGATTGCTGCCTGCCGGGAGCTTCGCGCCGCCACCACCTTCTCCAGTGGCTTCACAGACTGCCGTGGCAGGGTATCACGATTCTGCCGGGACAGAGCCGAAGCCGGGCAACGATGAGCTGGTCAACGTGTTTTACGTGACGAACCGCGCGCCCACCGCGGGGCGCCCCGCGTATTACTCGGATCGCCCGTTTATACAAATGAAGACGAGCTACGGCGTTTGCAGCGTGCGCATGCCGCCCGTCCATCTGCCTGGCCGGATTGAGCGGCCATCGATCTGGCGACTCGAACGCGTGGAGGACGTCGGCAAACATATCGTGATCGCGAAGCGGGAAGTCATCGAAGGAGGAAGCGCTTTTCAGGGAAGGCTGCACCAGGCCTTGCGCGAGAGCGGCGCGGAGGCCCTGCTTTTCATCCATGGCTACAATGTCGACTTCGACGATGCCGTACGCCGGACGGCGCAGTTGTTCCGCGACCTGAAGTTCGACGGCGTGCCGATTCTGTTCAGTTGGCCGGGCCAGGACGCATGGTGGCGGTACCCGGCGGCAGAGGACGTCGTAGATGCTTCCGCGCGCCAACTGGCAGAGTTCCTGACACAGACCATGGCGGCCAATCAGCGGCTGACGGCTGTCAATATTATCGCCCACAGTATGGGAAATCGAATTCTGATGGCCGCGCTCGATCGGCTGGCGTTGCAGAGCGCCGATCTGAAGTTCAGAAACATTGTGATGGCAGCACCCGATATCAACGTCGCCGATTTCGCCGAGGTATCCGGGATCTTCAACCGGTTCGCCGGCCGCACTACCATCTATTCGTCTTCGCGGGACGTGGCGCTGCTCATCTCGAAGGCATTTCACTCATACCCGCGCGTCGGCGAGGCGCCTCCCGTTAGCCTGGCTCCTGGAATCGATACGGTGGATGCCTCGGCGATCCACCAGGATGTGTTAGGCCACTCGTATTTTGGCGACTCCACGACCGTGGTGCGCGATATGTTTTTGCTGATAAAACAGGGACTGGCGCCGCCGGCGCGATATCTGCGGCCCGCGTTGCTGCAGAGGATGCAATATTGGGTGGTTCCCGGGGAATGAACGATTACCCGTAGCGGCCTACGAGGCCGGGCCCGGAGGGCACCCCGGCTGCGAGCCTGCCCCACTCTATCCTTCCAGGACGCGACGTAGTTCCTCGGGCCGGAAACAGTGCGCAAAGGCGGTATCGCGCTGGATGCGGCCGGTGCGCACCAACTCGGCCAGGGATTGTTCCATGGTCATCATGCCTTCGGCGCGGCCGGTGGTGAGCTGGCTGCGGAGCTGGTGGTCGTCACCTTTGCGGATGAGGTTGCGCACGGCGTCGGTGGCCATCATGATTTCGAGCGCGGGATAGCGGTTGACGCCATCGATGGCGGGCACCAATTGCTGCGCGACGACGGCCAGGAGGGCCAGCGACAATTGCTGCCGCATTTGCCCCTGATGCGCCGCGGGAAACGAATCCAGGATGCGGGAGACGGATTGGGCCGCGTCGTTGGTGTGCAGCGTGGAGAAGACCAGGTGTCCGGTTTCGGCGGCGGTGAGCACGGTGGCCATGGTCTCCGGGTCGCGCATTTCGCCGACGAGGATGACGTCGGGAGTCTGCCGCAGAATGCTGCGCAGCGAGTTGACGAAGTCGGGGGTATCGTGGCCTACTTCGATTTGCTCGACGATGGAACTGCGGTTCGCGTGCTGGTACTCGACGGGATCCTCGATGGTGACGATGTGAGTACGGCGGC
>DATKFU010000412.1:0-10509 GCA_035511215.1 Bryobacteraceae bacterium | reverse complement strand
GGTCGGGGGAGTTCCAGACCCAAGCCCGCGCCGGGCGATGCGCCCTCGGGCGGGCCCATGCATTACGCTTGCTTCCCCGACCGCCGCAACCTCGCAAAGTGCGCTCGGTTTGCAGCGCGCCACGCTGCTCCGCACGCGGGCGAAGACCTCTGCCACGGCTGGCGCCACGCGAACCAATCCGTTAGCCAACAGCCAGAGACCGCCGACGCCAGCGGCCGCGACGCCGCCGGCGCTCAGCTCGGGGCGATGCGCCGGCCTGCACGATGGCCCGTTGCCGCACAGCTCCCGCGGCGCACAGCAGAGGAAGCGCGCGCGAAGCTGCTCACCGCGGCGCCAGCAGCTCGCGCGCGCCGGCGTTGTGGAGCCGCGACGCCGCACAGCCATGCCGGCAAAGTACGCCTCGCATGGCAGCGCGGACGCGCGGGCCACGGTGCGGAAGGGGAATTGCTGGGCGCTCCGCGCTCCCGTCCTCGAGGCGCTTCGCCGGCAGCGACCGCGCCAGTTCGCCAGCGCGCGCCGAGCTCGTCCCCGTCGATCGCGCAGGCAGCCAGGATGTGTGCGGCGATCGAGCGATCCAAGGCGGAAGAAATCCCGGGCCGCAGACGGCCGCTCCTATGACCGCGTGAGTAAGCGACGTCCACCGGACACCGGCAGGTTAGGCCGAAGCCAGCCAAGCGGCGGCCGCGCGCGAGCGGCCGCGGCCAAACCCGCCGACGCCGGCGGACGAAGGGCCACACGCCGGTATAGGAGCCGGCAGTCATGCAACTCTGGGAAATTCTTCTCGCCGTGGAAGCACTCGAAACGCAAGCACACACCCTGGCAGCCGTCCTGCATTCGGAAATGGAACGGCGTGATGAACATTGGGCCGCGCGCCAGGCGGAACTGGAAACCGCGATCGCCGCCAGCGAAGGCCCCTTCTAGGGGCTTTCGGGCCGGACGCGCTGCGCGCGCGCATCGCCCTGAGCTTGCCACCGCTTCAACCCGATGCGACAATCGCGGCATGTCCATCGTTGATCTCTACCGCTCGATCACCCACGATCAGAGCACGCACTATCGCACCATCCAAGCCGCCATCCTGCGGCATTCCAAACGGCGCTACCGCCTGCTGACCCTGTACTCCAAGGGCTTCAGCGATCGCCAGTGCGCGGCCAAGATGAAATGCACGCACGGCGCCTGCAGGGGCATGCTCCTGCGCACCATTCGGGCCGTGTTCAAACAAGTGAACGGCCTGCCGCGGTATCACGTCTCGGGCCGCAAGCACGCCCGCACGCGCCAGGAGCCAGCGGCCGCCGACGCGCCGGCCACCCCGCGCGGCTTCAAGGATTTTCTGTCGGCCGGGGAGCGCGAGAAGTTCGCCCGCTGACAGAAAAAGGGCGATCGCCATCACCAGCGACCGCCCTTCGAACTGCCCGCACGATGCTGCCGCCGGAGACTCGCCACGCGACGAGCTCCGCACACCGCTGGACCATCCTCTCTGTCATTGTGGCAGTGTTCCGGAGTCACTTCAACACATCCGCTACATATTGCGTTTCAATTCGGACACGCGATTTGGCGGAGGGTTGAAGTACCTCTAGAACCCCTCGAATGATTGATAACCTTCCTTATCAGTCTTTCGCCTCGTTGCCGCCGAGAGACTTTATCCACAGACCACGAGTCACTTGCCCCGCGAAAAGCGAAGCGGAGTCAGCCAAAACCTGATAGAGTGATTTTCAACTGCGACAGCATCGCCGCATGCCATCGCAGCCGGGGCAGCCGCCCTCGAGGGACCACACGCCACGCGACCCGCAACCCGACGCCACACCTCCATCAGACGGCCCGACAGATGCGAACAGGTATTATGTAAACTCTTCCGCGCCCACCATCGCGCAAGAGCTTGACAGGCTGGCCAACGAGCTAAAACCCGCGTCATCCCGCCTGTTGCTGCACTTCGTGGCCCTCACCGAGACGCGCCCGCACCACGCCATAACCATCACGACCCGCGAGCTTTGCGCCGGGACGAAGCTGGCCAGGTCCGCGCTGATCCGCGCCCTGAAAGACCTCGCCGAGCGAGGCTATCTCACCATCCGCCACGGGGGCAATAACACCACCAGCTCTTACCTCGTGAACTTTTTCTCACCTCTTCGCGGTTCTTTTGGAGAACCGCTAGTACTCCCAGACCGCGGTTCTCCAATAGAACCGCGAAACCCGGTCGCGGTTCTTTTCGAGGACAGTCGCGGTTCTTTTGGAGAACCGCCCCCGACGCAAACAAAGACACTTACCGCGCGCGGCCGCGCGCTCGATCTAGATTTTGATTCCCAGATGTGGAAGAGTGTTATCAATCGGGTGCTGAACGCGACCGATCCCGGCGAAAATGCCGCCGAAGCGCGCGATCACCTGCAAGCCTACATGCGCGAGCGAGGCACCGCGCTAGCGAAGGCCCAAACCCTTTCCCTTAAGATCCTGGCTGAATTTCTGGACATCGCCACGTGGCCCAAGCTGCGCGACACTCTCAAGCAGCTTGCCCGCGAAGGCCAGCGGCCGGAGATCGGCTACGCCTGGTTCGTCGCCGTCGCGCTGCAGAGAATCCACGGGATCCCGCCTGAGGCGCTCAAACAAGCCCGCGCCGAGCAGCGCCAGGACGCCCGCCGCGAGCAGCGCCACGCACACCAAGCCGTGATCGCCGAGCTCGCCCGTAAGAAGGCCATGCCATGAGCCACGGCAACGTACTCCCATTCCCACCGGCCTACAGTCACACCCGGAAACGCATCCGGGCCGCCTTCGAAGCACTCTTCGCCGCGGCGCCCGGCATCGAGAAAGACACCGCCGCCGCCGCGCTGGCTTACTACCGCCAGCACCATCAATCGGATTTTGCGCACGTCCTAGACGAGCTAACCAGCCTCCCGCGCGCCGCCAGGGATGCCGATCAGCAACTATGACAGAACCTACTACCCACGCCCTCCGCAAGCTCCGGAGCCACCAGCTGCGAGTACTCGGCCGCGCCGCGAAGCTACTTCAAACCATCACCACCGAAGAGACCGGCCGGCCGATGGACGCGCCCGAAAACGAGATCCATCCGGGGGACCTCGTGCAGATCCGCACCACCGCCGACGCCACCTTTGGCGGGATGGTGGTCCGAGTCACTAAGACCACCGCGGCCGAGGTGCGAGGCTATCTGCTGAGGCCGCACCGCGGCGGCAATCAGGAAGCCTGGCGCAGGTTGAAATACAGCGACATCGAGAAATGCGGAAGCCTGCTGTGGGCGGAGGCCGAATGGGGAAAGAGACACCCCTATTGATTGCCTGCAGGTACTACGGCAAAAGCCACTGGATACTCTGGCGATCGAACCGCCTGCATGACCAGCTCGGGAACGAATGCGCGCTGGTGCGAATCGCCTTCAGCCCGTGCAGAATGGAGACAGCAGGCGAGCCCGTCGACGAGCGAACCTGCCCGCTGGCGATCGACTACCACCGCACGCACGCGCCGGCGAATCCGGAGGAGCTCCGCTGATGACCGACGAATCCTTCAACGAGCAATTTATTGCAGGCGCCCTCGACGAAGCCGGCGCCGATCGCTGGGACGGCGACGCGGCCGCGCTCGCCGCGATCGCCACGCAGGAAGGCATCGACCAGGCGCAACTGGTGTGGTGGATCCGAGACCACGCGCGGAAGCGTGGCTGGGCCGCGGCGGACCTGCGCCGATGGGCCGGCAAGTACCGCGAGCTGCTATCACTCATCCACTCCGGCAACAAGCTCGAGAGCTAACGCGCCGGCTTGCGCACGCGCGCCGGGCGCCCGATCCCCCGCCCCTGCATTTCGTAGAGCAACCGCAGATCCGCATGCCAGCGCCGGCTCAGCGAGCTTTCGTACCTCGCCAATCCGCCGACCGCCTGCAGCACGTCCACCGCGGAGGACCCGCGCGCGCCATCATGCCGGGCCGGAACGTTGATCGGATCCAAACCCTCCGTGGGCCGGCCGGCGCCATCGTTCCATTGCACCCGGACCGCGCGAGAGCTCGCCTCCGGACGCAGCATCCCTTCGTAGCCGGCCGCGCGCAACAGCCGCCAGGACGTGACCACCAATCGCTCAGCCAGGACAATTTGCATCGCTCCGGCCGGCGCCAGGTCCGCCAGCATCTCGAGGCGGAGCGCGTCGAACACGGCCGGATCTTCGCCCTCCTGCACGACGATGCGCGAATTCAGGCCGTGCGTCACACTGTTCTGGCTTCTGGGATCCACTTTTTCGGGCATAGTCCCCGTTACGATCAGACCATGGGTAACCTCACTTACTGTCAGAGCAAAGCCACTCTGCAGCGCGCCTCCAAAGACCAACTCGCCGTTCTCGCAGAGCTGGCATGCGAGCAGCTGGGCCGCGCCGTCTCGCTGGCGGAGCTGATCGCCAACGAGTACATCCGCCGCGCGCGGAGACGGCCGCCGCCGCGCCATGGCCGCACCGTGCAATGATGGCAGGCACCAAGGAGAATCAGCTGTGCTATCGTCGTAAGCGCAACTCACCCGAGGCGCCGGCTGCAACCATCGAACAGCTAGCGCCTCTCACCGTTACCGCACAATCGGGCAGCTACGTGCATCCGGTTCAGCAAATGCTGACCGCCGCGCTTCTGTGGCTAGCCCTCGCCGCGCAACAGTCCACCGCAGAGCACACCCCGACCGCGCCGGATTACTGCTCGAGCTGCGCACGCGAGCCGAACGGCCGCATCAAGCGGAGCCGGACCGCCCGCCGCGCCTTTCAGCGATCGCACCCCTGCCCGTCGACGCACCTGGAAACAGGACCGTGCAAAGGCTACGTGATCGATCACATTGTGCCGATGTACAAGGGAGGCCTCGACACGCCGGCGAACATGCAATGGCAGACGTCGGCCGAAGCGAAGGCCAAGGACCGCCTCGAGTGAGCCAGCGGCCGCTCGACAGAAGATAAAACGCTCCGCTCCCCTCCTTCGTCCTGACGCTCCAACCCGCCCGGTATAATTCACCCATCGTTCCGAACCGCGGCGCAAAAGCGGCCGCGGGCGCAAGGTACGGGCTTCGTCGCTCCGCTCCTCACCCGGGGAATTTCACTCTGGGCCCCCATGCTCTCGTTTTTCATCGTGTGCCGGCGCCGTACCGCCGTAAAGGCCAAGCCCTGCGGGTGCGCAGCTGCGCAGCCTTGACAGCGGAGACGGACGCCGGCGCGGGCGGATTTCCTGTCATGAAAGCATGGGGGCAACCCAGCCCGAAGGGGCAGCCAGCAGGCGCGTCCGCGCCCCGCGAAGCCACGTGAAACAGACGTCGCGTACTGGTACAAAGTGACTCGAAAAAGTCACTCAAACCCTATTAAACATTGGGTTTTCAGCCGATAATAGATATAGGCAGTGAGTGACACAGACTCACTCGAAAGGAGCAACAAAACGATGGCGGCAACCAATGGAACGCAACGCGAGAAGATCAGTTTCGCCACGATGACCAGCCCGGCGATGTTGACGCTGGAGAGCGAAGGCAAGGAAGCGCCCGGACGCTTCGGCCTCCAATACCTCTACTTTTTCGATCGGGGGCGCGTGTCATGGGTCGAGCCGGAGATCCACGACAAGATCCAGCAGAGCGGAGCGCACGCCGGAGACACGATCAAAGTGGCACGGCACGAAACCCGCGTAGGCAACCGCCGAGGACCGCTGGCGTGGACGGTCCACTTACAGACGCAACAGCAGGACGAACCGCCCGAGGCAGCGGAGGAAGCGGACCGCCGCATGCACCAGCCGCCGCCCATGTACCAGGAGCCAACGGCGCCAGCCAGGCCAGCAGCGAGCCAGGCAGCGCCACAGACCCGCCCGCAGCTGGTCAGCCAGCCAGCACCGCGCCCCACCGCCCCACTGGCCCAGAGCGAAACGACAGAGCAGCACCCATTATCGACCCAGGCAACGCAGCTATCAGCGGCCCTGGTGGCAGCCGTCGACGCCGCACGCACGGCGGAATCCTACGCCGAAGCACACGGCAGCCGGATCGTGTTTTCCGGCGAAGACATCCGCGCCATGGGCCTTTCGATCTACATCGGCGCTACTCGCCCAGGCGGGGCGCGATGAAGAACGACACCCTCACACGCGAACAGCTCTCAGCCCTCGAAAGCTACGCCGGACAGCATGGACGGACCTGGAAACACCAGCTCTGGCACGCATGGATGAACGGCACATGCTACGGAGAGCTGATGCAGATCCGGAACCAATTCGGCCCGACCTGGTTAACCCGCTTCAATCTGAAAGCAGCCGTCGCCGGAAGACGCGCGATCGATCGCGCCAACGGAGAGAGCGAATGAAGAAGCCACCGGCCGCGCACTCCGTTTTCGTCACTATCACCCGTACCGGCCCCTCGACAGCCAGCGCCGCCGAAGTGATCGACTATTTCCGAGTGACGCCGTTTTGGCGGGCGTGCCCGCCGACCGCCGAAGCCGTAGGCACGGCAGCCAGCGAAGCGCTGCTAATCGCGCGCATCAAGCGCGCCATGGGGGATCAGTCATGAGCCAGCCAGGGCCGCTCAGCCCGTCCCAGGTAGACAACTACCTCCAGTGTGCTTATCGCTGGTACTGCGCGAGCATCTTGAAACTCCCGCAGCCGGTCACCGTGTCCCTCGCCATCGGACGCGCCGTCCACCGCACCATCACCGCCGCCCTCGCCGACAAGGTGCAGGACCGCCACCGCGCGGCATCGTTCGCACTCACCAGCCCGAGCGATGGCCGGGAATGGCCGGAAGTGATCCAGGACCTCGCCCACGACTTCGCCCAGGAGGAGCTGGCGCACGTGCCCGTCGCAGACTCAGCCGACCCCGAGATCCACGAGGAGCGCGCGACCGAGGCGGCCGCCCTGGCCGACAAGATCGAAGCTATGTGCCAGTTGTGGTGGCGGATCGCCGCGCCGTCGATCGAGCCAGCCATGCTGGAGCAGGAAGTCTCCGGAGAGATCGGCGGTATCCCGGTGGTCGGAATCGTCGACATTTTGGACATCGACGGAAAGGTGATCGACCTCAAGACCGCCAGGGCCAAGCCAGCCGGAGTGAGCCCACGCCACGCGCTACAGCTCAGCACCTACACGATGTTAGTGGAGCCAGGGAAGATCGGCCGCGGCGCGCGGATCGACACACTCACCAAGGCCAAGCAGCCAGGGTTTTACAGCCACACGCTCACCATAGACGACGACCAAGCCCGCTTTGCCGAGAGAATCTATCCCATGGTGGCGGAAGCCATCGGCGACGGCCTGTACCTGCCCAACCGGGGAAACGAGAGTTGCTCCCGCAAGCACTGCCCGTTCTGGCAGAGCTGCGAGGCGGAGTTTGGCGGAACGGTGAAACCATGAAGCGACCGACCGGACTACCGCCCGGACGATGGAAGCGAGTCACGCCGCCATCGCCGCAATTCCCGCACGGCATCTGGCGGAAAGTGACCCCGCGTAAGAAGAAGTGACCGCCGCCGCGCCCGGCCCCTCCGGACGCGGCATACCCCCAAGGTGGTAGCACCCTGGAAATTTTCCGGAATGGCTGGCCTCCGCGCCGCTCCCGAACTGCGTTCGGTTGCCGGCGCCCGGCCCCTGATTTTATAAGTCACACCACACGCGCCCCGGCTTCTTTTATCAGCCCAGGCAAGCCAGCGCGGCCGCGGCCGCGATCGCCGGCGCGATCGCCAGCCAGGCCCCGCGCGGTAAGCGGCCGCTTGCCCAGCTCCCGGCCGGCACAGGGAAGCACCCCGCAGAGTTTAGATCTACACTGCGCGACGCCGGCGCCGCCATCGCCCGCTAAGCCGGGACGGGCCGGCGCCGGCTCTGCGCAGCCGCGGTAAGGAAGCCGAAGCCACTTCAGGGTGTAGGGTCGAAGTGGAGGCACCATGCCAGATAAACGACAGACCGCCCGCTCCCGCACACGCTGGGCAGCGGAAGACGAAGAGACGGCCGCCTACCTGATGACGCTGCTTATCAAAGGCGAGGCCGTGCACATCGGACAGGAAATCCAATTCGACCGCATGGCCGCCGGCGCCAAGGTCGCCAGCGTGCGGCGACTCATCACCGCCGCACTGGTCAAGCGAGCCAACGAACTGCTGGCCGCCAAGCGCAAGCTGGAGCCGGCCGAGGACCGCGGCCGCGACGAAGGCGAGGCCGAGGCCGAGTTATGACCATTCAGCAAATCGCAAGCCAGCTCGCCGCGTCCCTGCCGGCCTACACCTTCAAGGCCATCAATCCAAGCTCGATCGCCGTCACCGACGCGCGCAAGCGCGAGGTAGGAGTACTCTCGATCGGCGATCCGAAGAGCAAAGTCACTCCCATTAACCTGCGCAGGGAAGGCCCATACGACCTGCTCCCGGAGCAAGCCGTCACAGAGATAACCTCGCGCGTGCGAGCCATCCTGGCCGCCCCGCCTGCTACAAAGTAAGTGGAGGCAAGTTCCTATGGACGAACCGAAGCGCGCAGGCGACGGCGAATTTGAGCCAGGCAAGGAAGGCGAGAAGAAAGGCGACGAGCACAAGCACCACGGCGAGACCGCCGACGAGAAGAAGAAGCGCGAAGACGACGAAGCGCGCAAACGTCACAAGTAGTTAGTCAGTCACTCAGCCAGGCCAGGGCCGCCGCCGCCAGGCCAGGCACAGACCCGCCGCCGCGCGGGATCCCAAAAGGAGAATCCCCAATGATCACCCCAATGCCATTCACCCTTCCTGTCACCGCCCCCGGCCCCGGCCAGTCCATCAACGGCGCGGCGCTCATCCGGCCGATCACCCTTAGCGTGCTCGTCCAATCCCTGACCGGCTCCCAACCCTCGCCGCAGCCCGCCGCGCGGATCGCGTTCGAAGACAGCACCAACGGCACGAGCTGGACCTGTGCCGCGCTGATTGAAGTCACCGGCCCGATCGGCAAGGCTACCGCGTTCTCGCTCACCGATGACCAGCTCTCGAGTCTGCAGATCGGCAGCACCGGGTGTCAGCTGCGCCCGAACGTGTATTTCCTGCAAGGCACCGTCCCCCAGCTCCAGCTGATCTGCCTGGTGCAAGACGGGACGCCAGACCCCGCGGAGTAGGCCCACCATGGAAACCATCATCACCACGGCCGCTACGCCGATCACCGCCGGAGGCCCCCTCGCCGGCGTCTCCACCGCGACCCTCACCGGAAATTTCACCCTCAAGCTCCAGGTGACCAGCATCAGCAGCGGAGACGAAACCATCCCCGCGGCGCGGATCTCGATCGAAGACTCCGCCACCGGCGCCGGCTGGCTGCCGCTGCTGGTAGCCTGCGTCACCGGACCGCTTCTCACCTACACCACAGACGGCGGATGGGACCCGGACGCGCCCACGTGGACCCTGCCGGGCGCGCCGCTGCAAGCGGGCAACGCTGGCAACCAGGTGCGGGTTAACGTGAAATACCTGGGCGGCGCCGCGCCCTCGCTCACCCTCAACGCGCAGATCGATTCCTGACCAGCCGGGTGTAAGCTAAGGGCGCGCGTCCTCACCGGCAGGTTCCTTTCAAACTCCCCTCTTGGTCCCGTAACCGTCGTCATAGCGGCCGGGTGCCGGCGGCGCGCGCATGCTCATGACCCTCACCGATCATCAGCGCCGCCTGATCGCGCGGGCGCTCCGCCTCGCGGCCGCCTACTCCGCAGCCGATGCCGGCGCCGCGGAGGCCTGCGATCCGGACCGCACCCAGGCGCACGAGCTCACCTGCGATGGACAAGAAGCCGGCAAGCTGGCGGATCTGTTCGAATCGGCCGACCTGGACGTTCTCATCAGCAGCAGCGCGCCCGCTGAGTGGCACTACCGCCAGGAGTGAGATTCCGGCCGGCGCCGGCGCACTGCCTTGCCATAGGCCAACGAAGCCGGCGAAGCGGCGCCAGGCCGCGCGCCGCACCACACCGCCTGTTTTCGCCGCCAAAGTGTCAAAATTTGACACTTTTGGCCCCAACTTCTGCAAAGCAACCCGTTCCGGACGCGCCTTATCCCCCTGACACCAATTCGCCGGCGCCAGGAGGCCCGCCAGCGCATCGCGGAGGACCGCGGCGGCCGCCAGCTCACCTGCCGGCGAAGCGGAGCCAGGCCCCGCACAGCTCACCCCGATTCATGGCCCGGGTTTTTCCCTTTTTCCCACAGACGGCCATCATCGACCACCCCCCCATCAGAAAAAAAGGGGTACTCTCCAGGGGCTCCGGGCGATCACCGGGGGATACCTGCGGCGATCGCCTGGCGTGCCATTGCCTGCGCTTCGCTCCGGGCCCGCGGTGCGGCGACAGCCGGGCGTAGCGCTGGCAGCCTGCGCGTTGCTCCGGTCCAGCCGGCCAGCTCCCTGGGGGAGGGGGGAGGGCGCGCGCGTCGACCGCCGCGCGCGTCGCTGGTCGCACAGGGGATCCGATCCCCCCTTGCAGAGCAAGGGGGCGCTGGGGGTCGGGGGAGTTCCAGACCCAAGCCCGCGCCGGGCGATGCGCCCTCGGGCGGGCCCATGCATTACGCTTGCTTCCCCGACCGCCGCAACCTCGCAAAGTGCGCTCGGTTTGCAGCGCGCCACGCTGCTCCGCACGCGGGC
>DATKFU010000411.1:0-18282 GCA_035511215.1 Bryobacteraceae bacterium | reverse complement strand
GATAAGCCAAGCAGGACGGCAGCTCGGAAGCGGGTTCCCTCGGCCGGGCACTTCTGGCCGGACGGCGTGAAGTACGGGTACGCAAAGATCTTGCGGCTTTCTTTGAGATTTCGCGCTCCTCCACTTTCGTGTCGCACACCCTATCCCATGTGCGGGATGGCTGATGCCCTGCCACAGCATGTATAATAAAGGAATCGCATAAACGCTGGACGGCGAGGTCCGCCTTGCCGCCGCGCGAGTTTCCATGTTCGATAACCTATCCGACAAGTTGCAACGCGTCTTCAAGAACCTGCGCGGCGAAGGCAAGCTCACGCCCGAGAACATGGAGTCCGCCCTGCGCGAGATCCGCGTGGCCTTGCTGGAGGCCGATGTCAATTTCCGCGTCGTCAAGCAGCTCATCGAAAACATCAAGCAGAAGGCCATGGGCGAGGAAGTGCTCATGTCCCTCTCCCCTTCCCAGCAGGTCATCAAAATCGTCCGCGATGAGCTGATCAAGATTCTGGGCAGCCATGAATCCAAGTTGCGCTTCTCGAACGAACCGCCTAGCGTGCTGCTGATCGTGGGCCTGCAGGGCTCCGGCAAAACCACATCCACCGGCAAGCTGGCGCGCTGGCTCTCGAAGAACGGCCACCGCCCGCTGATGGTGTCGGTGGACGTCTATCGTCCCGCCGCGCGTGAGCAATTGCGGGTGGTGGCGCGCGACGTGAACCTGCCCATCTATACCGGCACGCCCGAAGAGACCCTGCCCGCCGACCTGGTCCGCTCCGCGCGCAAGGAAGCCGTTAATTCCGGGCGCGATGTGCTGCTGGTGGATACCGCCGGCCGCCTGCACATCGACGAGGAGTTGATGACCGAGCTGCAGCAATTGAAAGAGCAGCTCTCGCCGGTCGAAATCCTGTTCGTGGCCGACGCCATGACGGGCCAGGACGCCGTGAAGTCCGCCGATGAGTTTCACAAGAAGCTGGGCATCACCGGAGTCATCCTCACCAAGATGGATGGCGATGCGCGCGGCGGCGCGGCCCTGTCCATCCGGCACGTTACCGGCCAGCCGCTCAAGTTTGTGGGCGTGGGCGAAAAATTCGACGCGCTCGAGCCGTTCTATCCGGACCGCGCCGCTTCCCGCATCCTGGGCATGGGTGATGTGCTGTCGTTCATCGAGAAGGCCGAGGAAGTCATCGACAAGAAGCAGGCCGTCGAGATGCAGCGCAAGCTCATCGACAATGAGTTTACGCTTGACGATTTCCGCGACCAGATGCGCCAGCTCCGCAAGCTCGGGCCGCTCGAAAACGTGCTGTCGATGATGCCGCAGGTGGGCATTCTGAAGGATCTCAAGAACGTGAAAGTGGATGAGAAGGAAATCACGCATGTGGTGGCCATCATCGATTCGATGACGCCTAAGGAACGCGCCAACCACATGCTGGTGAATGGCAGCCGCCGGCGCCGCATCGCCAAGGGCAGCGGCACCAGCGTACAGGAAGTGAATCAGTTGCTGAAGCAGTACTCGCAGGCCAGAAAGATGATGAAGAGCTTCTCCGGCGGACTGCTGGGCAAGAAAATGGGCAAGTTCAAATTACCGAATTTCTTAGGAGTGTGAATGTTGATGATCCGTTTGGCGCGGTTTGGCGCCAAGAAGAAGCCGTTTTACCGCATCGTGGTGATAGAGAAGGAGCGCGCCCGCAATGGCCGCAACCTGGAAGTTGTGGGCCACTACAATCCGTTAACCGACCCGGCCAAGGTGGACTTGAACCATGAGCGCATCACCTATTGGACCAAGAACGGAGCCCAGCTTTCGGACACCGTCGCGCGTCTGATCAAGAACAATCCGGAACCCGCACCCGCGCCGGCAGCCTGAAACCGGGCTGAAACACCGCTGAAACACGGCTGAAGCAAAGGTTAAGTGTAAGAAAAGTAACGAGTAGGATGGACCTGGACGGGTTTGGCCGCCGCTAGCCTTTGTTACCATAAGAAGTGAGGGAGGCGGGATGATGAAAGAGTTGATCGAAGATATCGCGAAGGCACTGGTGGACATCCCGGAAGAAGTTGCCGTTCGGGTAGTGGAAGGGGAGCAGGTCACGGTGCTGGAATTGCGGGTCGCCCAAAGCGACTTGGGCAAAGTGATCGGCAAGCAGGGTCGGACCGCCCGGTCCATCCGCACTATTTTGGGAGCGGCGGGCATGAAGTTGAATCGGCGCTTCACCTTGGAAATCCTCGAGTGAGTTCGGCCGCCGCGGGTTCCGGGCAAGGACGATTGAGGGCCCTCATGGGCCGTCATGCGCCATCATGGGAAATGACTGGGTTACGGTCGCCGTTCTGGGGCGCGCGCGCGGCATTCGCGGGGAGCTCACGGCTTTTGCGCTCAGCAAGCCGGAGCGGTATGCGAGCCTGCGTGAGGTCTTCCTTTTTCCCGAGGGCTCGCGGCGCGAAGTGGAGTCGGCTTGGTTCCACGACAATCGGCTGATCTTGAAATTCCGCGGCGTGGATAGCATGTCGGACGCCGAGGAGTTGTCCGGGTGTGAAGTGCGTGTGCCCCTGGGCGAGCGCATACGCCTGGAGCCGGGCGAGTACTTCGAATCGGATTTGATCGGATGTGAAGTGATCGAGCGGGACGGCGCATCGCTAGGTCGGGTGACCGCGTTGCAGGACGGCGGAAGCTCAGGGTTGCTGGAAGTGGAAGGCGGGCTGCTGATTCCGTTTGTGCGCACGATTTGTGTGGCCATCGAGCCGGAAGCCCGCCGGATTGTGGTCGAATTGCCCGCTGGATTGAAGGAACTGAACCAGACGTGATTTTTCATGTGCTCACGATCTTCCCGGAGTTTTTTGAGGGACCGTTCGAGCATGGCGTAATCAAGCGGGCGCGCGACACGGGCGCGATCGAGATTCGCATACACAATCTGCGGGATTGGACATCCGACCGGCACAAGACCGTGGACGACCGGCCATTCGGCGGCGGAGAAGGCATGCTGCTCAAGCCGGAACCTTTGTTTCAGGCGGTGGAGTCGATTTTCCCGTCGGAACAAGCCGGGCAGGCGTCTGGCCTGTCCCGCAAGACCGTGCTGCTCTCCGCGCAGGGCCGCCTGTTCAACCAAAAGGTCGCCAACGAATTCAGCGGCCTGCCGGAACTGCTGTTGATTTGCGGGCGTTATGAAGGCGTCGATGAGCGCGTAGCCGAGCATCTGGCCGATGCCGAGCTATCCATTGGGAATTATGTGTTGAGTGGCGGCGAATTAGCGGCGGCAGTAGTGGTTGACGCGGTGGCGCGCCAGCTGCCCGGAGTGTTGGGCAACGAATCGTCCGCTGTGTTCGAGTCGTTTCAGGATGGCGGCCATGCGGGGGCCGTGCTCGATTGCCCGCAATACACTCGTCCTGCTGAGTTCCGCGGTTGGAAAGTGCCGGAAGTTTTGTTGAGCGGAAATCATGAAGAAATCCGCCGCTGGCGGCAGCGGGCCGCGATGGAGAAAACCGCGCGCCTGCGTCCGGACCTGATACGGCCCGATCAGGATAGAATATAGAATTAGGATAGGAAATGAACAACTCCCTGTTGACGAAAGTCATTAACAAGAACAAGCGCACCGACACTCCCGAGTTCCGGCCGGGCGATACCATTCGCGTGCACGTGAAGATCAAGGAAGGCGACAAGGAACGCTTGCAGGCCTTCGAAGGAACGGTAATTGCGCGCAATAACACCGGCATGGGCGAGAGCATTACGGTGCGCAAGGTCAGTTTCGGCCAGGGTGTGGAGCGTATTTTTCCCATCCATGCCCGGGTCATCGACCACATCGATGTGGTGCGCACCGGGCGCGTGCGCCGCGCCAAGCTTTACTATTTGCGCGGACTGAAGGGCAAGGCCGCCCGCCTGCGCGAACGCGAGTGACGTGAAAGCCTTGTGGGGCGGGCGTCCACGCCTGCGGTGGGTCTCCAGACCCGCCCTCTGCGCGCGCTACTGCTGCGAGAGAATCATCAGCGAGTACGGCCCGATGGTCAGGCTGCCGCTGTAAGGCATGCCTGAATATGCGCGCGTCGTCCAGAAGTTTGTTCGTGTCGTCCACTTGATAGATGTTCAGCCCGTCGCCCGTAAGGTTCGGTGTGTGACCCGCGGTATCCTTGTGCACCGCCGCCATGTTTCGATAGGATTTTGGTCATAGTATTTTCGAGAGCGCGCAGGCATTGCGGCCTGGGTTTGCCGGCGGTCAACCGTGGCCCCAGTTGCGTCGCTCCAACAACTCGGCGTCCGGGTCGCCGCCCCGCTTTCTGCTGCGGAACAGCAGTTTGGCCGTCAGGAAAAAGCCCAGCGCCCAGTTCAGAAGTTCCAGCCCGATAAAGGCATTATGCAGCATCCAGAAGCGCGTACGCTCGGGCGATGGCTGGTCGATGGGAATCCAGTCGATGATACGTCCCAGGAACACCATCTGCGGGGTCAACGCGAATCGCTGCAGGATCGCCACCAGCAGCATCAGCAAGCAAAGCAGCAGCGAGAAGTTCTTCTCGGTGCTGCCGAAAAGCAGGGTGAGCAGCAGCGCTGCGCCGATCCCCGTTTCGATCAGCCCCCAGGCTTCGAAATACCAGCGGTTCTGCTCGGAGACATGATGCCGCAGCAAAACGCGGGCGTCCGTCCCCAGCTTTTCTAAACGCTGCGCGGCGGGCTGCGCGGGCTTCGCCAGCAAACGGTCCACCGACCGGAAATTCTGGGTCGCCACCATGTCCATGAAGAGTCCGCCCCCCAGCCAAAGGCCCAGCAGGAAACAGGCGAATCTGCGGAAGTGCACGAGAGCAATTCTACCGCGAATCGCGTCCCGAAACACGCCGTAAGCGCGTCCGGAAGCTCTCCTTGACAGCTTAGGAGAGAGCATGTATACTCCTCCTAAGGAGCTTAGAGGAACACCATGGCCAACATTGACAATCGGGCCGATCGGGCCGAACTGCTGCCAGGCACTCTGGATTTGCTGATCCTGAAGGCCGCGTCGTTGGGAGCGCTGCATGGTTATGGCGTGCTGCTGCGCATCGGACAGATTTCCGGCGGCGCGCTGACCATCGAGCAAGGCGCTTTATATCCGGCCCTCTACCGTCTCGAAGTCCAGGGTCTGCTCGACTCCGAATGGGGCACTTCGGAGAACAACCGCAGGGCCAAGTTCTACCGCCTGACGCCGGCCGGGCGTAAACGGCTGCGCGCGGAGACGGAGAGCTGGAACCGCTCGGCGTCGGCCGTTGCCACCGCGCTGGGCGCCAAGCCGCAGGAGGTCTGACATGCTGAAACAAAGGCTGAAACGCTTAAGGTTGCTTTGGCGGGCGCTCGCCGTACGTCCGGCGCTTGAGCGCGACATGGACGACGAACTGCGCTTCCACCTGGAGAGCCGCGCCGCCGACCTGGTCCGCTCCGGCGTCGTGCCGGCAGCCGAAGCCGCCCGCCGCGCGCGCATCGAGTTCGGGGGGGTGGAACGATACAAGGAACGGTGCCGCGAAGCGCGCGGTCTGCGGCTCTTCGACGAGCTGCGCGGCGACCTGCGCTATGCGTTCCGTGTTCTCCGCAAAAGTCCCTCCTTCGCTCTGACTGCGGTGGTCACCCTGGCGCTAGGCATCGGCGCGAACACCGCCATCTTCAGCGCCGTGAAAGCCGTGCTGCTCAATCAACTGCCGTATCGCGACCCGGACCGTCTGGTGAAGCTGGGCGAGTCCGACGACGGGGAGAAACGCGCCGGGACCATCGGCTACACCACGGCCTACGACTGGCGCAGGTTGAGCCATTCGTTCGAGAGCATGTCCCTCTACCGCACCGCGGCCGGCGCCATCGTCGAACGGGGCGAGCCTGAGTTGGTGAACGGCTTGCGCGTCAATTACGACTTCTTCGACACTCTCGGCATCCGCATGCAGATCGGCCGCGCCTTCCTGCCCGAGGAGGACCGCCCCGGCCACCGCTATGAAGTAGTGCTGGCCCACGGCCTTTGGATGAGGCGATTCGGCGGCGATCCAAATATCGTCGGCCGCGTCATACGGCTGAGCGATTCTTCATTCACGGTGGTGGGCGTGTTGCCCGCCGGTTTCCGTCCGCTCGGAATTGAGGGCTACGGCACGCCCGAGATTTTCGAACCACTCGGATATGCGTTGACCGATCCGTTCGCCTGCCGCGACTGCCAGCACTTGCAGTTGATCGCGCGCCTGAAGCCGGGTGTGGCGCCGGCCCGGGCGCACGCCGAGTTGAACACCATCATGGCCGATCTCGTGCGGCACTACCCGGCATCCTACCCTCCGCAGGCAACTGTCGCGTTCGAGCCGCTGCACGACCACATTGTCGGCCGCGTTGGTACGGCGCTCTGGGTGCTGATGGGAGCTGTCGCTTTTGTATTGCTGATCGCCTGCGTGAATGTAGCCAACCTGATGCTGGCGCGCGCCACTGGCCGCGCAAAGGAGATGGCCTTGCGCTCCGCGCTGGGGGCCGCGCGCTGGCGCATGATCCGCCAGCTCATTACCGAAAGCTTGCTGCTGGCCTTGGCCGGCGGTGTCGCCGGCGTGCTGCTGGGCTGGTGGTGCACCTCCCGGCTGGCCTCGCTCGCGCCCAGGGAGATGCCCCGCCTCAACGAGATTCACATGGACGCCACTGTACTCTGGTTCAGCCTGGCGGCGAGCTTGTTCACCGGCATGTTGTTCGGCCTGATGCCGGCGCTGCGCACCTCGCGCGCGGAGTTCGGCAAGACCACCGGCAGCCGTTCGCGTAGCGGCATGCGCGACCTGCTGGTTATTGGCGAGCTGGCTTTGGCCTTCGTGCTAGCCGTGGGCGCAGGTCTGCTGGGCAAGAGCCTTCTGCGCCTGGTCAACGTCGATCCCGGCTTCGATCCGCGCAATGTTTTGACCCTGAACACGTATGTATATGGCGCCCGCTACCAGAAGCCGGAAGCCGAACTGAACTACTACGAACAGGCGCTGGCGCGTTTGCGCGCCACGCCCGCCATCGAGAGCGTGGCGATGACCAGCTCGATTCCGTTCACAGGCTTCGACCGCAGCGGCTTCCACATTCGCGATCGCCGCCGGGCGCATGATTCGGAGGATCCCAGCGCCGATAGATACTCGGTGACGCCGGACTATTTCAAGGTCATGCGAATTCCCCTGAAGCGCGGCCGCCTGTTTACCGCTCAGGACAACGCCGCCGCATCCAAAGTCGCGGTGATCAGCGAAGCCTGCGCGCGCGAGCAGTTCCCGAATCGGGACTCCATCGGCAGGCAGATCCAGTTGGGCGGCCGCGACGACGGCAAACCGTGGATGACCATCGTGGGGATTGTTGGCGATGTGCGCCAATACGGCCTGGACACCGCATCCAATATCGCGGCTTACATCCCGCAAGCCCAAGATCTGTCGTTCGGCTATGCGCTCGTCGCCCGCACCGCCACCGATCCGCTCCGGTTGGAGAAAGCCGCGCGCGCCGCGTTCCTGGCTGAAGATCCGACACTTCCGGTCTTCCAGGTGCAATCCATGGAGGGCTATCTGGCGTCCTCGCTGGCGCAACGCCGATTCACTTTGGCCCTGCTGGCGCTGTTTGGCGGAATGGCTCTGGCTCTGGCGGCAGTGGGCATTTACGGTGTGGTCTCCTGCGCGGCGAGCTCGCGCACGCGGGAGATGGGAATCCGCATGGCGCTGGGCGCGGAACGGCGCGATGTGCTGTCTATGGTGCTGCGGCAGGCGGCGGTGCTGGCTTGTGCCGGGCTGGCGGCGGGGATTGCCGCGTCATTGGCGCTGACCCGTTTCCTCGCGACCCTGCTGTTCGAGGTGCGCACTACGGATCTCGCAACCCTGGGCGCCATTGCCGCGCTGCTCGCAGCCGTTGCGCTGGCGGCGAGCTATGTGCCCGCCCGCCGCGCCGCCAGCGTGGATCCGACGTTGGCGCTACGCTACGAGTAAGCTGCGGAGATGACCTTTCCCTCCGATGCCCTAGTTCCCTACCGCGAACAGAATTGCATCGTTGATGGCATAAGCCGTGCCGTCCACGCCGATCACAGTGGGCGTGTAAGCTTCTCCAATGCCTGCCGTAAGAGCTACCTTCTGGCTTAGGGTATTGGTAGTAAGATCCCAGCGGTACAGGTTACCATCCTCACTATTCGCCAGGATCGAGTTGCCGGGAATATCCACGGCCGCGGAGTTGATGCACCACTCCTTCACGCCCAGGGGAGGATTGGGTGTGGGGCCCAGAATGGTCAGAACTTCGTTCATCACGGTAACACCGGTAATGGGGTCCGTCTCCGTGGCATTCGGATCGAGAATCGCAATTCTGTTCTCTCCGTTTCCCGTGCCGATGCCTTCGTAGTTGTTGTACTTCGTCATCAGAAGATAGCCGGACGTGCCCGTGTACGACGGAACCATCGACGCTGGAAGTAGGGAGGCTGTCTCATCCCATCCGAAAGCGCCGGGAGTCTTGACATGCGAAAGGGCGGCATTGAAATGCAACAGCCAGCCGCGGTCGTTGTTTTCCGGAAACGGATTCTCGAGCACTCCGTAATACACATCTCCGTCCGGCCCGACAGTAGGGGACGCTGAGGAACTGTCGTCGATCGAGGCGTCGTCGCCGGACTTCGGATCTTTGAGTCGCAAACGCGCCACGGGCGCCAGCGTGGTGCTGTTCAAAGACACCAGATAACCAGCCGCGCCGTTACTCACGGTGACGTAAAGTGTCGTGCCGTCGGGGCTCAGCGCAGGCGCACAATTGTAGGGGACTTCTGTCATAGTTATGTCCGACGCCGCCGCGGTAACCGCGATCCAGTTCCCCTGCCCGTTGCTGTCGATGCGCGCGACCCCGCTGGTAAGGCCAGCTAAGGGACTCGTGCCATTCACCAGGAAGCCAAAGTACACGTCCCCACTTTCATCTGTCGTGAGAGGCGTGTTGATGTAAACGCTGCTGCTGAAACCGGCAGGATTTGCCTGGTAGTTCGCCAACCCGTAGAACGCGATGCGGCCCCCGGATCCGGTTGCCAAGTCGGGGTCGTCGCGAAAACCGATGGTGCCACCCGCGGCTGGAAAGTAAAGTCGCTTCGCGTTTAGAGCCGGGCCGAAAACCGGCGTCCACCCATGCGACGGGGGCAGGTCGTAGTCCGTCGGCGTGCCCCACACCAGGTTTCCGTTACCGGCTGTAAGCGCCTCCACGCGGAAGCCTCCGTTGGTCCCGGTCTTAACCGGGACGATGACGGTGTTGGCAGCCGTAATCAGAGGTGTGCCGTAGTGAATCAGTAACTCTTCGGCGCCGTCCGGAAGACCTCCACCATTGCGGCTGGAGTTTGGCGGGTGCAGATCCACCGGGGTCTGCCAGTGAATATCGTTCAATGCCTGGGACGCGGTGCTGGACGCCGCATTGTGATGCGCATCCTTCGCAAAGTTGGTCCACGCGGTCTGACCAAAGACCATGGGCGTGAAACCGAATACCAATAGCGTGAGAGCAGCGGGGGCGCCTGTATAACACGACTTAGAACGGCGCGGTTCGGAAGTGTGCATGAAAGTATCCTACATCGATTTGGCTCGGATAGTATCTGGAAAGAAACTTGTTTACAGACAGCAATAAGGTTGTTTACAAATCGCACAGAAACTCTGATTGCCGGCTATTCGATCAACTCGATCCTGGCGCGGTGAGGCGAATCGAGAGGTTCGGCGACCGCCACATACGCGGCGTCGTTAGGCCGTTAGACTGTGGCGCAGTTGCCAGAAGCGCGGGGCGTAAGGTTCGTGAGGTCGGCGGACCATGCGCAGGCCGCTCAGGACCTCGAGCGCCTGCGCGGCGCGACTGGGCTGCAGTTCTCCTAGCAGGTACAAACGGCGCAACACGTGGACAATCTCCAGGTGCCGTGCGCGCACGCGCCCGCCGACGCCGGTCGCGAGCAGCACCTCCACAAACGCCGATGCGTCAATCACCGATCACGGCCGTCCCGTAATGCCCGCAATATTTCCACCGGGGACGTCTCTAGGTGTACGGGCTTGAGGCGCGCCTTGAGTTTCCGATGCAGATCGTCGGGGACGTGGCGCAACCGGATCATGGTGGGCATGTCTTTAGGTTATTTGCATGGCTGCACACGTCAAGCACACAACTCCCGCAAATCCCCCACCCAGTAATCCGGCGCCCACCTCGCCAGTTCATCCACCTTGCCATACCCATATCGGACCGCACATGTCCGCACCCCCGCGCGGCGCCCGGCTTCCATATCCGCCGGTGAATCGCCGACAAAGAGACAGTCCTCCACCCGTGCGCCAAGCGCCGCCAGTGCGGCCAGCACCACATCGGGCGCGGGCTTCGAAGGGAAGCCATCGGTGCCCTGGACATGGTCGAAGTATTGGATCAGGCCGAATTGCTCCAGCACCGCGCGGGTGGTGGGCGATCCCTTCGTAGTAGCCGTGGCCTTGCGGCCACCGAGCGCTGCCAGCCCTTCGGCAACGCCTGGATACACCCTGGTCTGCAGATGGCCGCGCGCCAGATAGTTACTGCGGTATTGCAGAATTAAACTGTCAATCTGCTGTGGGGAGTAATCGGGATACACTTCCGTAAACAGGTCGATCAGGTGGAGGCCGATGAAGCCCTTAAGATACTCGAACGAAATCTCCCGAGAGGGCGGCTTGAGCGCCAGCACCTGCTCGACCGCACCGCAGATGTCCGCGGCGCTATCGAGCAAAGTGCCGTCGATATCGAACAGGTATACCGGGAAGCGCGGGATCACGCCGGCTGTGGCCGTTCACCTTCGGAAAGTCCCGGCAGGCGACGGCTCGGTTCAGGGCGCAGCACTTGCTGCGTGCCATCGCCAGTATCCTTGGGCGGCGGCGGAGTAATCTGCGGCAGGGTGTCGCCCCTGATGATCTGCATCACTTCGCCGCCATCCAGGATCTCGCGCTCCAGCAGCGCTTCGGCTATCCGGACCAGCGCCTCGGAATGCTGTTCGATAATCCTCAGCGCGGTATCGTAGCCTCCCTGCACCAGCTTCTTCACCTGCTCGTCGATGCGGATGGCGGTCTCTTCGCTGTAGTCGCGGTGCTGCGCGATCTCGCGGCCCAGGAAGATCTGCTCTTCTTTCTTGCCGAAGCTCAGGGGGCCGAGTTCGCTCATGCCCCACTCACAGACCATCTTGCGCGCCATGTCGGTGGCCCGTTCAATGTCGTTGCCGGCGCCCGTGGTCATGTGGTGCATGTAACGCTCTTCGGCGATGCGGCCGGCCATCAGGATGGCCAGGCGCGCCTCCAGGTATTCCTTGTTGTAGGAATGCTTGTCGTCGATAGGCAACTGCATGGTTACGCCGAGCGCCATGCCGCGCGGGATAATGGTGACCTTGTGCAGCGGGTCGGCATCCGGTAGAGTAGCCGCCACCAGCGCGTGGCCCGCCTCATGGTAAGCAGTGTTGCGCTTCTCGGCGTCGCTCAGGATCATGGACTTGCGCTCTGCGCCCATCAGGATCTTATCCTTGGCCAGCTCGAAGTCGATCATCATGACCACCTTGCGGTTCTGACGGGCGGCGTTCAATGCGGCCTCGTTCACCAGGTTCGCAAGATCCGCTCCTGCCAGGCCCGGCGTGCCGCGGCCCAAAACGGAAAGATCGACGTTGTCGCCGAGGGGAATCTTCTTGGTATGCACGCGCAGAATCGCTTCGCGGCCCCCCACGTCGGGAAGCCCTACCACTACACGGCGATCGAAGCGGCCGGGACGCAGCAGAGCCGGATCCAGCACATCGGGCCGGTTCGTGGCGGCTACCAGGATCACGCCTTCGTTGGATTCAAAACCGTCCATTTCAACCAGCAACTGGTTCAGCGTCTGCTCGCGTTCGTCGTGCCCGCCGCCCAAGCCCGCGCCGCGATGGCGGCCCACGGCGTCGATTTCGTCGATGAAGATGATGCAGGGAGCGTTCTTCTTGCCCTGCTCGAACAGATCGCGCACACGGCTGGCGCCCACGCCCACGAACATCTCCACAAAGTCCGAACCGGAGATGGAGAAGAACGGCACACTGGCTTCGCCGGCAATGGCGCGCGCCAGCAGGGTTTTGCCGGTGCCCGGAGGCCCGATCAGCAGCACGCCCTTGGGAATGCGTCCGCCCAGCTTCTGGAACTTTTGCGGCTCGCGCAAGAATTCGATAATCTCCTGCAACTCCTCCTTGGCTTCTTCCACGCCCGCCACGTCCTTGAACGTGACCTTCTTCTGTTGCGTGGAATGCAGGCGCGCGCGGCTCTTGCCGAAGCTGAGCGCTTTGTTGCCGCCGCTCTGCATCTGCCGCATCATGAAGATCCAGAACGCGAGCAGCAGGATGAAAGGCGATGCCTGCACCAGCAGCGAGAACCAGGGATTCGAGTTGGTATCCTTAATTTCGACCTTGACGCCGTTCTGCTGCAACAGATCGTAAATCGCCGGATAATTGGTGGGGATGAGAGTGCGCAGACCTTTGTCGCTGCCCACATACGTACCGTGAACTTCGTTGTTCGCGATGTTCACGTCCCTAACCTTGTGGTCTTTGACCTGATCGACGAAGTCGGTGAAAGCGATCTGATCTTCGGTGGGGTGTTTACCTTGCCGGACTATGGTCCACAAAAGAACCGCCAAACAGATCAGAACCACCCAAAAAATTGCTGTCTTTATGTTAGAATTCACGAAACCTCCCACCGCTTACGCTCATGGGTGACAACTGGCCGGCTAAAGCCTGCCCTACCAGCATAGACGTTCGAAACATGCCAGTCGATTCCAATTACGTTACGCTCCGCTTTCCCGGATTCCCAGGACCGGGCTCGCGCCGGGGTAAGCGACGAAGCCTGCCGCCGGACCGAAGCGGCGCGCCCAAAGGATCGCATCGCCCATGGTGACAACAGGCCAATGACGGCGCTCCCACAACGGAACACGCGCTTGCTGGAACAGGATCTTGATCTTTTCCGTCCCGGTATGCCCGACTGGCTGGTACTGATCGCCGGGCCGCCAGTTCCGGACTTCCAGGGAACCGGATAGCCGATTCCAGTCTAAACAACCCACGCCTCCATTATATACGTCCTTTGTCGTCTCCGTTACGTTCGTATTTTCAAATAGTTCCGCATGTACCACCGCCTTTTGGCCAGGCAGTTGGACGGTGCCGGGCACAGGCAGAGCCAGGCGATAGTTGCGATTATCCAAATTATCGACCCCGGGCGGCGCAATGCGGAGCCAGTCGAAGGACCGAAAAATGTCGAGGCCGGGAATCTGCAGACGGCCGTGGCCTTCCGCCAAAGCCGCCAGATCCAGGACGCCTGCCAGGTGCTCGAAGCCCACACCGCGCAGATCGCCTTTGGCCAGTTCGACCGCGCGGCGGATGAAGCGGCGGGCCACAGCCAGGGGGAACGTAGCGAGCGGGCCGACTCGCAGCAACATCACGGGCGGATCGAAAACCAGGTGCGATGGCGCGAGGCGGGCCAGTTCGGATTCCCAGTAAGCCTCCTCGGCCTGCGCCCAGTCGGCGGTGTGCGCGAGGGTCTCGGCTATGGCGGGATTCCAGTCGCGGGTCAGTTGCGGCAGCAACTCGTGCCGGATGCGATTGCGCGCGAAGGCCGTCGACGCGTTGGTGGAGTCGTTGCGCCAGGCGATGCCGCGCTCTCGCAAAAATTGCTCGATCTCCGGGCGATCCCGCTCGATCAGCGGCCGGACGAGGCCCTCGTCCGTGACGGGCCGGATGCCGGCCAGTCCGGCGGTCCCGGAGCCGCGCAGGAAGCGAAACAGCACAGTCTCGGCCTGATCCGAGCGGGTGTGGCCAGTGGCGATGCGGTCGACCGTCCCGGCTTGTTTCAGGCGCTTGAAGAATTCCAGGCGGGCCGCGCGCGCCGTTTCCTCCAGATTGCCGCTAGTTTCGCGACAGAGGGCCGCCACATCGCTTTCCAACAATTCGAAGGGCAGATCCAGGGTGGCCGCCAAGTCGCGGACGAATGCGGCATCCCGATGCGACTCTTCGCCGCGCAGCTTATGGTCGAGATGCAGCACGGCGAGGCGCAGATTCCAGCGTGGGGCGAGATCGCGTAGTACGTGCAGCAGGCATAGCGAGTCGGCGCCTCCGGAGACCGCCACGCCCACGCGTTGGCCCGCCTGAAACATGCTATAACGGGCTATCGTTTTTGCGACTTGTTCGATCATCGTGGCGCATGCGCTCTTGCGTGCCGCGGCCCCACTGACGGGGACTCCTGGTGAAATTATAACGTGGAGAAAACTGAAACGACCCAACTGGCCGCCAAGATCCGCCTGCTGTTGATGGACGTGGATGGCGTGCTGACCGACGGCAGGTTGATTAACGTGCCGGACGCGTCGGGCAACATGGTCGAAACCAAAGGTTTCGATTCGCAGGATGGAATCAGCCTGCAATGGATGAGTTGGAAGGGCATCGCCACCGGCCTGATCAGCGGGCGCCTCTCGCCGGCCACCGCGGAACGCGCGAAGCAATGCAAGTTCCGCTACGTGTACCAGGGACACATCGAGAAGATCCCTATTCTGGACGAGATCATGGCGGACGCTGCCTTGGCGAAGGAGCAGGTTGCGTACATCGGCGACGACTTGACGGATGTGGTGGTGATGCACCGCGTAGGGCTGGCCATCGCCACCGCCAATGCGCGCCCGGAAGTAAAGGCGCAGGCGCACTACGTGACGGCGGCGCCGGGCGGCAGCGGGGCCGTGCGCGAAGTGGTGGAGTTGATCCTGAAGGCGCAGGGGTACTGGGAGGAGATTCTGCGGAAGTACGAGGCGTGATCGGGTGTGCGCCAAATTAGTAGGTGGAAACGGGCTTCGGTTCATCCGGCGGAGCGTTGCTCCCAGAACTCCTCCTAGCGGCCGCTGAGCTGACAGCAACGCAGGGCGATGATGGCGTTGGCATGGTCGGCCGTAGCCGGCTCATGGAGGTGATCCACGGCTTCTACACGGCATCGAGCTGCGTGGAGCGGGCAGCAGCCCACCGCTTCGCCTGCGCGCTGGTAATCCCCCAGATCCAGGGCGCCCCATATCCGAGCACCAAACCTCCCGGGCCTGCCGTAGGCCGCGGCGCTCGGCCTCCGCGTGGATGCGCGGACCGCAGGCTTCGGCGGTCTCAATGGCGCCTACATTAGGTGGTGGAGTCCTCGTCCCGAACGGCGCGCGCGGCAGATCGGCGTTTCGACCGCCTCGGACTGCGGGACGTTCGATAGAAGCTTCGGAAACCATCCGGGCCACGCCTGGGGTCATTCTTGCGACCCGGCGCCGGGCTGGTCGGGGGCGTCCAACTCGTCGGAACCGCGGATCGGGAACGCAATGCGCCAACCGCCTCGCTTGTGTTATGCTATATTCCGTAACCAAAACGAGATAAAGAGAAGACAAGGAGCAACCACTCGAGCATGGCACTGGCGACTGACGTAAAGCGGCAGGTAATCGTGGGAAATCAGCGTGGTAAGGCTGATACGGGATCGCCGGAGGTGCAAATCGCCCTGTTGAGTGAGCGCATCACGCAGCTTACGGAACATTTTAAGACCCACCAGAAGGACCATTCGTCGCGCAAGGGCCTTTTGACTATGGTCGCCAAGCGGCGGCGGATGCTGAGATATCTTCGGGACACCGATCCGGACCGCTACAAGTCGCTTCTGCTAAAGCTGGGCATCCGCCGCTAGCGTTTGCCTTAGCATGGTCCTTTGGGGCCGCCTCGTCCTGTCAACTCCAGTCTCATGCGGCCGGTCACGCGGCTGGCCAATTTTCGTCATTGGCGCCCGCAATCGGGCGGCCGAGGCTTGGAGAATGAGAAATGTCACACACAGTTGAAATCGATCTGGGAGGCCGCCAGATCACCCTCGAAACGGGTAGAATGGCCAAGCAGGCGAACGGCGCGGTCGTCGTTCGTTCCGGCGATTCCGTAGTGCTGGTTAGCGCCTGCATGTCCGAAGAGCCGAAGCCGAACGCCGGCTTCTTTCCTCTCACGGTAGACTATCGCGAGTACACTTACGCCGCCGGCAAGATACCGGGCGGCTTTATCAAACGCGAGGGCCGTCCCTCGGAAAAAGAAATCCTCACCAGCCGGTTGATCGATCGGCCGGTTCGTCCCTTGTTCCCCGAAGGTTTCCTGAATGAAACCCAGATCATCGCCATGGTGCTCTCCGCCGATCCGGAACAGGACCCCAATTCGCTGGCGGTGGTAGGCGCGGGCGCCGCGCTGGCCATCTCCGATATTCCGTTCCAGCACGTACTGGGCGGAGTGCGCGTGGGCATGGTGAACGGCGTATATATCGCCAACCCCACCTATTCGGAGGGCCGCGAATCCAAGCTGAATATCATCGTGGCCGCCACCGAGGGCGGCATCGTGATGGTGGAAGCGGGTGCGCAACAGTGCTCCGAGGAGGAGGTCGTGGGGGCCATCGACTTTGGCCACACCTGCTGCAAGAAGATCGCCGCGGCCATCCACGAACTGGTGGCGAAAGTCGGAAAACCGAAGCGGGCCTTCGAAACGAAGGCGCTCGACCAGGCTCTCTACGACCAGATCTCCACCCAGGTGCGCGAGCCGCTGATCGACGCACTGAACACGGAAAAGTATCCGAAGCTGGAAAGCCACGGCAAGGTCGCCGAATTGAAGAAGAAAGCCCTCGAAGGCTTGCCCGACGAGCAGAAGGACGAGGGCAAGAAGATCTTCGAAGCGCTGAAAGAGCGCATCTTCCGCGACGAGATGCTGAAGAGCCACCGCCGTCCGGACGGCCGCGCCTTCGACCAGATTCGACAGATCACCATCGAGACCGGCGTGCTGCCGCGAACCCATGGCTCCGCGCTATTCACCCGCGGCGAAACGCAAGCGCTGGTCACCCTGACCCTGGGCACCAAGGACGACGCCCAGCGCATCGAGCTGCTGGAGCCCGGCGAGGCTTCCAAGCGGTTCATGTTGCACTATAATTTTCCCCCATTCAGCGTAGGCGAAGTCGGCTTCATGCGCGGACCGGGGCGTCGCGAGATCGGCCATGGTGCGCTGGCCGAGCGATCCCTCTTGCCGATCGTGCCCGGCGAAGCCGCGTTCCCCTATACCCTGCGGGTGGTGAGCGACATCCTGGAGTCCAATGGATCGAGTTCCATGGCTACGGTTTGCGGCGCTTCCCTGGCCTTGATGGACGCGGGCGTTCCGCTTCCTTCGCACGTGGGCGGTGTCGCCATGGGGCTGGTGAAGGAGGGCGACGACTACGCTGTGCTCACCGATATCGCCGGCGCCGAAGACCATTATGGCGATATGGATTTCAAGGTGGCCGGCACGCGCGCAGGCATCACGGGCCTGCAAATGGATATCAAGGTGCCGAATGTCACTGCCGCCATCATGACCGAAGCCCTGGAGCAGGCGCGCCGCGGGCGCCTCTACATTCTCGACAAGATGGACGAGGCCATCGCGCAGCCGCGCGCCAACATGTCGCAATACGCGCCGCGCATCTACACTATCCACATTCCGACCGATAAAATCCGCGACGTCATCGGACCAGGCGGCAAAGTGATTCGGGGCATCATCGAGCAGACCGGCGTGAAGATCGACGTGGACGACGATGGCACGGTGCATGTTTCCTCCGCCGACGAAGCCGCGGCCAACAAGGCTCTGCAAATCATCGGCGACATTACCGCGGTGGCCGAGATAGGCAAGACCTACCTGGGCAAGGTGGTGCGGCTGGTGGATTTCGGCGCTTTCGTCGAGATCTTTCCCGGTACCGACGGCCTGCTGCACATCAGCGAGATCGCCGAGAACCGCGTGCGGGAAGTGCGCGACGAGCTGAAGGAAGGCGACCAGATTCTGGTCAAGGTCCTGGCGCTCGAAGGCAACAAGATCAAGCTCAGCCGCAAGGCCGTATTGCGGGAGCAGCGCGAGAAGCTCGCCAAGACCAAGTAGGACAGGCCTCGCGGCCTGTCCGCCGCGCCATGTGAGGTTTTCGCTCGTTGGTTCAATATCGAACACCGCGGTCATCGCGGCCGGCCCTGGCGTCCGTATTCGCTCGCAGCTTCGTAGGATTTATGGTCCCGGCCGCTGGCGAAAGATGAAAGGGATCGCCACTGTTCGGCTCCCGAACGGCGTCGTCCGGCGCGTCGAGTTACACTGGTACGAGGCGCATGGAATTGGCAAGAGGGACCTGAAAATAAAGCGCTATTTGGACGAAAGATGAAAGCACCGGCAAAATCGTTTGCTCTATGTATCGACAACAGCGATTATCAGGCATCGCTCATCCTTGGGAAAGTCTATCGGATTCTCCCGGACTTGGCAGCGGCCAAGGACGACCTGGTGCGGATCGTCGACGAGAGCGGCGAGGATTATTTGTACCACAAAGGTTACTTTGTCTTTGTGGATTTCCCTTCGGGGGTCTCTC
>DATKFU010000410.1:0-23556 GCA_035511215.1 Bryobacteraceae bacterium | reverse complement strand
GGGGAGAGGAGGAATAATCCGGGTTTTGAGTCGATAGAGATGCAATTGCATACCCTTATTTTCAGGAAAACGATTCCGCCGGGCGCTCGCATTCGCGTGTTGGTAGTGGATGATTCGGTAGTCATCCGCCGCCTGGTGGCGCACGCGCTGTCGGAGGATCCTGCCGTCGAAGTGGTCGGGGCGGCTTCGAACGGCGCCATCGCGCTGGAGCGTATCGCCCAATTGAACCCCGATGTGATCACCCTGGACATCGAAATGCCCGAGATGAATGGTCTGGACGTCCTGCGCCGTCTCAGGGACCAGCAAGTTCGGCCGCGGGTGGTCATGTTCAGTACCCTTACGGACCGCGGCGCCGCGTTGACCCTGGAGTCTCTGGCGCTGGGCGCCGACGATTATGTGACTAAGGCCGCCAATGTCGGATCGCTCGACCGGTCGATGGCCAGTTTGCGCGGCGAACTGGTACCAAAAATCAAGCAGTTCTTTTTGCTGCCGCGCACGGCTACGGTTACCGGGCTCCCCGCCCTGGCGCTGAAACCGTCCGGCATCGTGCCCGCTCCGTTCCTCAGGGGCCGCCAGCCGAGGGTACTGGCAATCGGTGTTTCCACCGGCGGTCCCACTGCGCTCGGGGTGATTATTCCTCAATTTCCGGCAAACTTCCCACTGCCCATCCTGATCGTGCAGCACATGCCGCCCTTGTTTACCCGGTTTCTGGCCGAGCGTCTCCAAAGCGGCACGGAATTAAGAGTCGAGGAGGCCGCCGATGGCGCCCCGGTGGTCGCCGGCAAGGTGTTGATCGCCCCCGGGGATTACCACATGCGCGTGCGAAACCATGGCGCGGAAACTGTCGTCAGGCTGGACCAGTCGCCGCCTGAGAACTCCTGCCGCCCTTCGGTCGACGTGTTATTCCGATCGGTGGGTGAGGTCTATGGCGGAGCGTCCATCTCCGCCATACTTACCGGCATGGGCCAGGATGGCCTGCGCGGCGCGGAAGTGCTGAAAGCCAACGGAGCGTACGTTATCGCGCAAGATGAAGCCACCAGCGTGGTATGGGGAATGCCCGGCGCCGTGGCCGGAGCCGGCTTGGCGAACTGCGTGATCCCTTTGGGCGCGGTGGTTCCGGAAGTCCTCAGGCAGACTGGTAAAGGATGATCTGATGCCCGCAGCCGACCTACACCCCGAAAGCTACCGCTTCTTGCAGGACTACGTGTATCGCCAGTCCGGCATCGTGCTCGACGGGGACAAGCGCTATCTGCTGGAAGCCCGCCTCATGCCCATCGCAAAAGGGATCGGTCTGGACAACCTCAACGATCTCTGCGGCATGCTCGGCGGTCCGGCCAACAATGCGATCCTGAAGCGGCAAGTGGTGGAAGCTATGACCACCAACGAGACTTTCTTTTTCCGCGATCCGGCGCAGTACGATGCGCTGCGGTTGACGGTCATCCCGAGCTTGATTGCGCTGCGCCAGGATACCCGGAAAATGAGCTTCTGGTCGGCCGCGTCGTCCACCGGCCAGGAAGCCTACAGCCTCGCCATGATGCTGCTGGAGATGGGACTGGGCGGTTGGAAAATCAAGATTCAAGGCACCGATTTATCCACCCAGATGGCCGAACGCGCCCGCACGGCCAGGTATCTGCAAATCGAAGTGAACCGCGGCTTGCCGGTCGGCTATCTCGTAAAATACTTCACCCGCGTAGGCCTGGAGTGGCAATTGAAGGACGAAGTGCGGCGCATGGTGGATTTCAGCACCTTCGATCTGCGGCAGAGCATGTCTGCCCGCGGGCCCTACGACGTGGTCTTCTGCCGCAATGTCTTGATCTATTTCGATGTGGAAGCCAAACGGAAGATCTTGGACGAGATTCACGGAACCCTGTTCCGGGGAGGTCACCTGTTGCTCGGAGGCAGCGAAACCACCCTGAATCTGACCAACCGCTTCGAACGCAGAATACTCGGTCAAACCGTGCTCTACCAAGCTCCCTGAAAGGATTAAGATGCTAGCACCCTTTTTGCTGGACGTTTATCGGGACGACCTGGGACGCATCGTCCAGTCGGTCTTCTCCACCATGATGGATCTGGAGGTGGCCGCCTCCGCGGCGCCCTGGACGCATTCCTCGGATACCATCACCTCAGCCGTTCACTTCGTCGGAGTCTGGCGGGGAGCCGCGCTGGTCGAGTGCGACGCGCCACAGGCCTTCCAATTCGCCGCCCGCTTTATGGGAATCGCGATGCCCGTCGAGATCGACGACGACGTCCGCGACGTCATGGGCGAGTTGGCCAATATGGTGGCCGGCAATTTGAAATCCCTGCTTCCGCGGGGCGTCGACTTGTCGATGCCGTCGGTAGTTGTGGGCAGCGACTATAGCCTGCACATTTGCGGGGTCAGCGCCGTGGAGCGTACCACCTTTTCGAGCGCCGCCGGCAATTTCCGCATCACCCTGATCGAAATGTTGCCGCCCGCTTGAGCGCGGCTGGCCTGGCCCGTTGTATACTCTCCCCATGCCCAACATCGAGAAGTATCCCGCGGGCGCCTTCGTATGGGTCGAACTCGGAACCTACGATCAAGCCGCCGCCAAAAGTTTCTATGCATCCCTGTTTGGATGGACCGCGAGCGACATGCCCATGGGCCCAGGCGAATACTACACCATTTTCCGGCTGGACGGGCGGGATGCCGCTGCCGCCTATACTCTGCATCCCGACCGTTCGGGCGGCGCGCCGCCGCATTGGATGCCCTACATTTCGGTGGACAGCACGGACGACTCGGCGGCCCGCGCCGTGCAAATAGGAGGAAAAGTGGTCGCGCCGCCCCTCGACGTCTTCGATGCCGGACGTATGGCCGTCGTCCAGGACCCCACCGGCGCGACGTTCTCGCTCTGGCAGCCCAAGGGCAATCCGGGCATCGGTATCGCCGGTGTGGACGGCACGCTGTGCTGGGCGGACCTGATGACCACCGATGTGGCGCGCGCCCGCGAATTCTACGCGGTTCTGTTCGGGTGGCAGATCGCGCCGGGCCAGAACGATCCCTCCGGGTACCTGCACATCAAGAACGGCGAAGCGTTCATTGGCGGTATACCGCCCGTAGGTCCGCAGACCGGCGTCCCGCCGCACTGGCTGCTCTATTTTCTGGCAACCGACTGCGATACCACCGTGGCCAAGGCCAAATCCCTGGGGGCCAATATCTACTACGGGCCAACCACCATGGAAGGCGTGGGCCGCTGGGCCGTAGTCGCCGACCCGCAGGGCGCGGTCTTCGCCATCTTCCAGCCGCTCCCGCACTGACCATGCATCGCGGCGATCACTGCACTCCGCCGCCCATGTTCATGTCCAGATTCCAGGAGCCCAGCATAGAAGCGCGCTGGCTGCCCCCAGGCGCCGCCGAAAGTATCGGCTCCACACCTGCAACCAAAGTGATAGCCGTCACTTGGCCGGGATCTGCGCCTTCCGTGCTGGATACGATGATCGCATCGCCCGGCTTCAGGTCTTCCAGCTTGATCGCGGGCAGGCGCTCCAGCATTTGCTGCATGTCGCCGCCCCGGCCGGCCCGCATACCACCGGCCGCCCCCGGTTCGCCCGATCCGGATTGCCCGCCGCCAGCCGGAGCGCTCGCAGCGCCTGGCGCACCTGCCGCACCCTGGCCACGTTGCGCCCCACCCGGGCCGCCCGCTCCACCCGGGCCGGCCGCGCCACCCGCTGCCCGCATGGCGATCGCCTTCGCCACCATTTCCGGCAGCTTGCGCAAGGTCGAATCCGCATTCACATGCACCAGCAAAGGCTTCTTGGTGGTCAGATCCATCACCTTCATCGTGCTCGCCGCCAGGTCGATCGTGGTCACCGTCGCCGCCACGTTGCGGAACGATCCGGAAAGCAGTTCCTCGGCCTCGTAGTGCGTCCCGTCTTCGCTCTTCGCGCCCAAGGCCCGCACCTGATCGCCCGGCTTAATGTCCGTCAAGGTACCGGGTTTGGCGTCCGCGAATTTCACCGAATCCGGAGCGTACCGGCTGACCATGGTCTTATCGTTGGCCACGATAATGAGCGGCTTGAGCCCTTCCGCAGTGCGGGTGTTGATGGTCACTTCGCCTGCTTTGGCATCCACCGCTGTAACCAGGCCGGCTACGCCGCGCTTCCGCCATTCAGCTTGGTCGGCCTGCTGCTTCTTGGCGATGTCCGCCTTGGTCATGATCACCAGCGTGCTGGCTGCCAGCGAAACTTTGTCGTCGGAAAGCTCGCCGCGCGCCAACACCCGGTCGCCCACGCCGATGTCGTTGGCCGTGATTGGCGTGGCATTCGCCAGGCTCTTCTCGCCCGGTGGAAGCCTCAGAAACCGCGCCCCGGCGTGCGGAGTGACCTTTACTGTCTTGCCGTCGTCCGTGCGCAGCGTAATCTGTCCATTCGCGGGATCGATGGTCTGTACCGCCCCCACCAGATTCGTCCGGGCGGGCTGTTGCGCCGTGGCGATTCCCATGGCCAACCATACTACCGCTGCACAGCGTAAAGCACTGATTCTCATTGCGAAAGCTCCAAGATGTAAAGACGCGGCGTGAGAGGCTAAAGTTATCCGCCGCCAGGGAAAATCCAACGCGCGACCCCGCACACCCTCACCCTGCCAGCCGATACCCTAACCCGTGGACCGTCAGTATCCACTGCGGCTGCCGCGAGTCTTCTTCCAGCTTCTGCCGCAGCCACGCGATATGCACATCCACCGTCCGGCTGGACGTCACGCCCCCATAACCCCAAACTTCGCTCAGCAGGGTCTCGCGCGACACCGTAGTCCCGCGATGCTCCGTCAGGTAGCGCAGCAACAGAAACTCCTTGGCGGAAAGGGTCACCGGTTTGCCGTGCCGCGTGACTTCGGTCCGCCGCAGGTCCAGGCGGATGGCTCCGAACTGGTACACCTCGCCAGTCTTCCCAAAAGCCGGTGCGCGCCGCAGGAGCGCCTCCACGCGCGCCAGCAGTTCCGGCATTTCGAACGGCTTGGTCAGGTAGTCGTCCGCGCCGGTCTTCAGCCCCACCACCTTATCCACCGTTTGCCCGCGCGCCGTCAGCATCAGGATCGGCGTGGAGACGCCCCGCTGCCGCAGATCGCGGCATACCTCCATACCGTTCTTGCGCGGCAGCATGATATCCAGGATGATCAGATCGAAGGCTCCGCCGGAGGCCATGTCCAGCCCAATCTGGCCGTCCCCCGCGCATTCCACGCGATGCCCTTCGCTGCGCAGCCGGTCGCCCAGCGTCATTACCAGACCGGGCTCGTCTTCCACCAACAGGATACGGCGCTCCATTATGCTCATCCGGCTACGCCGTGCGCGGCAAGGGCTCCTCGGCGGGGCGGCTCAGGGGCCCGGCCGCGGGCAGCTCCAGTGTGAACGTGCTGCCGCGCCCGCGCTCGCTCGACACTTCCAGTCGCCCGCCCATGCCTTCGGCGATATCGCGCGCCAGGCTCAGCCCCAGGCCGGCTCCGTGGATCTGCGCGGCCCGCGCGGATTTGCCGCGGTAGAAAGGCTCGAAAATGTGCGGGAGGTCCGCCGGATCGATTCCCTCTCCGCGATCTTCCACGCCAATACGCACCTGGGACCCATCCGTGCTCCCGGCCCGGATGCGCACCCACCGCTTCTCTCCTCCGTATTTCAATGCGTTCAGAATCAGGTTCTCCAGGCAGTGGGTCAGAGCCGCGGCATCCGCTTGCACGGGAGGCAGTTCCGGGTCGATTTCCCGCTCCACGACCAGGCCTTCCGCGTCCGGGAGCGCCGAGATATTTGCTAGCACGCGAGCCACCGCCTCGGCCACCGGCACAGGTTCCAGGTGATAGCCCGCCTGCCGCGATTGCCCGGCGGCAAAGTGCAGGATCTGCTCGATCATGCCGGCCAGCCTGCGCCCTTCGTTACGGACCAAGGAGCCGTATTCCTTCACCTGATCCTTGGCGCCCACAAAACCTTCGGCCAGGTTGTCGGCCGCCGAACAGATCACCGCCACGGGCGTGCGCAGTTCGTGCGAAACTCCCGCCACAAACTCCATCTGCAGCCGCGCCAGCCGACGTGCTCGCTGCGCGGAGAGGATAATCAGCGCCATGCTGACCGCCAGCAGCAACAGCACACCGAAACTCAGCACCAGATTGCGGCGGCGGTCGGCAGCCACCACGGATTCGAGCGAGCCTCCCTTATGTCGCGCCAATAACTGCCAAGGCGGCTCGGCAGCCGACGGCAGAATGAGCGCTCCGCGAGAGAGCGCCGTGCGCGTGCGCGGCATGAACCCTCCCCCGTTGCCGCCGCCCCTGCCGCTCCCTCCGCGTCCGGCCCTTCTGCGCGTGGCGGAGAAGTCCCGCGGCGGCGGCATCCCTTCCACGGCGCGGTTTTCAGCGGGCGTAGCGGGCACCAACCCAGCGCGTGCGTCCGGCGGATTCAGAGATGCGGCCGTGAGTTGCGGATCGGAACGGTAGATAACTTTGCTATCCAGCCCCCCGCTCACCACCACGACGTCATAAATGAAGCCGTCCGGTCCAGCGAAATACCGTTGCGCCAATTCTCCGAGCAAGCGGTCAAGCGCCGCACGACTCAGTTCTACGACCGCGAACCCCAGAATAACGCGCTGGGGGGCGGGTGCCTCCGCCTGCCGCGGCCGCGGGTTGCCCGCCATCCCCGGCAGCCCAGCCCCACGCCGCCAAAGCGGTCCCGCGAAGTTGTAGATGGGACGCACCAACGCGGGGATGCGCTCTTCCAGCGTCCAGGCAAAGGAGCGCAATTCCGGCGGGACGCCCCCTGGGTCTGGTCCAGAAGGCCGCCGCGCTTCCGCCTCCATCCGTTCCATGCCCGCGCGCAACCCGGCGAGCGATGCGGGCCAGTCAACCGGGTCAAACTGGCCGTCCGCCGGACGAAGCTGCAACAGGCGCGAACCCCGCGGCGTGCCCGCCTGCCAGACAAAAACGTTGGCCACCAGATCGGGACGAGTCGCGGTGCGCGTCCATTCCTGATAGCGCTCCGCGTAGCCCGAGACAAAGTCGTCCGGCTCAGCCGCGGGATCGCTGTGGAACGCGGTGGAAACCTGCGAAAGCTCCCGATAGAACTCCTGCCGGAATTGGTTGAGCGAAGTGTTCAGGCTGGCTTCGATCCGGGTGCGCTCGGCGGTGCTGATTTCCAGGCTCCATCGGTACTGCAGCACAGCTAGCAGCACCAGCACGGTAGCCAATGTCGCAACCAGGGCGATCGGCAAAAACGCCCGTTTGCCGGAAGAGGCCATAATCGCAGGATAGATAGCCGCGACGGAAAAAGCAATTGGCCGCTCATCGCCAAAAGCAGTTCATTCACGCTTCGCACCAGTCCGCCGGTCAGATTGCTTTAGGACTTGGCAGCCGGCGTGCCCCACAATTGGGTGGTATGCAGAGGTTCGCGACGGATATCTTTGCCTGCCTTCAGGTATTGCTCGTTTGCGTACCGTGCTGTTTCGCCCAATCCACTAGCGGGACGGTTCACGGATCGGTGCTCGATCCTTCGGGAGCGTCGATCGCCGGTGCGGTTGTGACGATTCAGAACCCCGTTTCGCACTACACTCGCAGCGCCACCAGCGACAACCAAGGCAAGTTCGAGTTCGCCAACGTTCCGTACAATAACTACCATCTGACCGCCGTGGCCGCCGGGTTTCAGTCGGACACGCAGGACGTCAATATACGGTCGGCCGTTCCGTTGGAACTGACCATCAACATGACGCTCGGCCAGGAGATACAGTCGGTCACGGTGGAAGCCGGCGCCGACCTGGTGGAGACGACCTCCACCACCCATACGGACATTGACCGGGACATGTTCGATAAGCTTCCGCTGGAAAGTTCGTCCTCCTCACTCAGCTCACTGGTCACTTTGGCGACTCCGGGGGTCGCAGCCGATTCGAACGGTCTCTTTCACGGGCTCGGCGACCATGCCTCGAACTCCTTCTCTATCGATGGCCAGGCCATCAGCGATCAGCAAAGCAAAGTATTCTCCAACCAGCTTCCGGTGGATGCCGTACAGTCGATGGAGGTGATTGAAGGCGCGCCTCCCGCGGAATACGGCGACAAGACCAGTTTGGTGATTGTGGTGACTACGCGCTCGGGACTCGGGCAAACCCAGCCGCACGGCGATGTCACGGCCTCCTCCGGCAGTTTTGGCTCGAGCAACGCGGGATTCGACTTAAGTTACGGAGGCCAGAATTGGGGCAATTTCATATCGGCTAACGGCATGGACACAGGACGCTTCCTGGATGGCCCGGAGTTCAACGTCATGCACGACCATGGCAATCAGGAGAACTTCTTCGACCGGGTGGACTTCAAGCCGTCCCAAGAGGATTCGCTCAATCTGAATCTGGGCTTCACGCGCTCCTGGTTCCAGACGCCCAATTCGTACGACGCCCAAGACGCCACCGCCTGGTCGGGACTGGTCGTCAATAACAACGGACTGGGCCCCAACGGTTTGCCCGTAGGCTCGACGGACCAGCGGTCGCAGATCAGGACGTTCAATGTGGCGCCCGCCTGGACGCGGGTGGTGAATGCCAATGCAGTGTTCACATTCGGCGGCTTTGTGCGGCAGGATCAGTACAACTACTATCCGAGCGATAATCCTTTTGCCGATCTGCAGCCAGATCTGCAACTCCAGACAATTGGCCAGAACCGCACGCTCACCGACGCCGGTTTGCGCACGAGTTTGTCGTACGTGAAGGGCATCCACAATGTGAAGGCGGGGATCACATACTCAGACACGATCTTGACGGAAAAGGATGCCTTCGGAGTCGTGGACCCGACGGCGAACGCGGTGTGCCTGAATGCGGACGGCAGCGCCTACACGGGCGCCGGGTTGACGGATCCGGCGCAATGCACCGGGCCGCTCACGCCGAATCCGAGCTTTAGTCCGCTGCTGGCCTGCTACGATTTGACCAGAACGGCGGCTTTGCCGGCCTCGGACGGCTGCCCGAACTCCACCAGCGGCTTGTATCATTTTTACGGGCACGCCAACATCCGGGAATTGTCCTCGTATATCCAAGACACCATTACGAAGAACAATTGGACCTTCAACCTGGGTCTGCGCTTCGATTACTACGATGGCCTGGTCACCGCCACGCAGCCGGAGCCGCGCCTGGGCATCGCGTACAACATCAAGCCAACCAGCACGGTGCTGCGCGTTTCCTACGCCCGGACGATGGAAACCCCGTTTAACGAAAACCTGGTGCTCGCAAGCGAGGGTTGCAACAATCCGGTAATCGCCGCGCTGGAGGCGTCGACGGTCACGCCCTGCGTGAGCAATGTGCCATTGAGTCCGGGCTGGCGCAACGAGTTTCACGCGGGTCTGGAGCAAGCGTTTGGAAAGCGCCTGGTGATAGACGGCGAATACATCTGGAAGTACACGCATAAGGCGTACGACTTCAGCGTACTGGGAGATACGCCGATCACGTTTCCGATCGAGTGGGACCGCTCGAAGATTCCTGGATACGCTATCCGCGCGAGCGTTCCGAATTGGAAAGGCTTCACGGCATACGTGGTGATGTCGAGCGTGGCGGCGCGCTTCTTCGAACCGCAAGTGAGCGGCATCGGCTCCACGCCGGTCGGTTCGGAAGTCTTCCGCATCGACCACGACGAGCATTTCAACCAGACGACGCACCTGCAATACCAGGTTCGGAAGAACGGGCCGTGGTTCGGCTTCACCTGGCGTTACGATAGCGGCCTGGTGGCTGGTCCGGTGCCTTGCGCGGGCGGCAACTGCGCAAATGGACCGAATGGATCGGATACCGAGGTGGATGTGTCCGGACTGTCGCCGGATCAGCAGTTCCAAGCCGGACTCTATTGTGGGAGTGTGCACGCCACTCCGACCACGCCGATCAGTCCGAATGGTTTGTGTCCGGCGTCGGAGTACGGCTCGAACCTGGTAAAGATACCGGCGGCCGGCACGGAGAGCGACGACCACAACCCGCCGCGCATCGCGCCGCGCAGCCTGTTTGACGTGTCTGTGGGAGAAGACAACCTCTTTCACGGCGATAAGTACAAGTGGAGCGCACGGCTGACGGCCGTCAATGTGACCAACGAGTACGCGCTTTACAATTTCCTTTCGACCTTCAGTGGAACGCACTACGTGACGCCGCGGGCCATAACGGCCACATTAGGATTCCACTTTTAGCTTCTGCGTCCTAACCCAGCCCTAACCGTATTTCTCATAGCGCTTGGCGATGGCGCCGTGGCGCACGCACTCGTGCGTACGCCACGTCCTCGGGCCTCAGTGGAAAATGCGGCTAATTCTGTTGAGTTCCGGTGACTGAAGTTCGCCCTCAAGGCTTCAGTCTATACAGCATCCGCGGAAACGCAATCGTCTCCCGGATGTGCTCCAGCCCGCACAGCCACGCCACGCAGCGCTCGATACCCATGCCGAATCCGCCGTGCGGCACGCTTCCATACTTGCGCAAGTCGATGTACCAGTCGAAGGCTTCCGCCGGCAGTTTCTGTTCCTCGATCCTGCTTAGCAGCAGGTTCACGTCGTGTATGCGCTGGCCGCCGCCGATGATTTCGCCGTACCCTTCGGGCGCCAACACATCCACGCCCAGCGCCACTTCGGGCCGCGCGGGGTCCGGCGCCATGTAGAACGCCTTCACCGCCGACGGATAGCCATCCACCATCAGCGGACGGTCGAAATCCTGGCTCAACAGGGTCTCGTCGGTGCCGCCGAAATCACCGCCCCACTGGATCTCGCTGCCCTTGGCCTGCAGGCGCGTAACCGCTTCGTCGTAACTCATGCGCGGGAACGGAGCCTTGATCGCCTCCAACTTACTAACATCCCGTTCCAGCACTTTCAGCTCCGGGCGCCGGTTCTCCAGCACCCGACCGGCCACCCACACCAGCATGTCTTCGGCGAGTTGCTTGACGTCTTCCAGCGTGGCGTAGGCCATCTCCGGCTCCACCATCCAGAACTCAGTCAGATGCCGGCGCGTCTTGGATTTCTCGGCGCGAAACGTGGGGCCGAATGTATAGACCTTGCCGAACGCCATAGCGGTAGCTTCGTTATAAAGCTGGCCGGATTGCGTCAGGTACGCCTTGCTGTCTTCGAAGTAATTCACCTCGAACAGCGTCGTTGTGCCCTCGCAGGCCGCCGGCGTAAAGATGGGCGTATCCACCAGAGTAAAGCCGTGCGAATCGAAATAGTCGCGCACCGCGCGGATCACTTCGTGCCGCACGCGGATGATGGCGTGCTGCCGCTGGCTGCGCAGCCAGAGGTGCCGATGGTCCATCAGGAATTCGACGCCGTGCTCCTTCGGCGTAATGGGATACGGATCCGACTCCGGCACGCGCTGCACCACTTCCACATCTTCCACGTCCATCTCGTAGCCGCCGATGGCGCGCTGCTCAGCGCGGATCTTACCGGTGACCATGATGGAGGATTCCTGAGTCAGGTCCTTAATGGTTTCAAACAGCGCTTCGGGCAGCGCGCTCTTCACTGCCACGCATTGCATCATGCCGGTGCCGTCGCGCACGATGGGAAAGACAATCTTGCCGGATTTGCGCAGGTTGTACAGCCAGCCGGCGATCTGCACGGTTTCGCCGGCGTGATTCGATGCATCGGCGATAGTGATGCGGGGGGCGCTCACAAGTCCTCCAGGCGATCGAATAACTCCGCCGCCGTGGCCAGGGTAAATTCCGGCGCCTCTTTCAATTCCAGCAGAAGCGGATACTGGTCGGCACGGGTGCGCAGCAGGTCCATCGTCTTTTTCCAATCGATGGTTCCTCCTTCGGCCAGCAGGGGAAACAGATGTTGGTCCGCCTTCCCATCGTTATCGTGGACATGCGTGGAGCGGATGTGGTCCCGCATCACGTTGAAGGCTTCTTCCACGCCTTCGGCGAGGTTGGCATGCCCCGCATCGAAGACGAAGTTCAGATCCAGGTGCGTGACCTCCAGGAAAAGCATCAGGCGCTCGGCGCTCGAAAGAGCGTTGGGAATGTTTTCCAGCAGCACTTCCACGCCCCGCTGGCGCGCGAAAAGGCTGATCTGCTCCAGCGCCGAAAAGGCCGCGTCCACCGCCCGTTCCGAATATTCTTCGCCGGCGACGCCGATATGCTGGATCAGGTACTTGAACGGAATCGTCTCGGCGATTTCCAGCGCACGCTTGATCTCATCCACCATTTCCAGGCGCTTGCTTTTCACCGGCTCGGTGATAGTGATGACCGATTGCGGCCCCGAGCGGCCCCAGAACTCGTCGTTGTACATCGGCGCGTGCATGGAATGGAGCTTCAAGTCCGAGTCGCGAAACCAGTGGCCCAATTCGGCGATTTGGGCGCGATCGCGGTAGTCCAGGTGCTGCCGCGCGCAGAAGATTTCCACGGCCGGAATCCCCGCGTGCTGAACCTTATCGAGCTGCGCAACCGTCAACCGGTGGTTGATGAACAGGTGCGTGGAAAGAACATGATGCATTCTCAGTATCCTTTGGCGGTGCCCTCGGTGCGCGGATCGGCCGCGCCTTCGAGCCACCCGTCGCGCGCCTGAATCGCGGCCACTTCGCCCATGCCGCCCACCATCTTCACCTGGTGGCCGCGGGCCTTCAGAAGCTCGATGGTGTCGGGCGAGAAGCCGCGCTCCATAACCAGTTGATCCGGTAGCCATTGATGGTGGATGCGCGGAAAATCGACGGCGTCCTGCACGTTCATTCCGAAATCCACCACGTTGATCAGCACTTCCAGAACGCTGTTGATGATGGTGGGTCCGCCGGGCGTGCCCAGCACCAGTTCAAGCTTGCCGGTGTCCGCGCCGCCGGCCACACGGCTTGTCACACGGCTTGTGACAATGGTCGGGGTCATCGATGAGAGCGGCCGTTTGCGCGGCTGAATAGCGTTGGCTTCGCCCTGCACCAGGCCGAAGCCGTTGGGCTCGCCAGGCTTGGCCGCGAAATCGTCCATCTCGTCGTTGAGCAGGAAACCAAGTCCGGGCACGGTGACACCGTCGCCGTATGAAAAGTTCAGCGTGTAGGTCACCGCGACGGCATTGCCGTCCGCGTCCACGATCGAGTAATGCGTGGTCTCGCTGCTCTCGGCCGCCAGCGGCTTGGCCGCGTGAATCTGCGCGCTGGGCGTGGCGTGTTCCGGATCGATCGATTTTCGCAACTGCGCAACGTAAGCCGGATCCAACAGGCTGGCCAGCGGCACCTTCACGAAGTCCGGATCTCCCATAGAGGCCGCGCGGTCCGCGAAATAGCGGCGCATGGTTTCCGCCAGGAAGTGCAACTCGGCGGCCGACCCGGCTCCCGATTTCTCGTATCCCGAGCCTTCCAGCACCCCCAGCATTTGCAGGATGCCGGGTCCGCCGGAGCTGGGCGGCGGCGACGTGATAATGTCGTAGCCGCGATAGGTTCCGGTAAGCGGCGCGCGTTCCACCACGGCATAATCCTTCAGATCGGCCAGCGTAACAACGCCGCCATGGCGCTCCATGTCGGCGGCTAGCAGGCGCGCCGTTTCACCTTCATAAAAATCGCGCGCGCCCTGCTCCCGGATACGCCTCAGCGTGCGCGCGAGTTCGGGCTGCACGAAAGTCTCGCCGGCTTCGTATGGCTTGCCATCGCGCAAAAAGATGCGCTTGGATTCCGGAGATTGTCCCAACCGCTCGGCCGACCCGCGCAGCGACTTCGCCAAGCCGTAAGAGACCGGAAAGCCCTTCTCGGCCAGCGCCGCCGCGGGCGCGACCACATCTGCCCAGGGCTTCCGGCCGTACTTTTTCGACGCGTACTCGAAGCCCCGAACCGAGCCCGGAACGCCGGCCGCGCGATAACCTACCACGCTATCTTTGGTGGGCTTGCCGGAGGCGTCCAGATACATGTTGCGCGAAGCGCTCTCCGGCGCGCGCTCCCGAAAGTCGATGAAAGTGGCGCGGCCGTCGGCGAACCGCACCAGCATGAATCCGCCGCCGCCGATGTTTCCCGCCGAAGGATGCGTTACCGCCAGCGCGAAGCCCACTGCCACAGCCGCATCCACCGCGTTGCCCCCAGCTTCCAGCACGGCAACTCCGGCGTCGGTGGCGTGCCCCTCCACCGTGACCACCATGGCATGCCGTGCGTGCACCGGCTGCGCCGCCCATGCAGATAAACCCGGCCAAGCCGCCACAGCGATGGCGGCCCACGATGCCCACACCAGTTTTTGCATAGACACTTGATTCTACTATGTGGCGAGTTTTCCATTTCCGGGGCGGCGCCGTTTACATTCGAACAGCACGATACCGGCGGCCACCGACACATTCAAAGACGGAATGTGGCCTTCCAGGGGAATGCGTACCAGCACGTCGCAATGCTTGCGCACCTGCTCATGCAGACCCTTGCCTTCGCCGCCGAATACCAGGGCCGTGGGCGCGTGGTACGCGACTGAATCATAATCTTCGGCGCCGCGCTCGTCCAACCCATAGATCCAGTAGCCTTGCCGCTTCAATTCTTCGAGGGTGCGATTGATGTTGGTGGCGCGGACCACGGGCAGGTATTCGAGCGCTCCGGCGGCGGCTTTGGCGACGACGTCGGTAAGCCCCACCGCGCGCCGTTCGGGGATCACTACGCCACCCGCGCCTGCGGCGTGCGCGGTGCGCACGATAGCGCCCAGATTGTGCGGATCTTCCACGCCGTCGAGCACCACCAACAACTGCGCAGCCGGCGCGACATCGTCCAGTTCGGCGTATCGCTGCGGAGATCCCATGGCCACGACGCCCTGGTGTGCCGGCGTACCGGCTAGGCGGTCCAATCCGCCGCGCTCCTCGAAGCGCACGGCGATCGACGCACGGCGCGCCAGGTCGATAATTTCCTGCAAGCGCGCACCGGCCGCGCCCTTGGCGATCAGGATGCGATCGAGTGGGCGGCCCGCCTTGAGGCTTTCCAGTACGGGGTTGATGCCGCTGAGTATGGCCATGCGGCCTAAGGCTCAGGTACCAGATCCAGGCCGTTGTTGAAGCGGTTGGTGAAGTTCGCCAGGGCTGCGATCAACGTGATTTCGACGATCTGTTCGCCGTTGTAATGTGCGTCGAGCGCATCGCGGGTATGTGCGCCGTCCGCGGTGCGGGTCAACTCACGCGCGTATTCGATGGCGGCGCGCTCGGGAGCGGTGAAGCCGCCATTCTGTTCGGCCTGCAGGGCATGCATTTCATCGTCCGTGACGCCCGCCTTGCGCCCCGACGCTATGTGCGCGGCCGTGCAGTAGGCGCATTTATTGGTGTAGGACACCGTCAGGTAGACGAGCTCCTTGGTGCGCCGGTCGACAGACCCTGGACCCATAATGGAGCCGTAGAACGGCACGAAATTCTGTAGCACCTCGGGTCGGTTGGCCATGGTGCGAAAGAAATGATTGGGGCGGTTGGAGCGTTTCTCCAGGCCGGCCAGAAATTCGTTCTGCGCCGGCTCGATGAGATGAATTGCGGTTGCCATGTTCTCAGTATAGGCGGAGTTCGGCAGGGTATACTGACAAGCGTGAGTGAGGACGAGGCGCAGCCTAGAGGGGGCAGAAACTGTATAGCGTAATCGGCGTGCCACCCGGGGTAATTCTGAAGACCGTGCCATAGGAATAAATGCTCTCGTCGCCGATGCCAACATGGGCCGTCCCGTAGACTGTCCCCGCGCCGTAGGTCCCGCCATCAAACGTTGTGCCGTACAAGGCCCCAGTAGTGGTCTGGACCAGCCCGGCGACAGGCTGGTAGCCGGCTGCGCCGAGGCTGTCGAGCGTCGTCAGTGTACCGCTGGGGGTGATTTCGAAGATCGTCCCGTTGTTGCCGTTGTCCGATCCCGCCCGCATTCGTGGTCCCGTAGAAGTTCCCGTTAGAGGCTTGGACCAGGCCCGCGTATGGGATGGCTCCGTCCGAAAGATCGAAGCTGTGCAACTGGTGAAAGTCTGCGCATGTAGGGCAACCGCCGCCCATGCGTACAGCACAAGCAAGGCGTAAAAGGAGGGAAAAAGGCGCACTCGGGTTCACGAGCCGGCGTCTATGGCAGCAAACGGAAGGCTACGTTGCTCGAGAGCGTGCCGCCGGGTGTCACCACTTCGACGGTTCCGCTGCTGGCGCCGGTGGGTACTTTGGTGTTGATGGCGGAACCCGATGCGTTGACGGTGAACGCGGCCGCGGTACCGTCGAATGTGACGCTGGTCGCGCCGGTCAGATCCGTGCCTAGTATCAGGACGGTTTCTCCTACCGTGCCGGCGGCAGGCAGCGTCTTGACGAACGGGCCCAGACCCGTTGACAGGCTGAAAACGGTGCCACAGCCGCCGCTGCTACTGCAAGGGGCCCCCCCTTCGCTAGTCGTACCGTAGAAGGTCCCATTGGTAGCCTGGACGAGCCCTGCGAAGGGCCATTGACCGTCGGCGCAACCGGCCTCGATGCAGAAGCTGTATATGGTATTCAGCGTACCGGCGGGGGTGATCCGGAAGACCGTTCCACAGCCGGGGTAGCCCTGCACGTAACAGTTGCTCGACCCGCCATAGAGCGTCGTTCCGTAAAGGTATCCGTTGGTGGCTTGGATCAGGCCCGCGTACGGATTCGAGCCGTCTGCACACACTCTTATTTGGCAGAAGTTATATATCGTGGTCAGGGTGCCGCTCCGGGTGATTTTATAGACCGTTCCATAAGTGGTATTGGTGGCGCCAAACGTTGTTCCGTAGAGGTCCCCATTGGTGGCTTGGATCAGCCCAGCGTTGGGATAGGCGCCGTCCGCGCAACTCGGTTGGGAGCAGAAGCTGTATAGCGTGGTTAGCGTGCCGTTCGCAGTGATTCTGAATACCGTGCCGGCATTGTTGGCGCCCCCACTATAGGTTGTCGCCATTGGTGGCCTGGACCAGCGCTGCGAACGGGTATGAGCCGTCCGCGCACGGGTAGCCTAAGGAGCAGAAGCTGTATAGCGTAGTCAGCGTGCCACCCGGGGTAATCTTGAAGACCGTGCCATAGGAATAAATGGTCTCGTCGCCGATGCCACCATGGGCCGTCCCGTAGAAGTCCCCGTTGGTGGCCTGGACCAAGCCCGCGTAAGGCGCGCCGCCGTCCGGGCACCCGCTCTGGCAGAAGTTGTATAGCGTGTCGAGCGCGCCACTCAGGTTGATATCGTAGACCGTCCCCGCGCCATAGGCCCCGCCATTATACGTTGTGCCGTACAAGTCCCCGCCACTGGTTTGGACCAGCCCTGCGACAGGCTGGTAGCCGGCTGCGCCGAGGTTGTCGAGCGTCGCCAGTGTACCGCTGGGGGGTCATTTCGAAGATCGTCCCGCTGTTGCCTTCGCCGACACCGCCCGCATTCGTGGTCCCGTAGAGGTGCCCGTTAGAGGCTTGGACCAGGCCTGCGTATGGGAGGGCGCCGTCCGTTTGATCGAAGCTGTGCAGGGTAGTGAGAGTCTGCGCATGTAGGGCAACCGCCGCCGATGCGTACAGCACAACAACGCCGTACGCCCTGGTCACGATCGTGTGTCGAAGTGTCTGCATTTGAAATCCCTTCTTTACCCGAAGCATCGATTTGGCCCTCTTTGTGGGCGCTCAGATATTGTAAGCGTAAAACAGCGGAAAAAGGGGCACTCGGGTTAGGAACCCGGCGGACCCAGGATTTCGAACCGCACCAGCTTGAAGTCCGCCTGCCCTTCATGGCTCTTCCAACCGCTCCGTCGAGTGCCACCCAATGTTGCTTCCCTACCTGTCCACGTTGACAAACCGCCCTACTTCGCGTCGCGCCAATTGTCCCCAATCCCCACATCCACCAGCAGCGGCACTTCCAACCGGTAGACCTGCTCCATCTCGCGCTTCGCCAACGCTGCGATTTCCGACGCTTCCTCCGCTGGCGCTTCAAAGACCAGCTCATCGTGCACCTGCAGCAGCATGGCCGCCTGGCCGCCGCGCCGTTCCATCTCCCGATCAATGCGCACCATGGCCAGCTTGATCAGGTCCGCCGCCGTCCCTTGCAGCGGAGAATTTACCGCCGTGCGCTCCGCAAACCCGCGCGCGTTCGGATTGCGGCTGTTGATGTCCGGAATGGGCCGTTCGCGTCCCAACAATGTGCGCGTCACGCCCGTGCGCCGCACCTCCGCTTTGGTTGCTTCGATGAACTTTCGCACTCCCGCGTAGCGCGCGAAGTAGCTCTCGATATAGACCTGCGCCTCGCGCTGGGTGATCCCCAACTGCGCGGCCAGGCCAAACGGACTGATGCCGTACACGATGCCGAAATTTACGGCCTTGGCGTTACGGCGCGCCTCCGGCGTAACCATCAGCGGCGGCACGCCCAGCACCTCGGCGGCAGTGCGCGTGTGGATATCTTCGCCGTTGCGGAACGCCTCCACCAGCAACGCGTCGCGCGACATATGCGCCAACAGCCGCAGCTCGATTTGCGAATAATCCGCGATGACAAGTTTCCAGCCCGCGCGCGGCACGAACGCGGCCCGGATCTCGCGTCCCAACTCCGTGCGAATGGGAATGTTCTGCAGGTTCGGGTTCGACGACGACAGCCTGCCGGTGGCCGCGCCCGTCTGGTTGAAGCTGGTGTGCAGCCGCCCGGTTTGCGGATCGATCAACGCCGGCAGCGCATCCACATAGGTGCCCTTCAGCTTGGTAAGCTGGCGGTACTCGAGCACCTTGCGCACGATCTCGTGATCGGCCGCCAACTCATCCAGCACGTCGGCCGCGGTCGAAATGGTCTTGCCCTTCCCGTATCTCACCGGCGCGGGCAGCCTTAGATCCTCAAACAAAACCCGCCCCAATTGTTGCGGCGAGCTGATGTTGAACGGCTTGCCCGCCAGCGCGTGAACTTCCGCCGTCAGCCGCGAGATGTCGCGTTCCATCAGCTCCGAGAGCCGCCCCAGTTCGGCGCGGTCGATCCGTATGCCGATGCGCTCCATGCGCGCCAGCACGCGCGCCAGCGGCAGTTCGATTTCCGCGTACAGCTTTTCCAGGCCGCGCTCGGTGACCGCCGGCCGCAGCGCGCGGTAGATCTCCAGCGTGATGTCGGCATGCTGCTCCAGCCCCGCCCCCAGCTTCAAGTCCAGCCGCCGGCGCGCCTGTTCCTCCAGCGGGCAGCCCGAAGGGTCGGCGTCCAGCAGGAACGCGTAGAGCATGACGTCGTGCTCGAAGCCGGCGCCTTCGACGCCGAGCTTATCGAGCGCCAGCAGCGCGGCTTTCACGTCGCATGCGATCTTGGGACGCGCGGCGTCTTCGAGCCAGGGCTTCAGCGCGGCAATCGACGCGGGCGGCGTCAACTGGGCGGAGCGCCCCTGGCCGGAATTCCAAGCCGCCCCGATGGTGCTGGGCGTGATGTCGAGGGCGAACTCGCCCGCGCGAGTTTCCGCGATAGCCACCGCCACCGGCGCGTCCGCTGGAATCGTCCGCAGCCATTCCGCCAGTGCCTCGGCCGACTCCAACTCCTGGTAGTCGCGCGCGCGCGTGTCTTCGCTGGGACCCAGTTCCTTCAGCAGGCTGTGAAACTCGAGATCCTTATACACATGCTTCAGCGCGTCCGGATCCGCTTCCCGAGTGCGCACGGATTCCAGTTCGAATTCGATCGGCACCGCTGTATCGATGGTCGCCAGGCGTTTGCTCATCAGGATGCGCTCGACGTTGTTCTGCAAGCTCTCGCGATACATTTTGCGCTCGACCTCGGCGGCGCGCGCGATGGCCGCCTCCACGGAGCCGAAGCGCTCGATCAGATCGCGAGCGCCTTTGTCGCCGATGCCCGGAGCGCCCGGAATGTTGTCGATGGCGTCGCCCTTGAGCGCGAACAGATCGGACACCTGCGCCGGCGCCACGCCCAGAAACTCCTTGACCTTCGCCGGATCGTACCACTCATCGTCCTTGGCGGGATTCAGCATGGAGACCCGCTCGCTGACGATCTGCATCATATCCTTATCGCTGGAGACGATGACCACCTGCATGCCGGCATTCTCCGCGCGGCGCGCGATGGCGCCGATCACGTCGTCGGCTTCGAAACCCGCATATTCCAGGATGGGAATCCGCATGGCTTCCAGGATGCGGCGGATATGCGGAATCTGCTCGCCCAAATCCGGAGGCATCTCAGTGCGGTTGGCCTTGTACTCTGCGAACTCGGCCATGCGCGCGACCGGCGCGCCGCTCTCGAAAACGGCAGCGATATACTCCGGCGCGTAGCTCTTGGCCAGCTTACGCAGCATGTTATTGAAGATGTACACGGCCTCGGTGGAGAGTCCCGCGCTGGTGCGCATGGGGGGCGCGGCGCTGCGTGCGCGCGCGTGGTAGGCGCGGAAGATGAATCCGAAGGAGTCGATGAGGAAGAGCCGTGGGGGGTGAGCCACAAGGTTATGTTAGCTTACCCGTGGTGGCGATCGGGTTGTTCGATGCGAGGCGCCGCCCCTCGTTGTGGCTTTTCGGCCACATGAGTCCACACGTCAAGCCTGAAAATGGCACCGCGCTAACCCTGTGCAGTATGATGGGCTTATGCTCCGCTACCACATTGCCTTCCACCTTCCACGCGCTGCCGGGGAGATGGTGGTTGCGGAGGCCCTCGATTTTCCCGGAGCCGTCACGCAGGGCTTCGATTTATCCGACGCCCGGCTGATGATCGCCAGCGCCATGGAAGATCTGGCAGAGTGTCTCCTGGAGGAAGGCAAGCCCTTGCCGACTCCTAACCCGGACGCGGCTGCCGATGCCGATCTGATCGAACTCGTCCCGCTCGCCGTCCACGTTGGGGCGCCCCGAGCTTGAAGCGTCACGAACTGATCGCTCACCTGAGCAGCAGGGCTGCCGGTTGGATCGCGAAGGCGAGAGATCTGCCAACAGCTTGCGATCACTCCGATCCGCTGACGGTCCACCCGCGCCAGTCTCCACAGGCATCGTCATCCTGCGTACCGACCTGGACAATTTCCCCACACCCGCAAGCTGGCGGCTCGTGACAACGCCGCCCATCGTGGAGTTGGATCCGCGAAGCCCGCATCCGCCAGTACCGCCGCAAGCGGCAGCTTACCCGTGGGGGTGATCCGGGCGCCCGGTGCGCGAGGGAAGCCGCCCGTGGGCGCCGCAAGTAGGTCGCGGCTCGAAGGCAGGCTGGCGTGCGCCACGATATTCGCCAAAGTTATAACATGAAGCGTGCATCTCCCCGTAAATCCGCCCATCCCGCCCATGCTCGCGAAGCGCGTCGGCGAATTGCCGGTAGCCGGCGCGTTTATATTCGAACCAAAATGGGATGGTTTTCGAGCGTTGGTCTTTCGCGACGCGGATGAGATACTGATCCAGAGCCGCGACGAAAAATCGTTGAACCGCTACTTCCCCGAGTTGCTCGATCCGCTTCGGTCGGCGTTACCGGCTCAATGCGCGCTCGACGGCGAAATCGTCGTCGCCACCAGCGCGAGTCTCGATTTCGAGGCGCTCCAGCTCCGCATTCATCCCGCCGCGTCGCGGGTGAAACTTCTTTCCCAACAGATTCCGGCATCCATCGTGTTCTTCGACTTGCTTTGCGCGGGCAGCCGAGATCTGCGGAACGAACCCTTCGCAAGCCGCCGCCGGGAGCTGGAATTCCTGCTCTCGCGCGCAACGCCGCCGGTCCATCTCACTCCTACCACCTACGAATTGAGCGTGGCCGCGGATTGGTTTCGCCGGTTCGAGGGTGCCGGCCTCGACGGTGTCATGGCCAAGCCGGTTTCAGGGATCTACGAGCCTGACAAGCGGGTGATGCTCAAGGTCAAGCACGAGCGCGACTGCGACTGCGTGGTGGCCGGTTTCCGATGGCACAAGAAAGGCGAGCGATCGGCTGTCGGCTCATTGCTGCTGGGCCTTTTCGACGATTCCGGCGCATTGCAGCACGTCGGCGTCTGCGCCAGCTTCACGGAACAGAAACGCCACGATCTCGCGGAATACCTAGCGCCCTACCGCGAGAACGCGCTCGCGGCTCACCCTTGGAAAAACTGGGCGGAGCCCGAAGCCGCAGCCGGTGAAGCCCCGCATCGTATGCCTGGCGGCCAAAGCCGCTGGAGCCAGGGCAAGGACCTGTCGTGGGAGCCGCTGCGGCCGGAACTGGTGGTCGAGGTCGCTTACGAACACATGCAAGGCCGCCGTTTCCGCCACATGGCGCAGTTTCGAAGGTGGCGCACAGACAAAAAGCCGAGCGACTGCACCTATGCCCAACTCGAGGTCGTTCCACCGCAGGAGTTGATGGCCATTTTCGCCGGCGGCCGCTGAGCGATCCAGAACGCACTCACTTCGCCTCCTTCAAGCCGCGTTTCATATGCCATTCGCGTGCCGCGTCGTCGTCCGGGTCGGGAGTTTCCTGGGGCGGCCGTAGGGCTTCGGGCACATGCCTCAGGTTCACCCTTATGCGCGTCCACGTGGATGAGCGGCCTCGCATGGAATCGACCAGTACGTCGTCAATGGCGAGAAATCCGGCGGCCGAGGTATGTTTGCTTTTCCATTTTTCAAGACCCGCCAGAGCGGCCTCCTTATCCGCAGAGTTCGCCACCACTATCAACGGCATCTTCGTTCGTGTCGTCTTCGCCGTAGACTTGGCGCGCGAAGGAGCCACCCGCGGCCCCTCGCCCTCCATCTTGCGAAAGTGCGGCGGCCAGGGAGCGTCGCCCAGACCCGCGGCATCGTCTCTTGCCGCCAGATCCAGCAGTTTTTCGAGGGAACCGGGGGCGTCGTTAATACTCGCGTGCGGATCCCCAAGTTCCGCGAAGCGCTTCGGAAGTGAGAGCACCGTAAAGTCGGCCGGCTCGCAATCGGGTACCTCGCGCCAATCGAGCGGCGTGGCGACGCGGGCGTCAGGCAGGGGCCGAACGGAATACGCGGAGCACGTCGTCCGATCCTTGGCGTTCTGGTTGTAATCGAGGAACACGCCATGGCGCTCTTCCTTCCACCATTTCGAGCTCGCCAAGGCGGGCGCGCGCGGCTCGACTGCACGGGATAACGCGATGGCCGCGCGGCGCACTTCGCTGAAGGTCCAGCGCGGTTGGATCCTCACATTCACGTGCATCCCGCGTGAGCCGCTGGTCTTGGGCCAGCCACGCAGGCCCAACTCGTCGAGGAGCGCTCCAACCTCAAGGGCGACGCTGCGCACGTCGGCCCAACTCACACCCGGGCCTGGATCGAGGTCCACCCGCAACTCGTCCGGGTGTTCGAGATTTCCGGAGCGTACGGGGTGCGGGTGCAGTTCGATGCAGCCTAAGTTCACAATCCATGCCAGGCCCGCCGCATCATCCACGACCACCTCTTCTGCAGTGCGGCCTGAAGGGAAAGACAATGTTACAGTGCGCAGCCAGGCGGGTCGCTCGGTGGGCGCGCGCTTCTGATAAAATGCCTCACCCTCGGCGCCGTTAACGAACCGCTTCAAAACCACGGGCCGATCCACAATGCCAGCGAGAGCGCCCGGCGCGACCGAAAGGTAGTAGCGCACGATATCGAGTTTCGAGAGTTTCGTTTGCTTCGAAAAGTACGGCTTATCCGGGTGGGTTATGCGTACCTCGCGTCCCCCGATGACAAGGACCTCGCTGGCTTCCTCTTTGCTCACAAAAACAGGCTACACCTATTCGCGCGATCTTGCAGCCATATTCTGCCCGGCAGCGGCGTTTCCGCCACATCCCCACCTCAAACTGTCCCAAATTCGCCACACTCGGAATTCCCA
>DATKFU010000409.1:0-3549 GCA_035511215.1 Bryobacteraceae bacterium | reverse complement strand
GTCATACCCGTCTGAATTGATCCATCCCGGGCCGCCGTAGATCTGAGCGACTTTGATGCCATAGGCATCCGCGATCAAAAGTCGCAAAGTCATTCTTTGAGCTTCAAACCTTCCGGGTGCTGGGCTGCCCATGAACCTCGGGTTTGCCGGCGATATGGCGCCGGGGGCGGAAGCCTTGATTGATGCCACTTCGAAATGTGGGCGTCGGTCGGTTAATTGCGCGCGGCTAGCCGGCGTATTCACCATGCCGGATAAGATAAGCGCCCACAGAGCTACAGTGGCGCGGCCCCATGGCCTGCGCGGCGATACCGCCAGGTTGGCTCTCTTTGCAGAGTTTAGCGCGATCGAAATGGAATGCGTCATCGGTTGCCTCCACACCATGCGAGATTATTGACGCTTGCGAATCGTTACCACGACTACCGTAACCGTTGGATCCGTGAGGATCTGATTCGCCTCCAGCCGGTCCGCAATCACCGCTTCCAATTGCGCGGTAGTCAGCCCCGCTGCCCTGACTCTCCCGATCAACGGCAGGGACATCGCGCCATCCGGGCGCACAGTATACGTCCCCGAAACTCCTTCCAACTGGGTGACACGGATCTGAAGCACGTCCCCGGCGCCGATGACATATGACTTGTCGGCCGCTGGAGGCTGATTCAACTGGCTGATTTCCAGTTGCAGCCGATCGGCTTCGCGCCGCAACATCTCCTGCTGCCAGCGTTGCTCGGCGGTCGCCTGCTGCCCGTTCCTCTGCTGGTCCGCTAATTCTTCTTGACGCTTTGCCAACTCCTGCAGCTTCTGCAGCGCCTCGTCCACTTGCTGTTGCTTCGCCTCCGGCCTCGGGCCCTCGATCAGTCCGCGCGCGTCCACCGTGTAAAATGCCACGTTGGCGCGAATGGCCGCATCGATTAAAGGCCGGAGTTCAGCCGACTCAGTCCGCCGATCGAGAGGCTCCGTGAAGTAGATTACGGCCTTCTTTCCATTCAACGGAGCCAACATTTGGACCGCGGTATGCAGGCTGATCAACTGCCTATCTGCGTCGACGGTCGCGCCGGTATCCGGTCCCGGATCGGCCTTCAACTGGTCGAGCGTCTGCAGCAATTGGTTTTGGTTGCTGGTGAAATCCTGACGGACCTTCACGCCGTCGCTCTCCGTCATGACTGCCAGCAGGTCGTTAGTCTGCATCTTCGTCCGGACAAAGTCTTGTGCGGCCGTAAATGCGCGTGAGCGGTCACTTGCCGGCATCGCCCTCAGGTCGAAATACACAACCAACAGGCGCTGGTCCTTATACTTGTCTTGCGGCTCGGTTAGTGTTGACACTTGAGGCGCCTGCGCCTGAGCGATCATGGTAGTTCGCTCATGGCGCTTCGGGCGCATATCGTACTGCAGATTGACTACTGGCGCCGACGCCTCTGGAGCGCCCTGTACCATCACAAGCGGTGTGTCCGCCTGCTGTGCGGGTATCCGCCGATCCACTACGCCCGTCGCAAATACAGCCGATACCATTCCGCAAGCCAAGCCCAAGCACACCATGCGCACTCGCGAAACGCGCTGCGCTGGACGGCCTTCCAGAATCCGCCGGATGCGTTGCGGCAGGAAGCTCCCCGGCATCGCCATCCCCAAAACCTTGATCCGAACGCCCGTTTGCAATACCGACCTGGCCATTTCCAGCAGGTACTCCGAATACTCGAACGGATCGTGCCCCCGCGCCAGCACCGCCGCATCGCAAGCCTCTTCCGCCAGCGCCGAAAGCTTACTCTCCAGCCACCAGGTCAGCGGATGAAACCAGAACACCGCGCGGTTCAGCAGCGCCAGCCATTGCACCAGCGGATCGCGCCGCCGCGCATGCTCGCCCTCATGCGTCAACACTGCGTCCAACTGCGCCTGAGGCCACTGCCGCCAGCAATCCGGCAAGATCACGGTGGGCCGCAGCCATCCTACGGTAACCGGCGCCGCGCATGCGTTGCTAGTCAGCCGTCCGCCGCAATTCGTCGCGCGCCGGACTAAGATATGCGCGCGCACGGTTCCTATAGCTAACCGGGCGAGCAGCACACAAACTCCGAGTAAGTAAATGCCGGCGAAAACGGCTGGCCAATTCCATGCGGGAGGCCGCGCGGGCGCCACGGGGAAGCTGGACAGTGACAGCACTGAAAGTGTCGCGGCGGGGCCCGTCCATTGCCTTGCGGCGGGCGCCGTGACGGGCGCCGGCAGCACCCGCAACCTGGCGGTGGGTCCCCAAGCCGTCCAGGCCGGCAACAGCATCATCAAGACCGCCACGCCCGCCCAAGCCCGATGCTGCGCAGCCGCCATCTTTACGCGCAATATAAGCAAGACGGCCGCCGTACCCGCCGCGATCAGCGCGGATCTAACTAAGAATTCGACCAGTATATGTTCCACTTGACCTCCAGTAACAAAGCCCTAGTCACTTTCCCTGCTTACGGCTCTTGACGAACGCCTCCAGGCCATCCATCTCGCGCTTGCTCAGGACCTTGGCCTCCACCATCCCGCTGACCAATTCTTCCACCGAGCCCTGGCAGAACCGGTCGATAATCTGCCGCACCGCGCGCGCCGCCAGACTTCGCGCCGGTTCCACCGCATGGTAAACATAGGCCCGGCCTTCCTCTTTGTGCGTCAGATAACCCTTCTGTTCCAGCCGCCGCAGCAGCGTGCGGACCGTGGTTTCCTTGAGCGTGCGGCTACGGGACACAGTCTGATGGACCGCCTCGACAGTGCATGGCCCCGCGTCCCAAACTGCCCGCATCACCTGGCTTTCCAGATCGGTGAGCGGAGCGCGAACCGCGGCGCCCGGTGCAGAACGTATTGTCATGGTACAAGTTGTACCATTAAATCGGGCTGGCGTCAACAGGTTTGCGGGGGCGGGCGTCGGAGCGGACTCTGACAAATTGTTGGTTGTATACGTGTATGTGTATGTGTTCCTGTCAGTTTTCGGTAGGCTTTTCTTCGATGCGGTCGATGACCAGGACTTGCATAGGGTGCTTCCCGACCTCCAGCTTAAGCCCGAGCTGGTGCTGGATTGCCTCAGGAAGCGAAACAGTCCCATCCGGTTCCTGCGTCGCGCCGCTGCCGGTAAGCCCAGGCTGACCGGGGCCTTGGCCGCGCAGTTGGCCAATGTTGCTGAAGCTGAGGCTGAAGTCATAAGCGCCGGTCAAGCCGGTCGCGTCCAACACATCGACGCGAGCATACCCGCCAGCCAAACTCGGCAGTTCTTGCGCGAATTGCGCCATCGTCATGTTTTGGCATGTGAGCAACCGTCCGAGCAGCGGGTTCCCGATTCTCGGATCCTTTCCGCCCGGCCCCGGCCCTTCGTGACACCCTGTGCGGTTGGACGGGTCGGCTTTGGCCATCTTTGGCTTCACTGAGGACAAAACGTAGCCTTCTACAGGCCGTTCCTCGATATGGGTCTTAAGCTTGAACCGATCGGCCAGGAGCGCACGCAGCATCCGCCGCAGATCGTCTTCGTCTGTTTCCGTACCCGGCGCCGGAAGGGGCGCCTCGGCAAAGATGTCGTAGCGGGCGGTATCCAGGTCCCCC
>DATKFU010000408.1:0-5425 GCA_035511215.1 Bryobacteraceae bacterium | reverse complement strand
ATTTCAGTACATCGCGCCCCTATCCGCGGCGGGCGTGGCCAAGGCTGTTTATATTGGGACCCAGAAGGCAGCCCACCCTCCAAGCACGGTCGGCAAGAAGGTCAAGACAACGGAGTGAGGAAATGAAACTCATTAGCAAGCCCAATCAGACAAAAGCTTTTGGATGGCCGGGCATCGAGCCCAGATGGACGCCTGGAGGAAAGGATGGCGTGGGAACTGCTTATGCGGCCTCTAGCCGGGTCTGGTTTACCTTTTGGAACGGCATCATCACCGAAGTCTATCATCCCACGGTGGACCGGCCGCAACTGCGGGACCTTCAGTATCTCATCACCGACGGCAAGAGCTTTTTCCACGAGGAGAAGCGCCATCTTAAGACCAAACTGTAACCTATGCCGGACCATGGATTGGGATACCACTGTACGAATTCGGATCCAGCCGGGCATTATGCCATTGTCAAAGAGATCATCGCCGACCCGCACTTGGACTGCGTTCTGCAGCACACCAGGCTAACCGGCGACGAGTCGTTTCTCGCCAAACTGCGGCTCTACGCCCTGTGCGCACCGCATCTCGAAGTCGGCGGCTGGGGCAACAACGGCTATGTGGCGCAGGTGGCGGGCCGAACGGTCCTGATTGCCAAAAAAAAAGGAACATGGTTGGCGCTGGCGGCCACGGTTCCTTTCTCCCGTGTTTCGTGCGGTTACGTGGGGAGGAGCGACGGCTGGACCGACCTGGCTGGCAATTTCCAAATGGACTGGGAGTTCGATCACGCCCCCGACGGCAACATCGCACTCACGGGAGAATTGGATTTGACCGGCACCCGTGAATTTACCCTGGGCCTGGCCTTCGGCAATAGCCAGCACCACGCCGTCTCAACGCTCTTTCAATCGCTGAGCACTCCCTTCGCGGAGCATCACAAACGGTACGCGGAACAGTGGGCGCGATCAAGCACATGCATCCTCTCGCTGGAAAAGGCTGCGGGCGATGGAGGTAACTTGTACCGCACGAGTTTCAATTTGCTCCGCGCTCACGAAGATAAGTCGTATCCCGGCGCATTTATCGCCTCGCTCGCAATTCCTTGGGGAGAAGCCGCCGGCGATGCAGACCAGGGTGGTTACCACCTGGTATGGACGCGCGACATGGTCAACAGCGCGAACGCGATGCTGGCCGCCGGGGATCGTGCCACACCTCTGAGAGCACTGATCTATCTCGACGTCTCCCAGCAGGAGAAAGGAGGTTTCGCCCAGAACTTCTGGATTGATGGCGAGCCCTACTGGCGGGGAGTCCAACTCGACGAAGTCGCTTTCCCTATTCTGCTCGCCTGGCGGCTCAGATGTGATAAAGCCCTTCAGGACTTTGACCCGTACCCCATGGTTTTGCGGGCGGCCGCCTATCTCGTCCGCCATGGCCCTGTGACTCCGCAGGAGCGCTGGGAGGAGGTCAGCGGCTATTCCCCCTCCACCGTGGCGTCCAATATTGCCGCTCTGATCTGCGCGGCATGCTTTGCTCGCGAAAGGGGCGATGAGCCGACCGCGAAATACCTGGAGCAATACGCCGATTTCCTGGAATGTCATGTCGAGAGCTGGACGGTAACAACGGAAGGCACCCTGCTCCCAGGAGTGGCGCGGCACTACATTCGGATTCTTCCCGAGAGCGCCGATAATCCACACCCCGAGGAGGACCCGAACCGGGGAAACCTCACCATTGCGAACCTCCAGCCCGGCGCCCAAAACGTCTTTCCGGCTAAGGAAGTCGTCGACGCCGGATTTCTGGAACTCGTGCGTCATGGAGTCCGCAAGCCCGGCGATCCGCTGATTGTGGATTCCCTTAAGGTAGTGGACGCAGTGTTGAAGGTCGAGACTCCATTCGGCCCTTGTTGGCACCGCTACAACCACGATGGATATGGACAACGCGATGATGGGGGCCCCTTTAAAGGCTGGGGCCGGGGCGTGTCTGGCCGCTGCTCACAGGCGAACGAGGGCACTACGAGTTGGCTGCCGGGCACAACGCAAAGCCATTCGCCCGGGCTATGGAAAGCCTGGCCTCATGCACCGGCCTTTTGCCCGAGCAGGCGTGGGATGGTGCGGATTTGCCCCAAGCCTACATGTACTGTGGACGGCCAACAGGCTCGGCCATGCCACTGATGTGGGCTCACGCGGAGTACATCAAGCTGCTTCGATCCGTCCGCGATGGGAAGGTATCCGACCTGATTGACAACGTTGCGAAACGGTATCTCGGGGCGCGCACGGATCGTCAATTATTCGAAGTTTGGAAGCCTACCCGGCAGGTGCGGAGCGTCAGCTCCGGCTATGAGGCGCCGGCTTCTTTCCGGCTGCACTGGTCCGGCGATGAATGGCAAACCGTGAAGGACACTCCCTCTTCGACCACTACGCTGGGAGTTGATTTTGTGGACATACCGATTGGTGCAGCGCAGCGGGCGCCTATCCGTTTTACTTTCTTCTGGACGACGAGGAATTCCTGGGAAGGACACGACTATCTGGTGTCAGTCGCCTGAACCCAATGTCTGAGCCATGTACACTCCCCACTCGTACCCGGTTGCTCTCCTGATGATGCTGCTCAGCATGCTCTGCTGGGGCAGTTGGGCCAATACACAGAAGATCGATAAAGCGCGGCGATTCGAGCTGTACTATTGGGATTATATGTGGGGCCTTCTGGCGTGCGCCCCTCTGTTCGGCCTCACCATGGGCCGGACGAATCCGGCGGCTCCTGTAAGTTTCTTCCACAATCTCGATAGCGCAGCCACTCGCTCCCTGATTGAGGCGCTCGTCGGCGGAATGATTTTCAACCTGGGAAACCTGTGGCCGCCATTTCGGTTGCCGGCATGGCGGTCGCCTTTCCCTTGGGCGCCGGCCTCGCCCTGGTCATCGGAGCGGTTCTCAATTACGTGGTTTCGCCGGTCCGCAATCCATTACTCATCTTGGCGGGATTCTGCTGGTCTGCGCTGCCATCGCCGCCAACGCCATGGCCTATCGTGGACTGTCGAAAGGCGCCAAGGCGGGCGCGAAAGGGATTATCCTAAGTCTGCTATGTGGCGTGGTGATTGGACTCTTCTATCCTTTCATCGCGAAAGCCTTGACCGGAGAGAACCATCTCGGGCCGTACACCGTCTACTTCGTGTTTGCGCTCGGCGCTCTCGCGTCCAACTTTCCTCTCAATTATAGGTTCATGCGGCGGCCGGTGAGCGGATCGCCTCTTTCGATCGGGGACTATTTACACGGCGGACCCGCGGTGCATGTCTGGGGAGTTTTGGGCGGTCTCGTTTGGGGAACCGGGACCATCTGCAGTTTCGTGGCGGCCTATACACCCATGGTCGGGCCGGCAACCTCGTTTTCGCTCGGCGAAGGCAATACTATGATTTCCGCGGCCTGGGGCGTTTTCGTGTGGAAAGAGTTTCGCGGCGCCACGCGTGAGGTAAAGCACTTGCTCACGGTGATGTTCATCCTTTTTATGCTGGGTTTGATATCAATATCGTTAGCACCGGTGTTCCGATAGAAGGATACGGCTGGGGGCAACGGCGACATGATACCTTCCACACTGGCCCATTCTGGCGCGGCCCGCTTCTGGTTTGCGGTATTGCTTACAGGTATCGGTACGGGCATAGCCGCGGCCCTGACGCGGCTGCTGGAAATGGTGCAGCACGTAATGTGGAACGGCCCGGCACCAATCTGTTGGACGCCGCCCAGCATGCCAGTGTGGGGCGGCACATTCTCGTGCTGCTGGGCGCAGGCGTACTGACTGGCGTGGGGCAGATCGTCCTGAGGCAACTATCCAGTGGCAACGGAATCGACACTACGGCGGCCATTTGGTTTCATGCGGGGCGGATGCCGGCTTGGCGTACTTTGGGCAGCGCCCTGCTTTCGGTGATCATCGTTGGCATGGGCGTGTCGCTGGGCCGCGAGGGCGCGCCGAAACAAGCCGGCGCGGTGATGGCCAACTTCTTTTCGGACAGAGCGCACCTGTCCGATGAACAGCGCCGGCTTTTGGTGGCCTGCGGCGCGGGCGCTGGGATGGGCGCGGCCTATGGCGTGCCGTTGGGCGGCGCGCTTTTCGCGCTGGAGGTGATGCGTGGCGTGCTGGCGCTGAGGTACGTGCTGCCCGCTCTTTTCGCTTCGGTGGTTGCCACGGCGGTTTCGTGGGTGGCGTTGCCCGATGCGCCGACCTACCTCATCCCGGCTTATCCCGGTTCCATTTCGAGCGTGCTATGGGCGCTCGTAGCTGGGCCGGTCGCGGGTGTGGTTTCGGTCGGCTATGTTCGGGTGGTCACGTGGGCCGATCGCAATAAGCCGCGGGGCTGGCGCCGGCTGACAGCGCCGCTGCTGGGATTGGGTCTGCTAGGCGTAGTCTCGATCTGGTTCCCGCAGTTGCTTGGCAACGGCAGAGACGTCTCGCAGCTTGCGTTCACGAACCAGGTAGCGCCCGCTCTGCTTCTGATACTGCTTGCGCTGAAGCCCGCCGCGACCGCGCTGTGCGTGCGCAGCGGCGCCCCTGGCGGCTTGTTCACGCCTACCCTCACAGTAGGCGCGCTGCTCGGCGCCGTACTGGGGCACGCCTGGTCGTGGTTCTGGCCCGGTGTGCCCCCCGGGCTGTTCGCCGTGCTCGGTGCGGCGGCGGTTTTGGCGGCCACCACACAAGGCCCCATCTCGACTGTGGTGCTGATGATGGAACTGACCGGCCGGGACCGATCGTTTATCGTGCCGCTGTTGCTGGCTGTGGGCACCGCCACTCTCGTGGCGCGGACCATCGAACCGCGCTCGATCTATGACGCGCGTCTGACCGACAAGCAGGTCGCGGCACGCCAGAAGGCGCGCGAACTGCCTCCGCGATAGGCGTGGGTGCAAAATCTTATGGGGCCGGCACTTACAACAGCAGCGGTTTTCGGGTAGAAGCATATGGCAGCGGACAATCATTACGACGTCATCATCATAGGAACGGGAGCCGGTGGAGGTACGCTGGCTTACCACTTGGCGCCGTCGGGGAAGCGAATCCTGCTCCTGGAACGGGGCGGTTACCTGCCTCGGGAGAAAGACAACTGGGATGCGCGGGCCGTGTTTGTCGAGTCGAAGTACAGGGCCAACGAGACGTGGCTTGACAAGGACGGCAAGGCGTTTCATCCCGGCATTCAGTATCACGTCGGCGGCAACACGAAAGTTTATGGCGCGGCCTTACTGCGGTTCCGCGAGCGGGACTTCGGAGAAGTCAGACACCATGGCGGCGTCTCGCCGGCATGGCCCCTGACTTATGCGGACTTTGAACCTTACTACACGAGGGCGGAGTACTTGTATCATGTCCACGGGCAGCGCGGAGCCGATCCGACGGAAGGCCCAGCCAGTGCGCCCTATCGCTATCCGCCGGTTAGTCACGAAGCACGCATTCAAGAGTTGTTCAACGATTTCCGGCGGCTGGGCCA
>DATKFU010000407.1:0-15959 GCA_035511215.1 Bryobacteraceae bacterium | reverse complement strand
GGGCCTGAGTGCCTTCCGACATCACGTAGCCGGGGGGCGGGACGTCCGGCTTGGGCGATGGGGGCTCCGGCACGGGCTTCGCGGGTTGCGCAGGTTGCGCGGGCTGCGGCTGGGGCCGGGCTGGGCGCTCCTTCTGCGACTGTTGCATGTCCGCGATGGCGGTGCGGAAGGAACGCTCTAATTGCGCGCGTTGCCTGGCAACGTACCCTAACATGACGAAGTGTTTTTCACTTACGCCGATGGTCGCGTAGATCAGCTTCTCGCTGGCGGCAATTCGCGCGAGCAACCATTGGGAGGTGACCATGGTTTCCAGGTGGCACCGTTCGGTACGGGTCTGAGGCTGCCAGTCGGCTTCCAACTCGTCCCAGAGTTGGGAGTAGTCCGCGGCGTTTTCGCGCGCGAGGATGGTGGCGCGAGTGCGCAGGCCATAGGTGAGGGCGTTGAAGCGGATGGCTTCTTTGCCCTCGGGCGTTTTCGGACCGGTGGAGTGTTGGGCATTCTGCCGGTTGGCTTGTTGCTGTTTTTCTGAAATGATCATCTGGAGGTTACCTTTCGCTTCAATGATAGAGGGCGGTTGGTGGGGTAGCGGGTTGGTTGGGAAGGGGTGGGATGGTAAGTGGTTTGGATGGCTGGGGGTGCGGGGATGGGGTTTATTTTCCCGGCGTGTGACCGGCGGGCAGCTCGGACGGCGGCAAGAAAGACGCGCTGGCGCGCGTGGGCGGGCTGGGAGCCCGCCGCAGGCTGGGAGCCTGCCCTACTGAAGGGCAGAATTACTAAGCACGTTATTCTATAACCGAGTTTGGCGAGTTCTTATCGCGGGCGTGCGATGCTTATAATCTCCGGGCTCATGTCTGTCAGCGGCTGCCGATCCCAATTCCCGAATTGCTCCTCGATTACTAAACCAGCGCCGGTCAGGAACGAGGACACCAAATCCGCGTCAAGAAATCTCAGAGTGCTTCGACTGAGCCGCGGCTGGGTCCAAGTGGCGCTGGTGAAGGTGTGGGTGAAAGAAACGGTCCTGCCGTCAAAGAGTGTCTCCACCTGGGTGGTTATCCGCACCGCGGCGCCCCCGGCGCCGGTCACCTCGACTGCGTTCTCCGGCGTCCAGCTCTCCCACGCGCGTGCCAGTGGGTTACGAGTTTCGAAAGCAAAACGACCATTGTTTGCAAGGGCCAAGCGAATTGCAGCGAGCGACTTTCGGAGTTCGTCGTCCTCGATAAGCGCCTGAAAGGCATGACCTGTCATGACAACGAGGTCGAACTCGTGTGCCCAGGCGATTGAGGTCAGATCGCCGAGGACCCACTCAATATCCCGCCGCTTACGCGCCTGCGCCAGCATGCCGGCCGCCGGATCGAGCCCGCATAGCCGGCCCATATGACCGGACTGGCGGGCCTCATGCAGCAACATCCCCGTCCCGCAGCCGGCGTCGAGCACCGCTTCCGCCGACATCACCAGCGGCAGGTAGAAGTCGAAGTCTTTTCTTTGAGCCGGCGGCCACCACGCGTCGTACAGCGCGGCGAGATCCATGTCGGAGAACAGGCGGTCGACCATATCCTCATCCTGCCAGACTATTTTGACGGTTCCAACACGCTGGGCGCAGACTGCCACGGTTCAGGCCGCGGGGCTACGCGCAATTCACGGAACACTTTTATTGCTGTTTTGTTTTGCGGGAGAATTTCCGCCTCAGGTCCGGCCAGAATTCCTTCAGGATATTGCCGGCCATGTCGTCGGCGATTTGAACACCGAACCTGGACAGATTTTGGCCGGCAGTCCGGCCGTCCGGATAGTAAAGGTTCGATAGGGCCACAGCTGTGGCGTTGCCGCCAATCTCGGAGAAGTTGAACTGGGTGCCACCCGAGTCCTTATGGGTCCAAAAGATTTGACCCATGGCGTAGCCGAGCCGCGACCATCCGCTGCCTGCGCCGCGCCGGAAGTAACGCGGATCCTGGTGAAGCAGCACGGGGAAGACCGCCTCAGTCATATAGTCCCCCACCGCCAGATCGCAGAAGGCGGTTCCAAGGTAATGCGAATATCCCTCTATGCCGTGGCCGAATGACGGATTCGATTTTGTCAGCATCCCCTCGCCCGCGAAGGCAGCCGCGAGAACAAATGTACCCCGATCGGAAACATCCTGGTTGGCGAGTTTGAACTTCTGTTTGGCGGTGAGAGGCTTGTAATTCTTCAGGCTGGGAAACGTCCGGTAGTTCGGAATAATACCAAAGATTCGGTTCGCGCCCTGCTCCGGAGGCTGCTCCGCGGATTGACAGAATAGGGCGCCCGGCAGGAGCGCCAACAGGAATGAAGCAGTGAGAACGTAGCGGTTCGCCGTCCCGAACATACATGGCGCAGAGCAATCCGCCAGCCGAACTAAGTGAGTACCATCCGAACTAAGTGAGTACCATTCGAATCGCTCCTGGTATGGGGGTTATAACGGATTCGCCGCGCGGCTCGGGCTTTCGCCGTCGAGCGGCGAACGAAAGTAATGCACTTAAGTGCAGGTTTTGCCGACTTCGCCGACTACTTAAGGACCGCTTGCGCCGCCTGCAAGAGGGCCCGCGTGTAGCCCACGTTGTACGCATAGCCCGCATACCCGCCGCCGCCCGGATAGTACGGATGAAAATCCGGACGCTCGCGATCCGCGTCCAGCGCGCGGGGGTGCTCCGGGTAGATCAGCCGCGGATACTTCTGGCGCACGAGTTCCTCCATCACCGCAAACATGTCGATCTGGCCCTCGTCAATAAATACTTCCGTGTACTCCTCGTATGGCTTGCGCACGCGCACATTCCGGAAGTGCACGTGGTTGATCGCGTCCCGCGATCCGAAATAGCGGCAAACTTCCACAGGGTCCTGGCCCATTTCGCGGGTGACCCCGCAATCGAACGTGATCCCATTCGACGGGCTGGGCACGATGGCGATGAGCCGCTTCCACCCTTCCACTGTTCCCATAATCTGCCCGGAGCCGCGGCTGAACGGCGCGGGCGGATCGTTGGGATGCAACGCCAGCCGCACGCCCGACTCCGCGGCCACCGGCACCACGGCTTTCAGAAAGTACGTAACGTTGCTCCACATTTCTTCGAGCGAGTGCGCGCCTTCGTCCGGCAGCGGCGGCAGATCCTTCACGCGGTCGTAATCGAACGCGGTCAGCCCCGCGCCGGCGCGCCCGATTTCTTCGTAGTAACCCTCCACGAGGCGGTGCGCGTAGAAATTATATTCGATGACCGGCAGGCCCGCTTTACCAGCCGCCCGAATCGATTGCCGGACTTTTTCGATCTCTTCGTCGCGGCCCGGTTTTCCGTAAATGGCATTTGGAAAGCCGCCGATCATCATGTTGCCCAGGGTGAGGCCGCCCGCATGCAAGCGATCCATGCGCGCGCGAATCGCGGACTCTTCCCACGGAATCGGCGGACCGCCCATGGCCACATGATCCACGCCAAGCTGCTTGACACGGCGCATGCCGGCGTCGTCCAGCCCACCCGCCTTTTGGAGCCGCCCCGAGAGTTCCAGACAGATCTGAGGCGTGCTGCGGCCTGGAGCGCCCGCCTGCGCCGCAGCTGTTCCCGGCCTTGCTGCGGACGCCAACGCGCCCGCGCCCACGGCTTGCAGGATCTGTCTTCGAGTCGTATCGGATCTCATTGTTAGGCCGCCTACCCAATACAATAAGCCTATGCGCACTCTCCTGCCACTCTGCCTGGCCGGCACACTGGGCTTGGCCGCAAGCCTGCCGGCGCCGCGCGAGCGTTCCTTCAGTTTTGAATACGCGGTCACCGTGAAAGACGTCCCCAGCGGCGCGCATACCGTGGATATTTGGCTGCCGGCGCCGCATGACGACGCCTTCCAACGCATCACGAACCTGCATGTCGAGACGCGCTACCATTACGAGATTTCGACCAGCGCCGAAGGTAACCACATCCTGCACATCCGCGTTACTGACCCGAAAGAGCCGTCCATGGGGGTGACCGTGCGGTTCGATGCCGTGCGGAAGGAACACATCCAGCTGCTTGCGCCGGCGTCATTTGCAGATGGCGCAGACGGCGCGGGCGGCACGCCAGACTTGGCCCGCTACCTGCAGCCCGACCGCCTGGTGCCGCTCGACGACACCATCCGGCGCTGGGCGCGCGAGGTAGTGGACGCAGCCGGCGCCAGGACCGATCTGGAAATGGCGCGGGCGATTTACAATCACGTGGTCGCCACCGTGAAATACGACAAGACGGGAAAGGGTTGGGGCAACGGCGACATTTATTATGCGTGCGACGCGCGCCGCGGCAATTGCACGGATTTCCACGCTATCTTCATCGGCTACGCACGCGCCGTGGGAATTCCCGCACGTTTCGCCATCGGCTTTCCGCTGCCCGCCGATCGCGGCGCGGGCAAGATCGCGGGCTATCACTGCTGGGCGGAATTCTACGCGAAAGGCATCGGCTGGGTGCCTGTGGACGCGTCGGAGGCAGCCAAGAATCCAGCGAAGCGCGAGTACTTCTTCGGCGCGCACGACGAGAATCGCGTGGAGCTGAGCAAAGGCCGCGATGTGGTTCTCGCTCCCAGGCAACAAGGCGCTCCGTTGAACTATTTCGTCTATCCGTACGTCGAACTGGATGGCGGCAAATACACCAGCGTGGATGCCAGCTACGCGTACGAGGACCTGCCGTTATGACGGTGCAACGATCATGAAACTCTTGTTACGTTTCGCAGCCTCGGTGGGCCTGGCGTTGGCCCTATCGCCGTTAGTCGCGCCGCAGGTGAAGCCGCATCAACCGCCCAGCGCCGAAGATGCGCCGCTGCCCAACGGCAAATCCCAACAGGATGAAATCCTGAAGGCCGATCACGAAAGGGATTTGAAGGACGCGGCGCAACTGATCGAACTGGCCGAACAACTGAAGCAGGAGCTGGAAAAGAACGACCGCCACGTGCTTTCGATCTCCAGCCTGAAGAAGACCGAAGAGATTGAGAAGCTGGCCAAGCGCATTCATTCGCGGCTGGTGCACTGACGTGATTGCCGCTGCGCGTCTGCTGCTGTTGGCGACGATTCTGGTGCGGCCCTGCGCGCCGCAGGCTGCCAAATCTGCGCTCCTGGTCCTGCTCGGCGGCGATTCGAAAGTCTGGGAAGCCGCGTGCCAAGAGCGCGGCTGGCAGTTCCTCGAGCCGCACACCGATAGCGGAAAGAGTGCCGACCAACGCATTAAAGCTCTGGCTGCGGAAGTGGAGGAAGCCGAAAAGCGGCTGCCCGTCGACCCCAATCGTGTCTATCTTGCGGCGCAGGGCCAGTCCGTCCCCACGCTGTTCTATCTGGCGGCTCGCATGCCGGATCTTTGGGCCGCCGCAGTGGCAGCGGGAGGCAGTCCGCGCGCAGCGATCGACAGCAATCGCTTGTTCGCCGCCAACACCGCCAACCTGCCCGTTCTGTGGCTGTTTGCAGACAAGGGCGAAGAGCCCCTCGGCAAGAAACTACAGTCCGCCGGCTTCAATCTGGAGTGGCGCGAGCCGGCCGCGGCCAAGCCTTCGGAGATTTTCGAATGGCTCGCGGCGCGCCAGCGCGACCCATTCCCCACCAAGGCGGACTGCGAAACCGGCAGCCCTCTGTTCCCGCACTGCTATTGGGTGGAAGTCACCAGGTTCGATCCCGCCGAGAGCAACGATGTGCTGGATTCCACGCGCGTCGAGCCGCTGGGATCGAGCGCCGTATTGGCCGTTGGTCCATTCGGATTCAATCCCGGCGAACCGGGGCCGGGGGTTCTGGTTGCGTCGCTGCCTGAAAAATATGGAGGGCCGCTCAAGCTCAACGACCGCATCCTGGAGTTGGGCGGCAAGGAACTGAAGAATGGCGCGGAGTTCGCGCAAATTCTGTATCAGACGCTCGAGGAGAAGCCAGTGGTAGTAATGGTGCAGCGCGGCAAGGAGAAAATCCGCCTGGAAACCAAAATCGAGATGGCGCCGCGCGCCGAGCCGCTCACCGCCCGCGTGCGCGCGCAGTATTTGCCCGACTTGCAGGAAGTCGAGGTGGTCAGCCGCGCTGTGGCTCAAATGAAGGTGACGCTGCCTGAGTCATGGCTACCCGCCAGGATCAACTGGAATGGCACCGAAGTGGCCAACGCAACAGCCGCCGGCTGCTGGCTGCTGGATGAACAGAAGGAGTTACTCACCGCCAAGCGTTGTCGGTAGGCGATTTGTGAAGCGGGACTCCGGTCACGCCAAAATCCCGCCCACCACATTACCCGCGATGCCCGTCAAGCGCGCATCCAGCCCCTGGAATTTGACCGTCAGGCGCTTATGATCGATGCCCAGCAAATGGAGCATCGTGGCATGGAAATCCGGCACGGCCACGGCGTTCTCCACAGCGGCATAGCCTAACTCGTCGGTGGCGCCATAAGTGAGGCCGCCTTTGATGCCGCCGCCCGCCAGCACAAAGCTGAAGCCCTTGATATGGTGGTCGCGGCCATCGCCCTGAGACATCGGCGTGCGGCCGAATTCGCCGCCCCACACCACCAGCGTGTCGTCCAGCATGCCGCGCTGTTTCAGGTCCTGGATCAGCGCCGCGGTGGGCCGGTCGGTCTCCTGGGCCTTGATCACTACGTTCGCCTTCACGCCCGAGTGATGATCCCAATCGCGATGGTAGAGCTGAATGAAGCGCACGCCGCGCTCTGCCAGGCGCCGCGCCAGCAGGCAATTCGAGGCGAAGGATCCGTCGCCGGGCCGCGCGCCGTACATCTCCAGCACGCTGGCGGGTTCCTTGCTCATATCCACCAGGTCCGGCACGCTCGATTGCATGCGGAAAGCCATCTCGTACTGCGCCACGCGGGTGAGAATCTCGGGGTCCTGGGTGGCTTTGTATTCCAGGCGATTCAGCGCGTTCACCGCCTGCACCGATTCGCTCTGCGCGGCGTCGCTCACGCCCGGCGGATTCTTGACGTGCAATACGGCGTCGCCGAAAGAGTTTAGCTTCACGCCCTGGAACCGGCTGGGCAGGATGCCGCTCGACCATTGGCGCGCGGCGATGGGCTGCATTTGCCCGCCCTTGCCGGAGGACATCAGCACCACAAAGCCGGGCAGGTTGTCCGCCTCCGCGCCCAATCCGTAAAATACCCACGATCCCATGCTGGGGCGGCCCGTAATGATGGAGCCGGTGTTCATCAGGGTATGGGCGGGGTCGTGATTGATCTGCTCGGTCCACATGGAGCGCACAATGCAGATATCGTCGGCCACGCTGCCGATGTGCGGAAACAACGAGCACATCTCCTGGCCCGATTTGCCGAATCTCTGAAACGGATGCTGCGGGCCGAAGCAGGTCAGCCGCTGCCCCTGGAGTTGGGCGATCTGCTGCCCCGCGGTGAAAGAGTCCGGCATGGGCTTGCCGGTCATCTCGGCGAGCTTCGGCTTGTAGTCGAAAGTTTCCAGATGCGAAGGGCCGCCGGCTTGATAAAGGAAGATCACGCGCTTGGCTTTCGCCGGATGGTGCAGCGGGTTGACCACGCCCGTCGAAGCCAGCAGCCGCCGGTCGAGGAGCGAGTTCAGGGCCAGCAGGCCGACGCCGGCGAGGCCGTTGCGCAGAAAAGTGCGCCGGCAGATGTCACAGTCGTGGTTGGAATTGGATGTCATGGCTAAAGCCCGTCCTACCGTTAATTCCGCGTGATCGTCTCATGTAAATTCAAAATCGCCCGCGCCACCAGGGCCATGGCGGCCGTCTCTGGTTCGCCGGCGCCCACGCGCGGCGCTTCACCCACGCTCATCAACTGCGCGGCCGATTCCGGCGACGCGCGGAAACGCTCCAGATTCTTGCGATACAGATCCTTCAGAATCTGGCGCTCCTCCTTGCCCGGAGTGCGGTTCAGCGCCTGCTCGAAGGCCCAGTCCAATTGCCGGTCAAACGCGGCGCCGCCCTGCCGCACAATGTTCTCGGCGAACACGCGCGCGGTCTCGACGAAGATCGGATCGTTCATCAGGTCCAGAGCTTGCAGCGGCGTATTGGAGCTGACCCGGTTCACGGTGCACTCTTCGCGCGTGGGCGCGTCGAATGTCAGCAGCGTGGGGTGCAGGAACGTGCGCTGCCATTCCGTATATAGCGCGCGGCGGTAAAGATCGGTGCCGCGGCTCGCGGAGTACTCCCGCTTGGGAAAATTCAGTCCCGCCAGATAACCTTCCGGCTCGTACGGGCGCACGCTGGGACCGCCGAACTGCTCGACCAGCAGCCCGGAGACCGATAGCGCGATATCGTGCACGATCTCCGCGTCCACGCGATAGCGATTCTGGCGCGCCAGCCAGCGATTGTCGGGATCGCGCTCGTCGATTTGCGCGCTCGACAACGACGCCTGCCGGTAGGTGTGGCTGGTGACGATGGTGCGGATCATATGGCGCACGTCCCAATCGTGCGCGCCCTGCGCTTCCCATTCGGGATGCATGAATTCCGCGGCCATCCAGTCGAGCAATTCGGTATTGACGGGCCACTCGCCCTGCGACCCGAGATCTTCCAGAACCTTCGAAAGCCCGGTCCCGAAGAACTCGCGCCACAGGCGGTTGACGAACGCGCGCGCGGTGAGCGGATTCTGTTGGGATACCAGCCAGTTCGCCAGATCCAGGCGCGTGGCGCGGCGGCCGTCTGTCTCCAGCTTGGCCAGAAACGCCGGCACTGCCGGCTCCACGATTTCGTGCGTCTCGTCCATCCAGTTGGCGCGCGGCAGAATGCGCGTGACGCGCGGCCGCGTTGCTTCCGTGAGGATCACGCGCGGCACCGCGGCGGACAGCAAATCGCGCTCGGCGCGCAGGCGTGCCAGGCGGATGTAAGCGGGCTGCAGCTCCGGCGTGGAGAATTCGAAGAAGTCCAGTACTGCGTCCTTCTGCTCGGCGCTGCGCTCGTCCTCTTGCCGGCGCAGGATCTTGGGCAGATCGGGAGGCAGCCCCCGGCCGGCGGCGACAGTCAAAGTGAGCGATGGATTATCGGGCGGGCTGGCTTTCGTCTTGGCGTCGGACTCGCCGTCCTCGGGCCATGCGTAAGTCGCGGCCGAAAGCGCCAGGCGGAAGCGCCCGATGGTAGCGCGCCTTAGATCGGAGTCGTGATGCAGGCGGACGGTCACGACGGAATCGGCGCGCGTGTGAACCGGTTCCGCGAAGCGCAACGCCAGAAAGGGATTGTACTCCTCCACGATGGTGACCCCCCAGCCGCTCTTCGGATCGCCATCGATGGCGGCCATGGGCGGATTCTCCACGCGTTCGCCAATGCCGCCGGAAGTCGCCAACACGAAGGGCAATTTGCGCGGCGCGCCGCCGGTGTTGCCGAGCTCGGCGTCGACTTCGGTGAGCACGAAGCGATCCGCGCCACGGGCAAAACGCGTGCCTGGCAGGCTCTCGTCCTGAAAGACGTCGATGCCCAGCGCGGTCCACGTGCCCTCGCCCGGCTTGAGCGTGACGGTGTAGGTTTCGTTATCGGGATTCGGGCCCGATGCCACAATCACCCCTTCGCCGCGCTTGCGCTCGGAACTGAGTGAACCATGCAGATAGAAGTTGCTCTCCAACGTTTCGTCGTTATATATGGTGAGTTTCGCCCCGTTGGCCGCGGAGGCCGCCGCGGGCCGCTGGTACGTCCACGCCAGTTTGCCGGCCTCGAAATCCGGCAGCAGGCGGTCTTCCCAGGCCCAGCGCTGCCGCTTCAGTTGTTGCGCCTGCGCGTCCAGCGCGCGGCGTACCGCGGTGATTTGTTCGTCAAGCTCCGCCAGACGGCGGCCTTGTGCTTCGGTCGGAAGCGGCAGTTTCTCGCCCCAAGCGCCGCGGCCTCTGTCGGGGACCAAGCCCGTTTCGCGGACATCCGCGAAGAAGGCCTTCATGGCGTAGAAATCTTTGGAGGTGAAGGGATCGAATTTGTGGTCGTGGCATTCAGCGCAGCCCATCGTGGAACCCAGCCAGACGGTGCTTAATGTGCGGACGCGATCCGCGCCGTATTTGGCCAGATACTCGTCCGGCTGCAGTCCGCCCTCCGCCGAGGCGCGATTCAGCCGGTTGTACGCCGCGGCGACTTCCTGTTCGCGCGTGGCATTGGGCAACAGATCGCCCGCCAGTTGCTCGCGCGTGAACTCGTCGAAAGGCTTGTTGTCGCGGAAGGCGCGCAGCACGTAGTCGCGATAAGGCCACGCGGGCCAGATGTTGTCGCCGTGAAAGCCGGCGGTATCCGCGAAGCGCACTGCATCGAGCCAGTGCATGGCACGCATTTCGGCGTAGGCCGGCGAGGCCAGCAAGCGATCGACCACCTTGCCGTAGGCATCCGGCGACCGGTCGTTGAGGAACGCATCGGCTTCCTGCGGGGTGGGCGGGATCCCCGTAAGGTCGAGCGTCACGCGGCGCAGCAGCGTGCGGCGATCGGCTTCGGGCGAGGGCGTCAACTGTTCGCGGGCCAGCCGCGCCTGGATGAAGTTGTCGATGGGGTTGCGGATCGGCGCTTTTGCGTCCGCGGCATCTGCAACGGGCGGAACGGGCGGACGCTTGACCGGCTGATAGGCCCAGTGGCCCTCATACACGGCGCCTTCGGCGACCCAGCGGCGGATGGTTTCCTTTTGCGCGTCGGTCAGCACCTTCTCCGCGTATTTCGGCGGCATCCGGCGGGCTGGGTCGGTGGCGAAGATGCGCTGTACGATCGCGCTCTTATCGGCGTAGCCGGGCACGATGGGGATAGCGCCGGACGGGGTGGGCTTGAGGGCCTCTTCGCGGCGGTCCAGACGCATGCCCGCCATACGGGCGCGCTTGTCGGGGCCGTGGCAGCGAAAGCAAGTATCCGACATGATGGGCCGGATATCGCGATTGAACTTGACCGGTTCGGCGCCGGCGGTCAGGGCCAGCAGGATGATCGGCAGAACAGTACGCTCCGGGTGCGGCATGTGGATATGTTACAACGTGGCGCGGTCTCCCGTAGCGCACGCACTCTGCGTGCCGCGTCCCCACTCTTGGGGACGCGGGGCTACTGGACACAGCGGAGGAGCGGTTTGCTAATCTCCATCGAAGTACTAACGCAGGACGACAGCGCAAGCGTACGTAAGCACGCAAAACGAGTTTCAGGAACCGGAGGGCGGGATGTTACAAGCGGCTGACTGTGTGGTTGGCGTACCGCTCGCCGTGGTTTTCGCCGCATTGGACTGAAACGTCTTTCCTTCCAATAGCGTCGTTAGGGTATGGCGGTCCAAACCCGCCATCAAAATGCGCGATAATATTCCAAGGGCCAGTGAGTTGTTTGTGCAGTCCGCCAAAATCTAGAGGAGACTTCCGACGTGAAACGAATTTGCCGATACCTTCCTTTTCTCTCCCTTCCGTTACTTTGCGTACCGTTCGCGAGCGCGCAGAGCTCTGTCGATTTTATGTTGGGCTTCGGGACCGCGCACGACAGCGCCAACTCAAACGGCCTCGACAATTCCGCTCTCAGCGCATGCTCACCCATTGGCAGCGTTAGCCTGACGACCGGAGGCACGTGTGCGGCGACCCCCAGTATGAGTGGGTTTTTTCTGGGCATCGGCGGAGATGTGATAGTCTGGAAAAACATCGGCTTTGGAGCGGAGGTCAGCTTCCAACCCGCCAAGACCCAATTCATCGATATCCCCAGCTATGGGCCGCTGGACTACCGGCAAACATTTTACGATTTCAATGGCGTGTACGAGCCTGTGCATACTAAGCGCGTTGCGCTGCAGCTGCAGGCCGGAGTCGGCGGCGCCAAGACGGGTCTCTCAGTGACTTCCAGCACATGCGTGGGCAGCGCTTGCGTCAACCAGGCAGAGCCGGTCGTGAGTTCGAACCACTTTCAAGTCCACGGCGGCGTGGGCGTATCGATTTTTGTCACCGAGCACATATTCATCCGTCCCCAGTTCGACATACATTACGTCCCGAACCTGGACGGCCAGCCCGGGTTTGGAAGCAATCTGGTAACGGCGGGTATGGTGTGGCTGGGCTATAACTTCGGCTCCCGGTAGGTTTCTTAACGTCTAACATGTCGCCGGCATAGCCTGTTAAAGGCGGGCGTCGGCACGAGTGCCGACGCGGCACGCAGGAGTGCGTGCGCCACACTAGGCGGCGCGATATTTATCGCGGCAGGCCGGCGAGCAAAAATGCACCGTCTGGCCGTTGATCCGCTTGGTCACCGACGTATCCGCTGAGACATAGATGCCGCACACCGGGTCTTTCCTCAACTCGCCGCCGGGGGAAACCGTGGTGGGCATCGGCCGGGCCGGTTTGGCCGCAACCTGGGAACTCGCTCCGCCAAACATGGACCTGAGGATGCCGCGCACCAGCCAGAAGATCAACAGCGGCACGATCACGCGGACAAACAAAAACCGCATCATGGTAAGGGGCGCTCTTTCCGGCGCCCCTCAATCATTATCGCACCCGCTGCCACATTAGTTCTTGGAGGTGGTCTTCTTCTTGTTCTTGGCGGCCGCGGGATTCTGATACGAAGTATCCACCGCACCGGACAGGCTCGCGAGCATGCCCTTGGCCGATTCCGCGTTCGGCCCATCGGGCTTCAGATCCAAATACGCTTGAAAGGCTTCGCGGGTTCCCGGCACCGGCTCGTACTTGCCGTCACCGCCCAGCGTGGCTTTCCCAATCAGGTAGATGCCGTATTGATATTGCGCGTCGGCATACTTCGGGTCGGCGTCGATAGCTTTCTTGAAGGCCTGGCCGGCAGGCTCGGTCTGGCCGTTATTCACCAGCAAAGCACCCAGGTTGTAATAGTATTTGCCGGCGCTCGGAGGATCGAGCTGCGCCGCTTTGGCGAGTTCCGCCTGCGCCTCTTCGAACTTCTTGGCTTGCGCCAGGGCAAGCGCGTAATTGTTGTGTACACCGGCATCGTCCGGCTTGAGCTCCAGGGTCTTTTTGTACGCGTCCAGCCCCTTGTTCAGGGCATCGTCGTGCTCCGCGCCCGTCTTGGTTTTGGATAGGGCAATTTCAGCGTCGCCGAGGTTGGCCCAGATCACCGGCTGATCGGGCGCCATCTCGCCGGCTTTGGAGAACTGGGTCACCGCCACATCGAACTGCTTGGCGTTCATGGCCTCTTTGCCGCCATTAAACGCGTCGTTGAGCGCTTTACCCTTGGCCTTCATCTCCGTGCGCTCCTTGTTGGCCTTCTCGAAGGCGGCCTTCTCCTCGGCGCTCATCCCGCGCGACTGTTCTTTGCTCAGGTTGCCGGTGTCGGCGGCCTGGTTCAGGGCCTGCCGCTTCTGCGCGGCCGCGTGCAGGTCGAAGTTGTTATCGACGGGATCGCCCAGCCGGGTTCTCACCTTGTCGACAAAATCGACTTCCTTGCCGTCCACCTCGAGCGTAACCTTGTATTGACCCAGGGGCAGGCCGCCATAATAATAGTGCCCTTTCTTATCGGTCTTTACCTGGTAATGACCCTTGATGTCTTCGCGGTCGATTTTGATCAGCGCGCCCTTCAGCGGCGCACCGTCCTCACCTTTGACGTCTCCCTCCAACGAGGAAGTTTGCGCGAAACCCGCGAGGGCGAACAACAGAATTCCCAAGGCGGGCATGGCCACATTGCGGTACTTCATGGAACCTCCAAGCTTTAGAATTGCTGGTATTAAACTCCCAGTCTACTACACGGCGCGCGCCAACGCCCGTTCCCAGCCGCGCCCGCCGTTACCGGGTACCGGCCACCGGGGAGGGGCGGCGCACGCCATCATCCGCGCGCGCCGCCGGCCACTCCCCGCTGCTTGCGCGTCACGATCTCGCGCACGGCGTAAATGCGGCGCCCCTGGCTCTCAAAATAGGTGCGCATCATCATTTCCCCCATCAGCCCGGTGCTGAACATCATCAGCCCGCCCAGCAACAACAGGCCGCCGGCGATCATCAGCGGACCGTGCTCCACCATGATCAACTCATGGCCCATCAACTTCTGCAGCGCCAGCCAGAGCATGATCGCCCCGCCCAAGCCAGTTCCAGCCAAGCCCAGCGAGCCGAAAAAGTGCATGGGGCGGGTGAAATACTTCAATAGAAACTTGATGGTCAGGATATCGAACAGCACGCGGAAGGTGCGGCCGATTCCGTAGTGCGAATCGCCCGCCGATCGCGGCGTGTTGTGGATAGGCACCTCGGCCACGCGCGCTCCGTAAAAGCTGGCCAATGCCGGGATGAACCGATGCAGCTCGCCGTACAGGTTCACATCCTTCAGTACTTCGGCGCGGTAGGCCTTGAAGGTGGTGCCGAAGTCGCGCAGGTCGATACCGGAAGCTTTGGCCATCAGCCAGTTGGCGATGCGCGAAGGGATTTTGCGCGTCAGCGGATTGTCCACGCGCTCCTTGCGCCAGCCGCTGGCGATGTCGTAGCCTTCGTCTATCTTGGCCAGCAGCGCGGGAATATCCTCCGGCGCGTGCTGCAAGTCGCCATCCATGGCGATCACTACGGCGCCCTTGGCTTCATGAAAGCCCGCCGATAGAGCCGCGCTCTGCCCGAAATTCCTACGCAGCCGGATCACCTTTAAATGCCCGTCGGTCTCCACCAGGTTCGCCAGCAGTTCGAAGCTGCGGTCGCTGGAAGCGTCGTCCACGAACAGAATTTCGTAGGCTTGCCGGAGCGGCTCCAGAACGGCCGTGAGCCGGTCGTACAAGCGCAGAATAGACGGCTCCTCGTTGTGTATCGGAATGACGATCGATAGCATGCGGAAGCATCAGTGTATCAGGAAGCACACGGCTGGCGGGCGCTGCGGCTGGCGCCGTCTCATGGCAGGCGCCGCACGCCGTCGTGCACGCTCACTTCTGCGCCGTCATATTCTTGCCCATGTGAAAGGTCGGTCCTACCGAGAAACGCACCGTGTTGCGCGTATCTACGATGTCGGCGAACAAGCGGTCGTGCACGAAGTCCGCCGTCACCCGCAGGCCGACGTGACGGGTCACGTTAAAGTCCATGCCGCCGCCGAATCCGTAGAACCAGGTCCACTGCTGCTTTATCCCGGAAGGCGCCATTTGTTCGACCAGCGCCGTGCTGATGGGATCGCCGGGATGCGGGATGGCGTCTTCGTGAATGGCGCCCACATCGGGATGGATAAATAGTGTCACCGACCGGAAATGGCGATAGTTGAACTGCGGCCCGGTGGCATACGTCTGCGTTCGCGAATGCTCCGGCACGTCCGGTTCGTAACTGGCCGGAAGCAAGCCCGCGCTTTTGAGCGGCGCCAATTGCGCGCCGATCTGCTGCTGTATGGAAGACTTCAGCATGTTGGTGGTCAGGGTGGTGTCGCCGGTTCCCGTGCTGAAATCGAAGCCCAAGGAATACCATCTTGTGGGATTCGTTCCGACCTGCGTATGAAAACCACTCTCGCCCAGATTGAGGCCTGGGCTGTTCAGGTACATATATCCCCCATATACGTCGTAGCGGCCGACATAATCCTGCTGGCCCAAAGCGATGGACGCCAGCAAGAGCGGGGACAAAACGCAAATCGCAGATTTCCGTAGCGTGTTCATGGAGACTCTCGCGCGAAAAGATGTATACCAGAGTTTTATATCTTAAAGTACTGTTGAAAGATAGGGGGATGGCCGCACGGCCCTGGCAGGGCCCGTTTGTTTCATTTAGTGGAGGGGTCTATCTCGACCGCTTCAGGCTCTGGTTCGGCTCTAGCGTCCGCCAGCTCATCCGGAATCCCGCCGGGACGTGGAATTGCGTGCCCGTCAGGCGTAGAACGCCGGTACCCGGAATCGGCGGCGCATGCGGCCCCCGGGTGCCCTCCACCCGCGCCGGGCCTTTCAGCAGCAGTTCGCCATAGAACTCCGCGCTGGTGGTTTCCCACTCCAGTTCCGTGAGTTCGATGGTCAGGTTGAAGGCTGCGCCGGGCGAATGCGCCCGCTCCAGCCCCCGGATGCGCCCGGTCACGATGGCGCCCTTGGGAATAACAATCGCTTTGCCTTTGCCGCGCACATCGCCGCTGACATGGCCGCGCAGGATGTCTCCCACGTGCGCCGTGGTGGAATCGATAGCGGTCTCGAGCGCAATGGACACCATCAGAC
>DATKFU010000406.1:0-3392 GCA_035511215.1 Bryobacteraceae bacterium | reverse complement strand
GGGGGGGGACTCCTTGAAGCAAGATTCGAAGAAGACCCAGTTGAGCCGCCGGGCCCTGTTTGGATCCGTTGGAAAGGCGGCCGCCGCGTCGGTGGCGCTCTCGCCGATGGTGAAGAGCGCTATCGTGAGCGTTGGCGGAACCGATGTAGAAGCTATGGATGCGCCGGTCGTCGGCAGCGCCGGTGTGGACCGCATCACCGTCCTGGGCAGCAAGACCTATCTGCGGGGCTGGGCCGGATATGGCGAGCCTCCCGTAATGGGACGTCCGCCGGTCCAGCCCGCACAGATCAATTACGCCGGACAAACAGGACAGGCGGCCCCTGCGCCGCCAGCGGCCGGACCAACGCCGACCGCCATCTGGAACAAGGAATCCGGACCGGGCACGGTCACGTTTGCCGATCCCAAGGCACTGACCACCACAGCCACCTTCTCCACGCTGGGATGGTATGCCTTGAAACTGACCGTGACCAACGGCGAGAGCACGCACTCTTCGACCCTGCATGTTTCGGTCGAAGCGCCGCCGCCCGCCAAGCAGCTCGAAGCGGTCTACACCAAGAACTTTAAAATCTCGAGCCCGTTCTGGAATGCCCGCGCAAAGTTGCTGATCGTCAATTGGATTCCGCATTGCATCGACCAGATCAACCGCGAAGATCTGAGCATTGGGCAAGGCGGCATCGACAACTTCATCAATGCCGGCAAAGCGCTGCGCGGCGAGCCGCACGGATATCACAAGGGCTACGTCTTCTCCAATGCCTGGGTCCACCAGACCGTGGAGGCGATGAGCATCGCGTTGATGATCGACCCGCAGGGCGATCCCGACATCATCAAGGCTCACGAGAAGTTCCGTAAGACACTGGACGCCTGGATCCCGATTATCCTGGCCGCACAGGAACCCGATGGGTACTTGCAGACTGCCTTCACAGCGGCGGCGCCCCGGCGTGGCCCGCTGCCCCCCGTTCCGGTCACCAAGCCGGATGGCACTGTGGTGCTCGCGCGAGTTACGGTCTCGCAGGATCCCGACGGCACGCTCCACGCCAATCGTGGCGGTGGCCGCGGCGAACGAGGTCAGGATCAGGCCAACACGGAACAGCCGTTTGACGGCAAGACGTCGACTACGGTCCTCTTCCCGGTCCTGAATCAGGACGGTACGACCACTCCCACCCGCATCGCTCTCAGCGAGGGCGTGGCGCCGACCAACGGCTTCCGCGCTGGAGGCGGGCCGAATGCGGTTCCTATCACCGCCAAGAAGGTCACCGGTGACAATGCCGACGGCAAACCCGACACCACGATCGAGGTCCCGACGCCCCAGCCCGCCAATCTTAAGCACTGGGATCCTGCGACTCGCGGCAATCACGAAGGCTACACCGCGGGCTACTTCCTGGAATCGGCCATCAACCATTACCTGATGACGAAGAAGCAGGACGCCCGCCTGTACAACGCCGCCAAGAAGCTGGCGGACTGCTGGTACAACAATCTCGGTCCAGCGCCCAAGAAGCCCTGGTACGACGGCCACGAGCAAATGGAGCAAGGGCTGGTTCGGTTCGGCCGCTTCGTCAACGATATGGAAGGCGATGGCAAGGGGCAGAGGTACATCGAAACGGCCAAGTGGCTGCTGGATTGCCGCTCGACCACCGCGGTGCAGAGAACCAGGCCGGACGGCACAATCGTCGACGAACGGTCGGAATACGATCAGAGCCATCTGCCAGTGGTGCAGCAGTACGAAGTGGTGGGCCACGCGGTGCGCGCCATGTACCTCGATTCCGGCATGGCGGACGTCGCTGTAGAAACTCACGACCTGGAGTACCACAGCGCGGTTAAATCGCTCTGGGACAATTTGGTGAATAAGAAGCTCTACGTCACCGGCGGAGTCGGCAGCGGTGATACTTCGGAGGGCTTCGGGGTCAATTACGCGCTGAGCAACCAGGCGTATTGCGAGGCCTGCTCGAGCTGCGGCGAAATCTTCTTCCATTGGAAGATGCACCTGGCTTATCATGAGGCCAAGTACGCCGACCTGATCGAAGAGACCATGTACAACGCGCTGCTGGGCGCTAACGATCTCGAGGCCAAGAATTTCTACTACGATAATCCGCTCGACGAGAATAAGGTGCGTTATGCCTGGCACGTATGCCCCTGCTGTGTGGGCAACATTCCGCGCACGCTGTTAATGATGCCCACCTGGGTCTATACCAAGAGCCCCGGTGGCATCTACGTAAACCTGTTCGTCGGCAGTGCGATCACCGTGGAGAACGTGGGCGGGACCGACGTGGAAATGGTGCAGGCCACGGAATATCCGTGGAAGGGGAACGTGGCGATTACGGTGAATCCCAAGACCGCCAAGAATTTCAGTCTTCGCATCCGCGTGCCCGATCGCGGAGTGAGCAAGCTGTACAACCCCAGGCCCGAGGCCAATGGAGTGACCTCTATCCACGTCAACGGCGCGGCCGTAAAGCCGGCCATTGAGAACGGCTACGCAGTGATCACACGCAACTGGAAAGCCGGCGATAAGGTCGAACTGGTGTTGCCGATGACGGCGCAGCGCGTGTATCCGGACGACCGGATAACGGCCCGCAGCCGCAGCGGCCAAGTGTCGCATCCCGACGAGGGAAAGGTGGCGCTGAAATATGGTCCGCTGATCTACAACATCGAAAAAGTCGACCAGGACATAAGCAAACCGATCAGTAAAACCGCGCCCCTAATTGCCGAATGGCGCCCCGACCTGTTAGGCGGCGTGATGGTGATCAAGGGCAAGTTCGCCGATGGCGCCGACCTGCTCGCCGTCCCGAACTACGCCCGTACTAATCGCGATGGTGCGGCTACAGCGTCTCCGCAAGGCGGCGGGCGCGGCGCCCCCCGGCCGCTCAGTTCCATCGTCTGGATAAAAGAAGGGTAGGGCTGGCGGGTTAGGCCTACGGCCACTCCTGCATCCGCCCGACCAATTTCGAGGATCTTCGAGCAAGTAGTAAATGCGCTAGATCGGCATGCGCCATTCGACCCAGTGCTGAATTCAGTCTGCACGATCAATTTGTCTGTCGGTCTCTCGAAGTGGTCGATAGTGGAGAGTCGGGTTTGATAGACGCTGCTTCGAATTCCGTTCTTTGCCTAGGCGCGGGTTGGCCAAATGCAGCGGACGACACAGGCTCAACGGCGCGAGCCCGGCAACTTTGCATGGCACTGTTCGGGGCAACAGTGGGTAGATCGGCGGCAGGGACGGTGTCATGGACGGAATATTCCTTCTGCGGTTAGATGCTGTCTATTTGACCATTTAGCTGACGCAGAGAGCTGGTTTTCATAGTGGCCGACCGCACCGTGGTGCTCTCGGTCGTTCGGGAAGATCTCCCGTTAGCCCGGATTTTTCATCGAACTTGCCAGACGAGGGCGGCCGGTAAGGGCAA
>DATKFU010000405.1:0-45248 GCA_035511215.1 Bryobacteraceae bacterium | reverse complement strand
ATATGCTGTGGCGCACGCTGGCACGTTCCGGTAGAATCGTAGAATAACCAACGATACCGAACGCGTGCGTGCGGCCACGAAGCCGCCCCGAGTGACCGCCATCTATCCGGATTCTTTCGACCCGATCACCAATGGCCACCTGGACCTGATCGTACGCGGGTGTTATTTGTTCGATAAGCTGACTGTCGCGATTCTGCGCAACGAAACCAAGCAGCCGCTGTTCAGCGTGGAGGAGCGCATCGAGATGTTGCGCGAAGTGGTGGACTGCTATCCGAACGTGGCGGTCGACTCGTTCGAGGGCCTGCTGGTGGACTACGCGGCGCAGAACGGCGCAACTGTGCTGTTGCGCGGCATACGGGCGATCTCGGATTACGAGTATGAACTGCAGATGGCCTTGATGAACCGGCGGCTGCGGCCGGATATCGAGACCGTCTTCATGATGGCCAGCGAGGCGCACTCGTTCATCAGCTCGCGCCTAGTGAAGGAAGTGTTTGGGTTGGGCGGCAATATCGGAGGGCTGGTTCCACAGTCGGTGGAAGTCAGGCTGAGGAAGCGGTTCGGGCGAAGTTAGAGGCGGGATAAGGAGCCAAGATGCTAGTGCAAACGAATCAGGAAATCGCGGAACGGATCTCTTTGATCAGCGTGTCGTCCACCATGCGGGTGGCGGCGGATGCGGAGAAGCTGCGCGCGCAAGGCGTGGACGTAGTGGACTTCGGGGCCGGGGAGCCCGACTTTCCGACGCCCGACAACATCAAGCGAGCTGCCATACGCGCTTTGGAACAGAATTTCACGAAGTACACCAACGCGGGCGGCACACTGGAGCTGAAGCAGGCGGTTTGCGAGAGGCATGCTGCGGATTTCGGCACGCACTACCAGCCGAGCGAGTGCCTGATCACGGTGGGAGGCAAGCACGCCATCTTCAATCTGACGCAGGCGCTGCTCGATCCGGGCGACGAGGTGGTGATCCCGGTGCCGTATTGGGTCACCTACAAGGATGTGGTGAACTATGCGGGCGCTAAGTGCGTATTCGTGGGCACGGATGAAGACCGGGGATTCACGCTGACGGCGGACATGATCGAGCCGTACCTGACCTCACGCACCAAGATGGTGCTGATCAATTCGCCGTCGAACCCCAGCGGCGCGGTGCTCGACCGCGAGGAGTTCGAGAAGATCTACCGGTTGGCGTCGGAGCGCGGTATCTTCCTGATGACCGACGAGTGCTACTGCCACTTCCTCTACGACAGCCAGCCGTTTTCGATCGCATCGCTGGCTGGCGCCAAGGAGAACGTGCTGGTGGCCGGGACGGTTTCGAAGACCTACGCCATGACCGGCTGGCGCATCGGCTTCGCACTGGCGCCCGCACGGGTGATCGGGGCTATGCTGAAGCTGCAAAGCCACTCCACTTCCAATCCGACTTCCATTGCGCAGAAGGCCGCGGTAGAAGCGCTGCGCGGTCCGCAGGATTCGGTAGGTACGATGCTTGCGGAATACGCCAAGCGGCGCGACTTCGTGATCGGGCGGCTGCGGGCGATTCCCGGCGTGCGTTGCGCGGAACCGCTTGGCGCGTTCTACGCCTATCCGGATATCGGAGTGGCGTTCCGGAACGGCATCTCGAGCAGCGTGCAATTCGCCGAAAGGCTGCTCGACAAAGCAGCCGTGGCGGTGGTTCCGGGCGAGGCGTTCGGCACGGACCGGCACGTGCGGATTTCTTACGCCACTTCCATGCATGAGCTGGAGCGGGGCTTGGAGCGCCTGCACCGCTTCATAGTGGAACAGTGAAGGTCCGGCGGCTGGACTTCACGGCGCTCGAAAAGGTTTGGGGCACTCCGGATACGGAGCCGTGGTATCCGCGCGGCGCGGGCAAGACCGGCGAAGTCTGGTTCGTTGCGCCGGCGGAGCCGCGCCTGCTGGTGAAGTTCCTGTTCACTTCGGAGAAGCTCTCCGTGCAGGTGCATCCGGGGGATTCCACCGGTGCAGGCAAAACGGTTCCGGGCAAGACGGAGATGTGGCACGTACTGCGGGCTGCGCCGGGTGCGTCAGCGGCTTTGGGATTCGGGCGGCCTCTCAATCGCGACGAGGCGCGCGCGGCGGCGCTTTCGGGCGAAATCGAGGGACTGCTGCGCTGGTACGCGGCGCATCCCGGAGATACTTTTTTTGTGCCGGCGGGCACGGTACACGCCATCGGCGCAGGACTGGCACTGTGCGAGATCCAACAGTTTAGCGATGTGACTTACAGGCTCTATGACTACGGCCGCCCGCGCGAGTTGCATTTGGACGCGGCTCTGGCGGTGGCGGATCTGGGTTGCCATCCCGGGGCCAGCGTGCCTGTGGATCTGGGCGATGGGCGTCAGCTGTTAGTGGAGTGCCCCTACTTCCGGACGGAGTCGGCCGCCGTCGATGGCGAGTCCACCTGCTGGGGCGGCCCGCACGCGGAGTTGCTGATCTGCCTGGAAGGCGACGGGCGCCTTGGCGATGAGGCGTTCGCGCCGGGCCATGTTTGGGTAGTTCCCGCGCATGCCGACGAATACACAATTCTTCCCCGCAATGGCGCGCGCTTGCTTCGCGTATGGGTGCCGTAATCCGGCTTCGGAAGGGTAGCACCCCAACAACTCAGGTAGTGCGCCATTTGTGTGTGCTTGGCCGCTCCGATAGCCTATCAATAGGCCAAAGAGAAGAGCCCATTAGCCCCGTCGTATGCGAGCAGGCACCCCTTCAGGATATCTATCCCGATTATGACGTGAAAACCTTGTGCTGCCAGCAGGTGAGATGCAAGGACGGGAACGGTATGATGCATTAGGGGAAGCTGGCCAGTTCTCGCGTGGACGGTGAGGCTAACATCGTAGGTATCGGCTGCTACCGGTTGGCCAGCCGTTGATGGCGTATGCACTAATGTGTTGCCAGTTGGACTTATTTAACTGATTTAAAACGGATGGGTCCACACAAGTTCCGGTCGCGCCTGTATCGATCAGCGCTTGTACCTGAACCGGCGTGGGGATGGCCTGTTTGCTGGCAATGAGTGCCGTTCTTCTGGCATGGCTCGCCCCAACCACCGCAAGCACGATCAGGTATCCGTTAGGCGCTACTTGGCGTGTGAAGTATGGCACGGCGTAGCTTGAAAGCGCGAAATGAAATGCACCTGTTCGGTGGTCTGGATCTGCTTGACGAGAAAAGGCTCCAAGCTAAACTTGGCGTAGCCCTCTTTTATCGCGTCCTCATACGTTCCGTAAACGTCGATGACCTGATCGCCATGTATCAAAACGAACTTGCCTTCGTCGGCTGCCAATTCTGGCAGTTTGGTTTTGTACGTGTCCAGTTCGGTTTCCAGCGCCATTCCTTTGCCTCCAGCCCAAGTATCGGCATGGTCTTCTAAAGACAATATACCGTATGCCAGGCGGCTTCGAGGTTGGGCCGGTAAGCTGTTGATAACGCTAATCAAATACAGGTTGACAGGTGTGGTCCGTGATCCCCACCGCCATTGCCGGGGTCATGCGGGTGTCTGGTGGCGGCAACAGAAGTTGTAATTAGGCGAAGTGCAGGGCAATGGCCGCACGGTGGTTCTCAAACTTTTTGCTAAACCCGTTCGTCAGACGGATGAACCGGCGCATGGACATGCGGAGCGTAAGATTCTGCCGCCCGACATGGGAAGTGCAGATCCTCGACGGGCCGGGATTGCCGCTGACTGGGACCACCTCGATACTGATCGCTTCGCCGGGCGAGTACCGTTGCTGCCTTCGCGCGGCGTGCCATAGACCTTGATGGGTTTGGCATAATCGACGCGCACACACAAATGGCGCACCCAACAACCCAGAGCTACTTGCCCATGTGCAGATTGTTGTGTATGGCGTACAAGGCGAGTTCCAGCCGGTCGGAAACGCCCAGTTTATCGAAGATGTTGTGCAGGTGATTTTTCACGGTCTGCTCGCTGATGAACATCTTCTCGGCCATTTCCTTGTTCTTGAAACCCTGCGCCACCAATGCCACGATCTCGCGCTCTCTTGCGCTCAGCAGGGACCGCTCGCGCTCACGGCTGCTGGAAACAGGAGCCCCGACGGCCGGTGCTTCGTCGGCGCCGGTGGCGAACTGGCGCATCACCGCAGCGGTAGTGTGCGAATCCAGCCATATCTCGCCGGCATTTACTTTGCGGATGCTCTTGATCAGCAGGTCCGTGGCGCTCTGCTTTAAAACGATGCCGGAAGTGCCCAACTTCATGGCCTGCACGAACTCGTTCTTGTCCTCCGACGCAGTCAGCACGATGACCCGCGTCTTGTGCTTGCTGTTCTGCAGCTTCTGCAGCGTGCCCAGACCGTCCATGCCGGGCATCTTAAGGTCCAGCAGCAGGATATCGGGCTCATACTGTTGCAACACGTCCAACACTTGCCGGCCATCCTGGGCCTGCGCTACGACTTCGAAATCCGCCTCCAACGCCAGCAATCGGCACAAGCCGTCGCGGAATATGGGGTGATCGTCCGCTACTACGATGCGAATCTTCGCTGCCTCAACCGGCTCCGCTACGGGAGCCGCTTCCTGGGTGCCATTATTTTCAGGCATAAACTGGGGTACTAGGCTTCATTTTAGGTGGCCCGATAGTACTAAGTCAATCCCATGGCGCCAGCGTAACCCATTTTACACTCCATTTCAATGTGAGTTTTCTCCGTCTTTTCGGTCTTTTCGGTCTTTATCGGTCTTTTCGGTGATGGCGGCTGGGCCATCCGCGATTGCGCCTGAAATCGAGTAACAGATTTCTTTAGTTGGGTTTTGCTATTGTTAGGGACTATGACCGAAAACTGGGTTGAAGGAGAGTTCCAACGCTTTTGGAAGCGGCTTCAACAGCTTGGGCTGAATGCTTACGAATCGCGCTCATACCTGGTTCTGCTGGGCCATCCCCGATTCAAAGCGCTGGAGTTGGCGGCGCGCGCGCACGTACCCCGCCAAAAAATCTACGAAGTGCTCGACAGCTTGGTAGAGAAGGGCTTCGCGCAGGTGGTGCAGGAGCGTACCAAGTTGTTCTCGGCGGTGGAACCCAACCTGGCCCTGCCTGCCTACATGGCCCGCAAGCGGCAGGTCGCCGAACAGGAACTGACCGATCACAGCCGGCTAAGCGTGGCGCTGATCGACGACCTGAAGTCGGTCTATTCCGAGGGCCAGGGAGGCCGCGGCACTCTGGATTTCCTGCGCATTGTCAGCGATCCTGCCCAGACCGCCGCCGAGTATCGCCGGATGCTGTCGGAAGTGCGCGCGGATTACGCGGAGTTTTCCCGTCCGCCCTACGCAGTCGATCCGCTGGACGAGAGATTGGTCAAGCAGGCGCGTCTTTCCGGCGTCACCTGCCGGCTGCTGCTGGAAGCCGGCACCCTGGACGACGCGCACCGCCAAAGGCTGCAGGACTATGCCGCCACCGGCGTCCAGGTGCGGCAAGTAGATTCTCTACCCATGAAGTTGGCCGTATTCGACGGGCGCCAGGGCATGATCGCCTTGCTCGACCCCGTCATCACCAGGCCAAGCTGGACCGCCGTGGTCTTCGATCACGAGGGCATGGGCGAGGCGATGACCGGCCTGTTCGAAGACCGCTGGCGGCGAGGCCAGGCGTTGTAAACCCCACTGGTCTACTGCCGGTCGAGCATGAGCGTCTGTTCCGCCGTCACGGCGCCCGTCATGTGCCGCCGCAGCGTGATGGTCTTGCCGTCCGCGGAAACCGACCAGCGATCTTGGATATCCGCCTCGCGCAAGGCAAAAACCTTGCTGTCGATCACCAGCTCAACGCCTTCCCAACGTGCGGTGCTCTTCACCAGATTGCCGCGCACATGGTTGGTGCACTCCTTGCCGTCGATAGTGTAGAGCATGTCGTAGGTGCTCTCGCCGCCGCGCTGGAGCTTCTGGGTGATGGTGTCCTTCAGATCCACACCGTCGAGTCCGATTTTGTCCAGCCGGCTGACGGACACCGGTCCCGAGCCGAAATCGCTTCTGGCCGGGTCCATCTTCCAGACGCCGTTCAAGTCCGGTTTAGTCTGGCTGTGCGCCAATCCGCAGGCCATAATCAAAGGAAACACGATTCGTTTTGCGAGGTAGCCAGGAACCATGACAACTACTGCTTCTCCAATACGATCTTCTGATTCGTCTCGCCCATGGGGCTATTCACGTGCCGCTGGATGGTAAGCGTCTTGCCGTCCGCCGAAAGCGTCCAGCGATCGTTTAGCGTCACTTCCGCGCCGTTGAACGATGCCTTGCCGGCGATCGCCAGTTCATCGCCATCCCATTTGGCAGTGCTCTTGATCTCGTTGCCGCGGACGCTGTTAGTGGTCTCCTTGCCATCCGTCGAGTACTTCATTTCCGCGGTAATCTCGCCCATTTGGCCGCTCTGGGTGTAGGCGTCCTTCAGGTCGGGGTCTTCGTGAGTAATATTGTCGGTGCGGCTGTCGGGCGCCGGCATGGCTCCGAAATCGCTCTTGGCCGTATTCAATTTCCAGGCGCCGCTGAAGTTGGGTTTGGCCTGCGCCTGAAGCAGCCCGAACGTGGTGGCCAAAAGCGCCGTGGCGCACATTCGTGCCGTGCGTAAGGTATGGCTGCGCATATTTTCTATTGCTTGTCGAATACCAGCTTCATGTCGAAATCGCCCCCGCCGGTGGCTATGTGCCGCTGCAGAGTCATGGTCTTTCCGCCATCGGAGAGCGACCAGCGGTCTTTGGCGGTGAACTCGTTTCCTTCAAAGGCTCCTTTGGTGTCGCCGACCAGATCGTCACCCTCCCATTTGAGGGTCGTTCTGAACTCATTGTCGCCCATGTGATTCACCTGCTCCTTGCCATCGGTGGAGTAGACCATGTCGTAGTTCATGTCTCCACTGCCTCCGGTCTGGACGACGCTGACCTTCAGGCTGGGATCTTCGTGCACGATCTTCTGGGTCATGGTGTCGGGCGGCGGCATGGGGCCGAAATCGGTCTTGCTCGCATTGATTTTCCATGTGCCGCTGAAGTCGGACTTCGCCTGGGCCTGGACCAGTCCAAGCGCCAGGGTCGCGAGCCCTAAAGAAAAAAGTCTCAATGTGGAGTTACGCACAATAACGCTCCTATTGCTTCTCAAACACCGTCTTCATATCGGCTTCGCCCATCGCGCTCGAAAGGTGCCGCGCGATACTCAGAGTCTTTCCATCGGTGGAAAGGGTCCACCGGTCCTTGGAGGTGAATTCGTTCCCGCTGAACGTCCCCTTGGTTTCGACGACCAACTCGTCGCCGTCCCAGTGCAGCGTGCTCTTGAACTCATTTTCGCCTACGTGGTTCACGCATTCCTTGCCGTCCGTGCTGTAGACGACGTCGTAAGTCATGTCGCCCTGCATTCCCCCGGTGGTGGCGACGCTCGCCTTCAGGCTGGGATCCTGGTGCGCGATCTTTTCCGTCATAATGTCGGGTGGCGGCATCGGGCCGAAATCGCTCTTGCCCGCGTTCAATTTCCAAGTTCCGCTGAAATCCGTCTTGGCCTGGGCCTGCACCAGCCCCACAGCCAACGTCAAGAGCGCCAAAGAAAAAAGCCTGGTAGTCAGCCTGGTCGTAAACCTGCGCATAAAAAACCTCCTTTTGGAGATGGTAGCACGGCCGGCCGGGGGTCCCGTCCCGCCTACTCGTCGCGTAAAGCCACCATGGGATCCACGCCGGTCGCGCGCCGCGCCGGAATTACCGTGGCCGCGCATACCACCGCCGCCAGGATCGCCGCCACGGACCCGAACGTAAGGGCGTCGGTGGCGCCGACTCCGAACAGCAGGCTGGCCATCACGCGCGTCAAGGCAGCCGCGCCGATCAAGCCCGCCACGATGCCCACCACGGCAAGCGCCATGCCCTGCCGCACCACCAGGCCCAGGATGTGGCCGGGCTGCGCCCCCAGAGCCACGCGCACGCCGATATCGTGAGTGCTTTGCGTGACCAGGTATGAGATCACGCCGTATACGCCCACCGCCGCCAGCAGCAGGGCGAAGGCCGCGAAAGCGCCTAGCATGGCGGTGGCGAAGCGCTGCCGGGCCAGCGAATCGTACAGCCGCCCCTGCATCGTGCGGATGTCGAAGACAGGTACGCCCGGATCCACGGCGTGAATCTCGCGCACGATGGCGTTTGCCAGATCCGCCGGATTCGACGAAGTGCGCGCCACCAGATACATCCAACCATCCGTCGACTGCTGGTGCGGAAAGTAGGCCACGATTTTGCTTCCGCTGTCCAGGCCATACTGCTTCACCATCCCCACCACGCCGACGATCGTCATCGGCTTCTTCGGATCGAACCAGAGATGCTTGCCGATCGGATTCTCCCGTGGCCAGAAGCGTTGCGCAAACTGTTCGTCGACGATCACCACCGGCTGTCCGTCGCCGGTATCGTGATCGTCGAAATACCGGCCTTTTACCAAGGGAATCTTCATGGCCCGAAAATAATCCGCGCTGGCCGCCCGCTGGTCTACTTGCAATTCGTGGCCCGGCTCTGGCACGTAGCCCTCCACATGGATGCCTCCCCAACTTACCGCGCCAGTCAGAGGCAGCACTCCAACCTGGCCTTGCGCGATCACCCCAGGCAGATGGCTGATCCGGTCGCCAATGCCCCGGTAGAATTCGACCACCGCTTTGCCATCGGGATACTTGGGTCCGCCGGCCGCCACGTGCATCGAAAGCACATGATCGGCAGCGAAACCCGGCGGCACGTTCTGCAACCGCACAAAGCTGCGGACCAGCAATCCGGCGCCAACGAGCAGCATCAGCGAAAACGCCAGTTCGCAAACCACCAGGAGTCCACGGAGCCCGTGCCGCGCTATCAGCAAACCGCCATCGGTTTGCCCGCTGCGTCCGCCCGCCTTCAGCGACGTATTCAAGTCCAGCTTGATGGCGCGCCAGACCGGGGCCAGCCCGAATAAAAGCCCAGCCAATGTCGCGACGCCGAACGTGAACAGCAGCACCGGGCCGTTAATGGAGATGTCCTCGATTCTGGGAATGTTGCCGGGATTGATGGCCCGCATGGCATAAAGGCTGGCTTGGGCGAGCGCCAGGCCGGCCGCGCCTCCCGCGAGCGCCAGCAGCAGGCTTTCGGTCAACAACTGCCGCGCCAGCCGCTGCCATCCGGCTCCCAAGGCCGTGCGAATGGCCACTTCCTTCTCGCGCCCGGCCGCGCGCGTCAACAGCAGATTGGCCACGTTGGCGCAGGCGCTCAGCAATACAAGCGCCACCGATCCCAGCAGCACCAGCATGGCGCGCCGCACGTCGCCCACCACCTGGTCCAGCAGGCCCGTCACCGTCATGCCGAACGTACGGTCACGCTTGTCCTTCTGCCGGATCCGGCTGGCGATGATATCGATGTCGGCTTGCGCCTGCCGCACCGTCACGCCCGGCTTCAGCTTCACCATCAGGTTGTAATTCTCGTCCCCGCGTTTTTGAACGGCATCCGCGCCCAATGGCAAGGGGAGGTAGATATCCACTTTGTCCATGGGACCCTCCGCCGGCATCACTTCCGAGTTGAGCCGGAACTCGGGCCGCAGCACCCCGGCGACAGTGAATTGCCTGCCGTCGAGTGTGATCGGCCGGCCGACAATCTTCGCATCGGAGCTGAACAGCCTTTTCCAGAGGTTGTAACTGAGGATGGCCACCGCCGGCTTGCCCGGCCTATCTTCCTCGGGAAGCAGCACGCGCCCCAGCAGCGGCCGCGCGCCCAGCATGTGCAACAGGCCCGATGAGGTGCGCATGCCGTCGATGCGCTCGGGTTGATCGAGTCCGGTGAGCGTGAAGCTGGTCAGCCGCGAAATAGACATCTCCTCGAACGAATGGTTTTCGTTCCGGATGTCGATGTACTGGCCCGGCGACGGCCAGTCGCGATAGATGCCGATTCCGGGCGAATGCAGCCAGATGGCCGCCAGGCGTTCGGGCTGGGGATAGGGCAACGGGCGCAGCATCAGCGCATCCACCACGCTGAAGACCGCCGAATTGGCGCCGATTCCGATCGCCAGGGACAGCACGATCACCATAGTCATGCCCGGGTTCTTGCGCAGCATGCGAAGCGCGTAGCGGAAATCCTGCGATAGTGGATGCATGATTAAATATTACGACGTACCAGTGCGATTTTTGGTGGGGGGACAATGACAATGCACGCGCGCGGAACATTTGAAGTCAAGCTGACTCCTCAGCCGGCCGAAGGCGAAGCCCCAGCCGTCGGCAGGATGTCCATCGACAAGCAGTTTCACGGCAACCTGGTAGGCTCCAGCAAGGGCCAGATGCTGACCGCCGGCACGAGCGTCAAAGGATCGGCCGGTTATGTCGCCATCGAGCAGGTCACCGGCACCTTGCACGGCCGCAGCGGCGCATTCGTCCTGCAGCATAGCGGCACCATGACGCGCGGGGCGCCGCAGTTGATCGTCAGCGTGGTGCCGGACTCCGGGACCGGGGAACTGGCGGGGCTGACCGGCACGCTGACGATCGCCATCGCGGATGGAAAGCATTCGTACGATTTCGATTACGCACTGGCCGGCGCGGGATAATGTAAGACATGGGCGTTCCCCTTCGAGGGCACCAGCGGATTGACCAGCGCAGCCTGGCGCTGCATCGCGCGATAGCAGGCAAGCTGCGCGAGGGCCCCACGCTGATCGCGATCGCTCTGGAGAATATCGAGCGATGGACTCGCGCGGGGAGCCGCTCGCAGCCGTATTGGGATGCGTGGCGGGAGATACTGAGCCGGCCTCTGCCGGAAACGCTGGACGTGATGGTGGAGGAGAGCGAGCACATGACCGCCCTCCGGCAGGCGACTCCGTTCGCTGGGGTGTTGACCGCTCGAGAGAGGTGGGCCATCTACGAGAGATTCCCTCTGGGGAAGGCCGCGAGTTCATGACGCGTGCCCAATTGGAGCATGTCGAAGAGAGAGTGGCATCGATACAGAAATGATCAGCGGTTTCAAAGACGCTGAGACGGAGAAGATTTTCCACGGCCTCCGGTCGCGCAGATTTGAAGCGATTGCAAACACCGCTTATCGAAAGTTGGCCTTCCTGCACTCAGCCGGCGGGCTTCACGACCTCAAAAGTCCAGGCCTGCATTTGGAGGCTCTCAAGGGAAGCCGGGTTGGCCAGCACAGCATCCGGGTCAACGACTGGTATCGGATTTGCTTCGAATGGCACGAGGGCAATGCCACCAACGTCGAGATCGTGGACTATCATTAAAGGAGAAACGCAGTGACAATGAAGCCCCCACACCCCGGCGAAACGATTCAGGAGGAGTTCCTGGTTCCCCTGGGCATGAGCGTCAACGCCCTGGCAAGGGAACTCGGCATCGGCACTACGCGCCTAAGCGAAATCGTTCGTGGCAGGCGCGGCGTGACCGCCGACACCGCGTTGCGGCTGGCGCGTTACTTCGGCACCACCCCAGAGCTCTGGGTCAACCTCCAGACGTTCTATGAGCTGCGGATGACGCAGCGGAGATCCGGCAGAACTATAGAACGGCAAGTAAAGCCGCGCCAAGCCGCCTAGCCGCCCGCGGCTCCCAAGCGATGCAATATTCTCTCCGCCGCCTCCACGCCCCGGAATTGCGCCTCTTCGAAAATTGAAAACCCGCTGACGTCCGAGTTCGCAAACAACAGTCTTCCCTTGCCCCGCGCCAACTCGCGCCGCTGCACATCGAAAATCGATCCCACCACCGGCCGCGCCATGGCGTGCCCCATGCGCATGATGTCGATGCGCGAGACGCAACTTCGGATATCGGGATGGACGCGCTCCAGGTCGCTCAGAATAGCGTCGCTCCAATAACGCCAATCCTTCCGCAGAAGCAGCGCGCGACTCGCCGCCGGCGATCCGTCGGCCAGCGCCCAGTAGAAAGTCCAAACGGTGCGATCCACTTGCGAGCGCAGCGTCTGGTGGGTGGCGTCCACATAGCCCAGCGTGGGCGAATGGGCCACCACGTTGTCCCACGCGCGTTCCAGCGTGCCGGCTCCGCGCGGCGGACGATCCACTGTCAGATTCGCCGTCAGCCATGGCGAGTATTCGAACTTCTCCACGCGGCCGAAGCCCTCGATCAAATACGGCGCCAGAAACGTCGGAGCCGCATAGATCACGGCGTCCGTCATGTAACGGGCGCCATCCGTCAGCACCAGATAGCGGTTTCCCTGCCGCTCGATCCGCCGCACCATCTGGCCCGTGCGCACGAACGATCCCACCCGTTTCAATAACTGCGCGGTGATCCAGCCATTGCCCTCCGGCCACGTGAGGGGACCTTTCTCCTCCGGCGCGCGCGACGCGAAGTAATGCACGCCGGCCCATGCGGATGTATCGGCGGCCATCGCGCCATAATCGTCCCGGCAGCAATAATTCATGTACCACAGCACGATAGGTGAATCGATCCCGTGTTGGCGCAGCCAGTCCGCGAACGATAGCCGGTCGAGTTCCCGCGGGCTGCCGCTCAGGCCGGGTTCCATGGGGATACTGAAGCCGCCGCTCGCGCGCAATGCGCCGAACGCATCTTCCAGCCGCTGAAACTGTTCGCGATCTTTATGTGTAAGTCCGATAGCCGGCTCAATGCCTTCCTGCCATTTGCCGTACAAAAACAGACGTTCCTGCGGGCTGAAGCACAGCGCGCGCTCGTTCCAAACTCCGTCGCGCAACACTCCCAACTCCTCGAACAGTTCCCGGACGTAGACGACTTTCGGTCCGGGCACCGGCACATAATGCGCCGCCCAGGGATAGGCGCTGACTTCGTTCTCGCCCGACCGCGCGTTGCCGCCGGCTCCATCGTTCATCTCCAACAGAACGAAATCGCGGAAGCCGCGCTTCTGCAAACGCCACGCGGCGCTCAGGCCGGCGATGCCGCCTCCCACAATGGCCAGCGGAATACGCTCGTGGCGCACCGCCGCGGAAACCGGCGCGCGATCGCGGATCTGGTGGCCGCGCACGAACGCGTCGTTCACAAACGATCCCGCCAGCGTTCCGGCATGCCGCTCGCCCTTGGCGGTCATCCCGGCCAGGGCCGCGCAGCCGGAACTCAGGAATTGGCGCCGGGTTCCGGTCAATGGCTGATATCCTTCCAATCCCGATCGTACGCGCGCACCAGCACCTGGTCGTTCAAGGTATTGGGCGGCATCGGGATGGGCGCCATATCGGGCGGGAATTGGAACAGTGCGGGCAGCGTCGCCGCGCTCAGGAAACGCAGCCCGTGCGGTAGGCTCCTGGGCATGCTGTAATCCCGCGCGGAAGCGATGATGAATCCCCATTCCCCGAACGACGGGACATACACATGGTACGGATACGTCTTCAGTCCGGCTTGCCGCAGCGTCTTTTCGATGCACCAGAAGGAATCGCGCGCGAACATCGGCGATGTGCTTTGCACCACCAGCAAACCCTGCGCGCTCAGGTGCCGGGCCGCGGCGCGATAGAAAGCCGTAGTATAGAGTTTGCCCAGCGCATAGTTAGTCGGATCCGGAAAGTCCGCCACCATGAAATCGAAACTGCTGGAGTCGGAATCGATCCATGGGAAAGCATCCGCATTCACGACATGCACTTTGGGTGAGAGAAAACTACGCTGGTTCAACGCGGTCAGCATGGGGTTGGACGTGAACAGGCGGGTCATTTCCGGATCCAGATCCACCAGAGTCACGCTCTCGATCTGCGGATACTTCAGTATCTCGCGCACCGCCAACCCGTCGCCGCCGCCCAACACCAGCACCCGCCGCGGAGTAGGAATGGCCGCCAGGCCCGGGTGCACCAGCGATTCGTGATAGCGGTATTCGTCGCGCGAGCTGAATTGCAAGTGACTGTTCAGGAACAGCCGCAGGTCGTCCTTGAACCGCGTCAGCACGATGTGCTGGTAGCGCGTGTCCCGCGCGAAAATGATTTCATCGGCGTAGATGTTATCTTCCGCGAAGGCGGTGACTCGCTTCGCCCCCAGCATGCCGCCCAGCAAAATCGCCAGCACTATCGCCGACATTCCGCGCAGCAGCCGCCGGGCCCCCAACTGTGCCGCGAACATATACGTGCTCCACAACGCCACGCCGGCGTTGATCATGCCGAACAGCATGGCCGACCGCACCAGGCCCAGGCGCGGCACCAGCACGATCGGAAACAGCAGCGAAGCGGCCAGCGCGCCGATGTAGTCGAAGGTAAGCACGTGCGCCACGGCGTCGCGGAAATCGAAGTGCCCGCGCACAATGCGCATCAGTAAGGGAATTTCCAGACCCACCAAAACCCCGATCACCGTGACTATGAAATACATCAACAGGCCGAAGGCCTGGGTGTACGCGAAGGCCAGAAACAACAAAGCCGACGAGAACCCGCCGATCAGCCCGATCATCAGCTCGATCCAGATGAAGCGATGCACCAGGCCGCGATGAATGTAGCGCGACAGCGCGCTGCCGATTCCCATGGAGAAGAGGTAACACCCGATGATGGTGGAAAACTGAAAAACGCTGTCGCCGACCAGGTAACTGGCCAGCGTCCCCGCGACCAATTCGTAAATCAGGCCGCAGGCGGAGATCAGGAATATGGATATGAAAAGAACCAGAGACACAAGTCTTAGTGCCTGGTGGGGCGCGGATCCTGTGGCATATCAGTGAATCGCCGCGGCAATAATCAAACACAAGCCCAGCGAAAGCGCGCCGATCAGAATCGCCAGCGCGATATTGTGCTGGTGCACAATCTCGTTCCAGAGATGGTAGGGCGTCAGCTTATCCAAAACGTAAAAGGCGACCACGAAGATCAGAATGCCGATAAAGGCAAACACCAGCGCGTTCATAATATTGGGAAACGTCACGATAGGCATTTCATTTTCCTCCTGTGTAATGGTGATAGCCGGCGTAAATCGCACGATAGGAGCCCGGATTGTCCCGGATGGATCTCGGCACGTTCTTGAGCTCGTTGACCGATGTGAAACTCCAGCCGCGGTAGGCGCCTGCGCCGGCAAGCAATACCACCACGATTCCGTAAATCAGATAAACCCGGTTCCAGATCATTCGTCGCTCTGGGAAGTTCTCATTGGATGGTCGCTTTCCGCCCAACGCATTTGTTCGAAATTGTAAGTCCGCCAGGAGATCAGCAAGGCAGGCAGCAGTAGAGCGGCCAGCGCCGCCAGGTAGATTCCCAGCACGGGCACATCGCGAGTCACTGTCACGGTGTAGCCGATGAGTCCCAGGTTGGCGTCCGACTCCGGTTCAATCAGCAGATAGTAGTGGCCCGGAGGAAGCGACGGCAGCACGACCCGATCGTGCTGGCCGCCTTCCTGCCAGGCGCCGTCCGAATCGACCCCGCTGTAATAACTGACCTCCCGTCCGAAGTCGTAAGCCTTTCCGGTGTCGTCGTCGACCAGTGCATAGTTCAGGTAGATCCACTGATTGGAGACATCCGCGTCCGTCTTGACTTCGACGGACGAAGTGCGCCCTTTCAGCTCAAATACTGGCGTGACAAAGGAGGCTTCGGCGCTCGATGGCGAAAAGCGGTAGTTCTCCTGAAACACCTGTTCCTGCCCCGAAAAAAGCTGGTTCAACGTGAAAATCACGAAGATCGCCGTAAACAGGCCCGCGAACGCGAACCAGGTCTGTCCGGCTGATGCCCGCAACTGGGAAGGCTGATTCTCGTATACGCCCACCGGTGTAGGCGCCGAACCCGCCAGCCCGAACGCCTTCCAGATATCCGCGCCGTGTATGTACTCGCCCAGCGTCCAGGTTGTCTCGTTACCTACTGTTTCCGACGAAAGCACGTACGGAGGGGCCACATAGTCGCTCACTGTGACGCCATCGTCGTTAACAGCTACCTGCCAGGGGAATTCTCCGAGCACGAAGGTGGTTGTTGCCAAGCATGTCTGGAAGTGCTTGTAAGTCTTTCCGAGGTACTTGCTGGTCATGACCCCAGCCAGATTTGCCTTCAGTTCCGGCAAAGCAGTGACTACGCTGCAGTCATTCCAATGGCCGTTGTACTCGGTAAGGTAGCGGAACCCCTTGTAAGGGTTGAACAGCAGATATTCCCGCCAGCTATAAGTGATGCCCTCCACTTCCATGGTGCGCACCTGGAAGCCGATCGTTTCATAAACCGCACCGCGCCACTTGCCCCGGCTGCCCAGCGGGATCAGCGGAACTTCGTCGCCCGTGGCGGCTTCGAAGCGCTGCAGGATTCTAAGGTGGGGGTCCTTGGCATCCAGAATCGAGTGACAGCGATCGCACACAATGGACACTGCGCGCCCCATGGAGCGCACGGTCAGCGGCGCGCCGCAGCCTGGACACGTCAGCGATTGAACCTGAGGTTCGCCCGGCGGACTTGGCGGCAAGCTCGGACTCATGACCATCCCTCGAATGCGCGCAGATTCGTCAGCCGCAACGCGTCGAACTCGACCATCTTCCCCACGTAGAGCGTGGGCTCGGAGTCGCTATAATCCAGCGTCGCAAAATCGCCGCCCGCCGTGCGTAGGTCCACGAAAGTGGCGCCCTGCTTGTCCCAATATTGAAAGGGAAGTTCGCCTTCTACGCCGCGATAGCGCGCCTGCGTGATGGCCGTAACGGCAAACGCCGTCTTGTTCCAGGTAAACCGGTCGCCCAGGCGCACCGCGGCCAGCGCCGGCAGCGGATCGGCCCGCGCTTCGAGCGTCACTGCGTACTGGCATTGCGCATCCGACAACCAGGCGCTGCCGGTTGCGCTGCCGGCCGTGTTCAACATCACGTGCCACTCGTTCCAGGAGCCTTCGTCATAGTCGTAAATGATACGCCCGGCCACGGTGAAAGCGCGATCTTCGTAGACGCCCGAAGTGCCGATCTGAATTGGGGAACTGTCGGGTGGCAAATCCGAAACCACACCCACACGTTCCAGGTTCAGGTCCGTGCGAATCAGGATGGATTTGCAATGCGCGCAGGTGGTCTGTACGCTGCTCGACCAGTGAAATAGAATAGGGGCGCCGCAGCTTGGGCACAGCGTGGCGGGCTGGCTCATACGCCGCTCCTTACCGCGGCATAATCTCGCGCCACGTCGCGGACGCGAACGTATTCGGCCCCCAGGAACTCCCGCAAGCCGGTTTCGAAATCCCACCGCGGACGCGGCCGGCAGCTAAACAGGTTCAGGCAAACGGAGCCATGTTCCGGGAAGGTGTGGCACGTCAGGTGTGATTCCGACAGCAACGCCAGTCCGGTTATGCCGCCCGTAACCGGGAATTGATGCCACAGAATTTCCCCCACCGTATGCAGGCCCAGGTCGTCGATCAGAGCCAGGAACAGCGCGCGTAACGCGGCTAAGTCCCGCAGCCCGTCGGGCGGGCAGCCGTGCGCTTCGACAATCCATTCCACCCCAGCCATAAGGTCGCGGACAGGTACAATTATACTGAGGTGCGCATGAGCCTGCGTAGTTTTCTCGGCAAACAGTTTGTCGCCGTCATCCAATGGAACGAAGATGAAGACGGCGTGCTGGCCTATCGGTATCCGATGCAGGATATGGAAATTGAGACCGGCGGACAGCTCACCGTACGCGAGTCGCAGCTGGCTGCTTTTGTCAACGAGGGCCGCATTGCTGACGTGTTTCGGCCTGGCTTGTACACCCTGAACACCCGCAATCTGCCGCTGCTCACCGACCTGATGAACTGGGACAAGGCCTTCGAATCGCCTTTCAAATCGGATGTGTATTTCTTCTCCACGCGGCTGCAGATCGACCAGCGCTGGGGTACGGCCACGCCTATCACCATTCGCGACAAAGAGTATGGCGCAGTACGTTTGCGCGGATATGGAATCTACTCCTACCGCGTCGCCGATCCGCGTGCTTTCTACACCAATGTCAGCGGCACGCGCGACATCTACCGCGTGGCGGACCTGGAGGGGCAACTGCGCGAGACCATCGTCGCGCGCATGACCGATACCTTCGCCAACAGCGACGTGCCGTTCCTGGATATGGCGGCGCACCAGGCGACGCTGGCGCAGAAGATCGCCGACCACGCCGGCCCTGCCTTCAAGGCGCTGGGGCTGGAGCTAAACCAGTTGATCGTCGAGAATCTTTCGCTGCCGGACGAACTGCAGAAGATTCTGGATCAGCGCATCGGCATGAGCATGGTGGGCGACCTTGGGCGTTACGCGCAATTCGAAGCGGCGCAAGCCATTCCGATTGCGGCGGGCAACGAAGGCGGTGCAGCCGGCGTCGGCGTGGGACTGGGCGCCGGCCTCACTATGGCGCAGACGATGATGAATGCGATGAAGCGCGCCGCGCCTGCTACGCCGCTGGTCGCAGCGTCAGCCGACACGAAGTTTTGCGTCGAGTGCGGACACGCTATGCCGAGAACCGCGAAGTTCTGTCCGGACTGCGGCAAGCCTCAGCAATAATGGCCGCCGATGAACGCCGATAAAACAGATTGCTTATCGGCGTTAATCGGCGTTCATCGGCGGCCTATTTAAAATCCAAGCAGCCACCTCCGCAAAAGTGGCGAATCGCTGCCACGGCCTATCGGTACCGCCCGCGCCCACCAGCACCGAAGAGCACCCGGCACTTGCGCCGGCCATCGCATCGACGTCCCGATCTCCTACCATAAAGCAGCGCTCGGCGGGCATGTCAAATTCGCGAATCGCCCGCAACAACAGCCCCGCGCTCGGCTTTCGGCAGTCGCACGCCTCCGCCGCCGAATGCGGGCAGTAGTAGATCCTCGAAATAGTCACTCCGAACGGCGTGAGCAAACGGAACAACGCACTATTGACCGCCATGAATTCGCGCACGGTAAAATAGCCCAGTCCCATTCCTTGTTGATTAGTGACTATGACCAGCCGGTAACCCGCCCGTTGCAGCTCCGCCAGGCCTTCTCCCACGCCCGGCAACAACTCGGCCTCCCGCGGATCGCTCAGGTACGGACTCTCTTTCAGCAGCGTGCCATCGCGATCCAGAAAAACAATCCCCTTCGGCGCCGCATTGTTCAGCAGTGAAGGCGGCGCCAGCCGTTCCGTGGCCAACACACGCTCAACAATCTGGCTAGTGCTGACAAGGTGGCTGAACGGTATGGTGACGGTCTGCCCGCCATACGCCGTCACCGCCTCCGCCGACCGCATGCGCCCGCTGTAATCCCCACCCTTGATATAGAGATCGGGCCGCCACCGCTGAATCTGCGCCAATGGCCGTACGTCGTTCAAGATCGTCACCGCATTCACCGACTCGAGCGCCGCCACCACGGTCATCCTCTCCAGTTCGGAACAGATGGGCCTATGCGGATCTTTGTATTCACGAATCGACCAATCGGAATTCACCGCCACCAGCAAGGCGTCGCAATGGGTGCGGCTGCGCGCCAGGTAATCCACGTGGCCCGCGTGCAACAGATCGAAGGCGCCGCAAGTGTATCCGATCTTCCGGCCGGCGCTCCGAAGCTTGTCTACCCAGCCATCCACCTGGTCATTGGTGAGGATCTTCGTCATTTTGAGCTGCCGCGCCGCAGGCCCGCAATGGCCTTGGCCAGCTTCTCGCGCGAGATGGCCACGGTGCCAGGTTCGCCCACGGCGAGGCCCGCCGCCAGGTTCGCCAGCCAGACCGCGTCGCCCAGTGCCGCACCTGCCGCCAGCGCCACGGCCATCGTGGCCAAGGCCGTATCTCCGGCGCCTGTCACGTCGTAGACTTCGCGCGCGAAGCTCGGAAAGTGCTCCTCCGGCGCATCCGGACGTAGCAGCGTCATGCCATCCTTTCCCTCGGTGACTACAATCGCCGTCGACCCCGCCAGGCGCAGCAGTTGCCGTGCGGCATGTATGGTCTCTTCGTGATGGCGCGCCGGCAGCCCGGTTAGTAAAGCCAGTTCGCTCCGGTTCGGCTTCAGGACCGTAGCCCCCCGATAGCGCTCGAAGTCGGAGCCTTTCGGATCGACCACTACCGGCTTGCTATGGCGTACCGCCGCCGCGATGATCCCCTCCACCACGGCCGCAGTCGCAAAGCCCTTGGCGTAATCCGACACCAGGACGGCGTCCACGCGCGGCATCAAGCGCGCGGCGCGCTTCACCACCTCATCACCCAGGCCGGGGTCGATCGGCGCCGTCTCTTCGTCGTCGATGCGCACGATCTGTTGGTCGTGCGCCACAATACGCAATTTCACTGTGGTGGGACGCCCCGCCGCGATCGATATGTGCGCGCAATCGACGCCTCGCTGGGCTAGCATCCCGCGCAGTTCCGCGCCCGCGTCGTCCTGGCCTGTAACACCGAACAGACTGACGCGCGCGCCCAACGCGGCCACATTGCAAGCGGTATTGGCCGCGCCCCCTGGCACGCCGAACGCGCTGACTTTCCGCACGATGGGCACGGGCGCCTCGGGCGAAATACGATCCACATCGCCCGACCAATAGCGGTCGAGCATCAGATCTCCGGCCACCAGCACACGTTTCCCCTCAAATGCTGCGACGGCTTTGGCAACGGATTTGGAGATGGCTGCGTTCGGTCTCATGCACGCGCTGGATCGAGGCGGGTCAGACCTTCGTTCCGGGTCAGCATAGCACACCGGCCACGAGACGGGCTCCGGCTACCCCATCTGCGAGACGCTCAGCACATTGCCGTCCGGATCCTTGAACCATGCCACCCGCGCGCCCGCGTGTACCGCAGCCACCTCCGGACCGCTCGGCGAAGTCCAGATGCCCATTTCGTCCTGTCCCTTCATCCACGGGTAGCGCTGGAACTCGATGCCCGCGCTTGTCAGATCTTTCACCGCCGCCACAATGTCACTCACCTCCCACCCCAGCACGGTGAACTGCGGCGGCGTCCAATCCGGCACCGGCGAGATCCGCAGCGTGGTTCCATTGGCGTCGAACACCAACGCGAATTGATCCTCGCCCACCAGCCGCAGGCCCAGCGTGTCGCGATAGAATTTCCTGGCCGCATCGCGGTCGCGGACCGCCGCAAAAGCTACGATTTTCTGTGTCCCCAGCATCATGCCCTCCTATTTTAAGCGATCCATCCGGCTGTAAATGGCATCGTAGGCGGTCGTCCAGGTTTTCCCGGAATCCGTCGACTTCCGCCACCATACCTTCACACGATTGCCGCCTTGATTGACGATGTCCATCCGATTCAACACATCGCTGCCAGCCTCGTTCTTGCTCACGCCCGAATATTCTAAACCACGATCGCCGGCTGTGCCCTCGAACGCGTGCACATGACCCTGGTTATCGACGTTCATTTGATGCCAGTGCTTGTCTTCGGCGCTATATGCGTGCACGTTGCTGCCGCGGAATCTGCTGCCGGCAGCCCACGTCTCGGTCAACTCGCAACCGTCCAGGCCAGGTTCGATCTTGCTCGTGCCCAGCTCATTTCCACCGGGGTCCGACACTCTCCATGTGCCCACCCAAAAACTCAACCCGCTGTATCCGCCCGCGGCACAGGTCCCCGGCCCTTCTGCTCCCCAAAGCGCGCCCGCCACTAGCGTCGCGGCTACCCAACTTACCCTCCTCATAGTGCCCATGACTCCAGTCTGGGCCATCCGGGCCTCTGTCGTAAAGCCCGCCATGCGCCATAATATATCTTTCATGCGACAAGGGTACCTCGAATATTACGACCCCAAACCCGGCACGTCCATTTCCACGCTGGCCTACGAATATCCGCCCGCTTTCCACGTGCCGGAACACGCCCACGGCGCGGACCAGGTGATCTACGCTACGCGCGGCGTAATGGAAGTTTCCGCGGGCCAGAGTTTCTGGTTGATACCTCCCCAATTCGTTATCTGGATTCCCGCCAGGACCATGCACCGCATTCGCATGCCCGCCGCGGTTTCCATGCGTACGCTCTATCTGCGGCGCGGTCTGGCTCCCAAACTGCCCGCCACCTGCACCGTGCTGCACGTGACTCCGCTGCTGCGCGAGCTGATCGTAGAAGCGGTCCGCATCGGACAGCTCCGCACTCGCAATCGCCTGCACTGCGCGCTGCGGGATTTGGTCGTCTTCCACCTGGAAGGCGCATCTCCCGTTCCCACCTTCCTCACGCTGCCCAAAGATCCGCGGGCGCTCGCCGTGGCCCGGGCGTTGATCGCTAACCAGGAGCACAATCCCTCGCTATACTCGCTCTGCGCCGGCGCCGGAGCCAGCGTGCGCACCATCGAACGCGCGTTTCGCAGCGAGGTGGGTACCGACTTTGCCACCTGGCGCAGGCAAGCCCGGCTGATGAAGGCTGTGGAGTTGCTGGCCGCCGGCAGTTCGGTTAAGCAGGCCGCCTACGCCATCGGCTACCGGCAGCCCAGCGCATTCGTGGAGATGTTTCGCCGCACTTTTGCCGCCACGCCGAAGGCCTGGTCGGCGGCGCTCGCCGGGAATCGCCCGCCGGCATGAAAATCGCAAAAACGGTCAAGAAACGTCCGGCGCAGGCGCATTACGCTGTGAGCATGAAGACCAGTGCAGCTCTCGCGCCCATCGCGAAGCTCGATTTATCAAGTCAACAAGGCGGATTACGCGATGCCCCGTAAGCCCGTCCTCCTGCGCATTGCCAAAGCTGCTTATCTCGGAATCGCAGGCCACGGAACGCCTGGCGGAGACGCTTTCGAACGGGCCGTAGGGGCGCTCTACAGCGTCGCCTTCACTATTAAAATGGCCAGCAAATTCGCCGGCCGGGACTTCGGCGTATGTAAGCTCGAAGGGCTATGGTGGGTGGACTCTGGATCTTCGTTCATCACCCAGCCGAAAGACACATGGTCGTGGCGGCTATTGATCCGTACCCCCGATTTCATTCGCAAACGCGAATTGGAAGCCGCGCGGAAGCAACTCGCCGCGAAAGGCAAAGAGCCGCTCTTCAGAGATGTCGAGTTGACCACCTTAACCGAAGACCGGTGCGTGCAGATGCTGCATGCCGGATCCTACGACCGGGAGCCGGAGACCATCCGGCAAATGGAAGCCTTCGCCGGTGAGCAAGGCTACCGTCTCGACGGGTTGCACCACGAAATTTACCTGTCCGATCCGCGCCGCGTGGCGCCCGAAAAGTTGCGGACCATTCTGCGCATTCCGGTTAGCCAGACATTAAACTAATCTGGTGGTGCGCCAGGCGACCTGGGACGATTATCAAAGTCGAGTTGGACGGGCGATCCAACATATCGAGCGGCACCTGGACGACGATCTATCGCTGCCGGAACTGGCGGAACTCGCCAGCTTTTCACCTTGTCACTTCCATAGGGTGTTTCGGGCGCTCACCGGCGAGGGCGTTGCGGAGCACGTGCGCAGGCTCCGGCTGCAACGCGCGGCGGTACGGCTCCGCGGCGCCAGCCCGTCCATTTTGGAGATCGTGTTCGAAGCCGGCTACCAGACGCATGAATCTTTCACGCGCGCGTTCGAGGCCGCGTTTCACACGTCGCCTAGCCGCTATCGCGCCGAGCGGAGCTTTCTTGCGCCCGCCATCGCCGTGGGCGATCTGCCGGAGCCCCCCGCCCGCGTGGAGCGCATCGGGCCACTGACCGTCATCCGGCTCAGGCACGTGGGACCCTATAGCGATGTCGGGCGAACCTTCGCGCGGCTGGCCGCCTGGGTGGGATCGCACCGACTCTTCGGTCCCTGGACACAAGGTCTGGGCATTAGTTACGACGACCCGGAAGTCACTCCTTCGGAACATCTCCGCTACGATGCCGCCTTCACCGTGCCCCGCGCAATACCCGGCGAGGGAGAAATCCAAGGCTTCGAACTGCCTGCCGGCGATTATGCAACCACCATCCACCAGGGCCCTTATTCGGGCTTGGCCGTGGCTTACGCCGCGCTCGTGCGCTGGTGGCTGCGGCACGGTGACACCGGGATATCCGGCGCGCCGGCGCTGGAGTTCTACTTGAATCAGCCTGCCCACACCGCACCCGAGTCATTGCTCACGAAGATCTGTCTGGCCGTATAGGATAGGCTCTGGGGCGTGCGTCCACGCCTACAAGCGAGTCTCCAGGCCCATTTTTCCCCAATGTGTGGTGGCGGTAGTGACCATACCCGGTCACCTGACCATATATCGTTACCGTTTGGGTGTTTAGGCTGACTAGCCGCGTTGAAATATTCCGGCCAAAGACGTTCGGTCCTTCTCGTGCTGGCAAGTAAGACGAAGTCTTGGCAATCTTGTCTGTGTAGAATCCTAGCTGGAGGCGCAATATGTCGAAAACCGCAGTTGGTTTGTTTGAAAGTCCAGGCGTGGCGGACCAGGTCGTCCACGATCTCGATGCCCGTGCTTATCCTCGGAACGAGATCCGTATTCTAAAAGAGCCGCTGGGTATGCCTGTTACCGGGGTCACGGGCATCCCACACACCGACTTCGAAGTCGGTCTGGGCCGGGATCTCAAAGCCATCGGGGCAACCGAACCCGAGGCGAATGCTTACGTCCAGGGAGTGCGCCGCGGAGGAGTCATCGTTTTCGCGACGGGCTCGAACGAAGACGTGGATAGCGCGGCTGAGATCATGAACCGCCACGCTGCGACCAAGGTTGAAGAGCTCACCGGCGGCGAACTGGCCCATGGCAGCTTGACAGGCGTGAACTTGCCGCCCGTACACATTGATTCCCTCCAAACCGGGCGCATCCGCCAATCGGGCGACGGTGTCCGCATGTTTGTTTGGTAGCCAAGGTGCACCCGGGCCGGGATCCTCAGTCCCGCCTGAATATTTCCAACAGCCGCGTCCGCGGACCTATGCGGCAGCCTTGTGCGCCTTGCGGTAAGCCGCCCAACGCTTCTTAGTAGCTTCTCTGATGGCTTTCAAACCGGCCGCCGACATTTTCCGTTTCTTGGGCTGTGCCGGTTCGGCCTGTTGCTGCTTCTGCGCCGCCCACCTGGCTCGCTGTGCCGCGGCAATCCTGGCCCGCCCGGCTTTGCTGATGGTGCGGCGCTTCTGTGGGGCCGCTGCATCCGTCCCCGCCGCCGCCGCTTTTGGCCGGCCCGGACCGCGTTGCCCGAGTTGCTCTTTGATTCCGGCTATCTTGGCTGTGAGCTGTTCGAGTTGGCTCTGATAACCGACGATGGCCATCTCCAGCATGGTGTTGTCTGCTTTTGTCTGTGCCACTCTTGGCATTCTGGTTTCTCTCCCTTAGAACATCTACGTGGACTGTGTTTTAATCAGTACCCTCGCGATATGATTCTAGCACCTCACAGTGACAATAAGATGGATGGGGCGCGCCCGGCCCGGCAGCCCCCTCTACGGCCGGCTGCCTCCGGACGCCGAAACTGCGGCGCGACTGCGCAATCCCTCGCTATACTCACTCATGAAATCGATCTGTTCCTTTCGCAGCGATTCCCCGGCCGCGATCCGGTCCCCGAATTCCATGTAGCTCTCCTTTCCGGCAAAAGCGGGCCACCGCACCAGCCCCGGGCCGTTCGGGCTGCTGGTCTTGGCAAACGCCACCCATGCGGCGCTCATCGCCTGCGAGAGCTTCTTGTCTTGCTCGTTGTAAGTGTCCGCGTTGACCGAAAAATCTCCTAAGAAGGACGCCTTCGTGCCATAAACCGAATCCGGCAAAGTCCCCCAAATGTAGGGAATCTCGGACGCATGAAAGGCGCCCCAGTGAATTTGCCGCCCCACGCCGTTTACGCGCGTGAACTGATACTGAAACGCGTCCGGGTTGAGCTTCGCCGCCGCCCGTAACACCGAACGCGTCCCGTAGAGGAAGACCAGATCGCCCGAGGCCTGCGCCGCCGCGGCATGCGCCTCCGCATCTCCGGAAGCCGGATAAAGAGTGAGCAGCCGCTCCGCCAATGGTCCCACCTTGTCCGCGGCCCACTTGCGATACTGCGCCACGCTCCGCACCGGTGGACCGCCGAGCAGCGTCCCTTCATCCGCGTTCGTGCCTGCCAGCAATGCCACATGGTGGAACTTGCCTGACGCAAACAGCCGCGCCGGATCGTCCGGTATCGCCCATCCATCTACCACGGGCATGTAAGCCTCACCCCGCTCCGCTGCGTCGTTGCGCGTCATCGGCGGCGGTAGAGTCTTTAGCAGCTCCGCCGTGCTCTTCGCCCGCAGCGCCGCCAGGTCCGGGCCCAGTCTCTCGCCGAACTTCGTCATTGGTACGCGTCCGTACCATGACTCCGTCAGATGGCTGATCGGTCCGAACATCCATGCGGCGCTCTCCGAAATCGCCTTTTGGAACAGCCCTTCGGCCTGTGGCACGACCATCAACAGACACACCGCGGTTCCGCCCGCCGACTCGCCAAAGATAGTCACATTGTTCGGATCGCCGCCGAACGCGCCGATGTTGCGCTTCACCCATTCGAGCGCCGCCACCATATCGAGCAGAGCGTAATTGCCCGAGACACCCTGCGGCGATTCCCGGTTGAGCGCGGGGTGCGCCAGGAATCCGAAGATTCCCAGCCGGTAATTGACGCTCACCAGAACTACGCCTTGTGCCGCCAGCGCTTCGCCGTCGTAGGTGCTCTGCGAAGTGGCGCCGATCTGAAAGCCGCCGCCATAAATCCACACCATCACGGGCAGCTTGGCGGCGGCCGAATGTGCCGGCGTCCATACGTTCAGTCCGAGGCAGTCCTCGCTCTGCGGGCCGGGCAGGGGCAGCACCTGCGGACAGTTGGCCGGAAAACCCTTGGCCGCCAGTATCCCCTTCCACGCCTTGGCCGGCTGCGGCGGCTTCCAACGGAGTGGGCCCACCGGCGCGGCCGCATAAGGGATGCCCTTGTAGACGCGCACACCCACTCCGCTGCCGGAAACCCAGCCAGTGTCGACCTTCACCAGTGAGTCGAGGTCGTTGGCCAGCCCATTTGCAAGATTGGCGGCCGCCAACAGCAGTACACCTGTAATCAGCTTCATCTCAAGGATGATGACACAAATCGCAACACCGTTTTGCTTCACCATGCAGTATCCTTGTGGCTGGGATGCCTTTCATCAACGAAGATTTTCTGCTGAACAACCGGACCGCCAAACGTCTCTATCGCACCTTCGCCGAAAGTCAGCCGATTCTCGACTATCATTGCCATCTCTCGCCCCAGGACATCGCCCGAAACCGGCAGTTCCACGACCTTTCCGAAATCTGGCTGGAGGGCGATCACTACAAATGGCGCGCCATGCGGGCCAATGCGATCGGCGAGCGTTATTGCACCGGCGATGCTACTCCGTACGAGAAGTTCCTGGCGTGGGCCGGTACCGTGCCGCACACGCTGCGCAATCCGCTGTATCACTGGACGCACCTGGAACTGCAGCGCTACTTCGGCATCGACGAGCTGCTTGACGCGCAAACTGCCCCGCGTATTTGGGAGCGGGCCAACGCGCTGCTCGCCACGCCGGAATTGCGCGCGCACGGCATCCTGGACCGTTTTCATGTGACCCACCTGTGTACCACCGACGATCCGGCCGACGATCTCTCCTGTCATCGGGCAATTCGCGCGTCGAGCTTGCACACGCTTGTCTTTCCGGCGTTCCGTCCCGATAAGGCTCTCAACGTCCACTTGCCGGATGTCTTCAACCCGTGGGTCGACCGGCTGGCGGCCGCCAGCAATACGGATATCGGCTGCCTGCAGGACTTCACCGCCGCCCTGCGCCGGCGTCACGACGACTTTCACTCCCTGGGTGCGCGCCTCTCCGACCATGGGTTGAACCAGTGCTACTCCGCTTCCTGTTCCGAACCGGCGGCCGCCACCATCTTCGATAGGGCGCGCCAAGGCCAGCCAGCCGGCCCCGCCGAGCACGCGCAGTTCGCGTCTTACATGATGCTGTTCTTCGGACATCTGGACGCGGAGAAAGGCTGGACCAAGCAATTGCATCTTGGCGCATATCGCAGCGCTAACACCCGCCGCCTCCAGCAGGTCGGACCGGACACCGGCTTCGATTCCATCGGCGATTGGCCGCAGGTGGCCGCCCTGGGTGCATATCTCGACCGCCTCGAGATGGAAGACGCACTGCCGAAGACCATCGTCTATAACGTCAATCCCGTGGACGATTATGCCTTCGCCACCATGATCGGTAACTTTCAGGACGGCAAGATCGCCGGCAAGATCCAGTTCGGCAGCGGCTGGTGGTTTCTGGATCAGAAGGAAGGCATGGAGTGGCAGCTGAATGCGCTATCCAACACCGGCCTGCTCTCGCGCTTCATCGGCATGATCACGGACTCGCGTTCTTTCATGTCCTATCCGCGCCATGAGTACTTCCGCCGCGTGCTGTGTAACTTGATTGGCGCAGATATGGAAAACGGCCTGATTCCCGATAGCGACGACTTAGTAGGACCGATGATCCGAGACATCTGCTACCGCAACGCCAAGCACTATCTGGGCCTGTAAGCACATAATGCGTGCCGTGTCGAGACTCGTCTCGACACAAGTTCACTCGCTTACCAACCAGTGAATCTCCCCAAACGCCACCAGGTAGATCGATCCCGCAATCACAAACAACGGCCCATAAGCTCCGTGCGACCAGTCCAGCCAGTATCCCACCAGCGGCGCCACCAGCATGCCGCCTACGGCTCCGCCGAAACCTCCCAGGCCCACCACCGATCCGACCGCGCCGCGCGGGAATAAGTCGGAAGCCAGCGTATACAGATTCGCCGACCAGCCCTGATGCGCCGCCGTGGCCACGCCCACCAGCGCCACCGCGGCCCACATGCTGACGCGCCCCGTACCCACGAAGATCACCGATGTAACCGCCGCAGCGCAGATCAGCATGGCCGCTTCGCGCGCGCGATTGGGCGCCCAACCGCGCTTCAACAGTGCCGACGGAATCCAGCCGCCGCCGATCGAGCCCACCGCCGACGCCTGGTATACCACGATGATCGGCAATCCCAGATGCGCCAGGTCCAAGCCATATACGCGATTCAGGAAACCGGGCAGCCAGAACAGGTAGAACCACCACGCCGGATCGGTCAGGAACTTGCCCAAAATAAACGCCCAGGCCGCGCGGCTTCTAAGCAGGCTGCCCACCGTCGGCCGCGCCAGATCTTCTTCGAGCGTGGGCGGCGCCACCTGCATGCGCGGTCCGCGAAGCGACCACCACCACAGCAGCACCCAAACCAGGCCGGCCGCGCCCGTCACGATGAACGCCGAGCGCCACCCATAGTGCAATGCCAGATACGGGACCGCCAGCGGGGCCAGAATCGCGCCGATATTCGCGCCGCTGTTGAAGATGCCTGTGGCCAGTGCCCGCTCGCGCTGCGGGAACCAATCCGCCACCGTCCGGATGGCCGCCGGAAAGTTCGCGGACTCGCTCAGCCCCAGAGCGAAGCGCGCCACGCCGAACCCCACCGCGCTGCGCGCCAGCGAGTGCCCCATGGCTGCCACGCTCCATAGCGCCACAAAAACCGCATAGCCCAGCCGCGTGCCCGCCCAGTCGATCAGCCGGCCGGCGAACGGCATCATCAGCGCGTAGGCCAATTGGAAAGCGAAGACAATCCAACCGTAGTCCGCCTCGCGCCAGCCGAGTTCCTTTTCGAGCACCGGCTTTAGCAGCCCGAGCACCTGCCGGTCGACGTAGTTGATGGTGGTGGCGAAGAACAGCAGACCGCATACGTACCAGCGGATCCGCGGCGCGGCTTGGCGTGCGAGCGTCTCTGGAATTCCCATGAAGTCGCCGCCTATTACTATAAATTACGGCATGCGCTGCCCGCTGCCGGTAAAAAGTCAAGGTTGTCTGGTTTTTTATTATGTGATCTGTCCGCTTTGTGAAACAAAACGACGCGGCCGTTAGGCCGCCGCCTTGGGCTTGGGTTTGGCTTTCGCTTTCCTCTTGGAGAAAACAGAAGCCGCAGTCGGCGCGGTGGGGAAGTGCGAATCTCCCACCTATCTTATTGATCCAGTTTGGGATTCATCTGCTGTGCGAAGTTCCTGCGAGAATTGCCGGCTACTATTTATGCGAGTGCCCGGTCACATTGGCACGTTGCCGCGAGCAAGCGTTCGATTTCGCGTGCGATGCCGGCGGGGGCGCCAGTGGCGTCCACACGCCGGCATCCACCGCTACAGTAGTACGCAATCATCGGGCCGGTGGCGTCGTGGTAAGCCTTCAGCCGCGCCAGGATGACTTCCTCGGTATCGTCCTCGCGGCGGATCAGCGGCGATTGATCGTCGTCGCAGAGTTCGGCAAGCTTGGGCGGCTGCGATAGCATGTTGTAAATGCGTCCGCAATAGCCGCATTGGCGGCGCGCGGTAATGCGCGAGACCAGCACCCGGTCGGGCACGTCCAGAAGAATCGCGATGGGCATGGGCAGGCCCAGTTTCCGCACCAAGCGGTCGAGGAAGCCGGCCTGCTCCAGCGTGCGCGGGTAGCCATCCAGGAGGAAGCCGGAGGCGCAGTCGGGCTGCTGGATTCTGGCGGCCACGATCTGGTCCACAATTTCGTCGCCAACCAGTCCTCCGGATTTCAGGATGGAGCAGGCCCGCCGGCCCAGTTCGGTGCCGGCCTTGCACTCGGCGCGGAACATTTCGCCGGTGGAAATGGCGGGGATATGGAAGCGGTGGGCAATCGACACGGCCTGCGTGCCTTTGCCGCAGCCGGGCGGTCCAAATAAAAGGACGATCACAGTGACCTCCGGGGACCGGCCGATCGCTGGCCGCAGCCTGCGATCGCCAACAAACAGATTTACAGGTCCGATACTATTGTACCATCGGCCGAGAGACGGATGCGCGCCCCCCTCCACTCGACGGTGTTTCCGACGAGGCCGCGGACCCAGATGGCGAAGCCCCAGAGGTCGCGAAAGGGGATCCACCAGGCACTGCGGAGCGCGGAGGGATCCCGCAAGACGCCCCAGCCCACCCAGATTCCGGCCAGCAGGCGAATGGAGAGCGCGGCCACCCCGGCACGCCATGCGCCCGCGGCGATGGCGACGATGGACCAGACCGTGGCATGCGTGACCAGATAGCCGAAATAGCCGCCCGGGCGGGATACGCGGATAGCGCGCGACCAGCGCAGCTGGTGACGCCAGACCGCACCCCAAGTGGCGCCGTCCAGGTGCGTTTCGACGACGGCCGGAGCGAAGACCACGCGCAGACCGAGACCGCGGATGCGGCGGCCGAGTTGGTAATCGTCGGCCAGGTAACGGCCAATGGCCGCGAAGCCGCCGATGCGGCGCAGATCTTCGGCGCGCAAAAGCATGGTGGAACCGAGCGCGAATTCCACGGAGCCGAGCATCCGCGCCACCAGTACGCTGGGGGCGAATTCGGTAGCCACGCCGAGCGCTTCCCAGCGGCCGGGCCGGTTTTCGGACTGTGCGCGATAGAGGCAGGTGACCAGACCAGCGCCGGGTTGGCCGATGAGCGCGGTCACCTGGCGGAGATAACCGGGCTCAACCTTAATATCGCTGTCGTTGATGAGCAGCAGCGGGTAGCGGGCCTGGGCGGCCAGATCGGCCAGCACGCCGACTTTGGCGTTGGGCATTTTGGTGGAGGTAACGATCAGGCGGATGTGGCGCGCAGGGAATTCCGCGATGAGGCGGCGGATGTCGTCGGCGGCGGGGTCGTTGGGGCGGCCGATGCCGAACAGGATTTCGTACTGCGGATAGTCTTGCACGGCGTGCGAGCGGATGGCTTCATAGAAGTGCGGGTCGCGGCCGTGCACGGGCTTGAGGATGGAGACCGGGCCAACGGTGGTGTTGGTGGTCAGGGGCTGGGACGGCAGGCGAAACCGCCTGCGCCACGAGATGGCCGCGACGATGGCCAGCAGCCAGTAAGCGGCTGAAGCGAGCGCGGGGATGGCCGGCCAGATCACCCCTATCACCGTGACAGCAGCGCCACGCCGCAAGCCACCAGCGATGCGCCGGCCCAGCGTCCCAAGGTCACAGGCTCCTTCAACAGGTACTTGGCGAGCACGGTCTCGAGCACGTAGCTGGCGGCGGTAGCCGGCACGGCGAAGCTGAGATCGGCGACGGAGAGGAGCGCGATGAACGCGAAGAAGGAGACGGTCATAGCGGCCACGGAAGCCACTACCAGCTTGTTGCGCGCCAGGATGGCCAGCAAGCGCCCGAGTGCGCCGGGCCGGAAATCGCGGATCTCGCCGTGACGTTTCATGGCGGCGGCTTGCAGCACGTCGGAGACGGTCGTGGCCGCCGCGATCACGGCCACCAGCAGCCATCTCATGATGCCGCTCCGCGACTCATGGACACGCCTCCGGCGCGGTGCGGGGCGGTGCGCGCCACCAGGGCCACGCCGGCCGCGATCAACAGGATGCCGGCCCAGCGCCAGCGGGAGATCTCTTCGTGCAAAAACAGCTTACCCGCCAGGGCCGACAGCACGTATCCGATGGAGGTGACCGGCAGCACGTAGCTGAGGTCCGCCCAGCTGAGCAAGGTCATATGCGAGAAGAGCCAGAGAATTAGAAGCGAGATTCCCAGGGCTACCCAGGGATTGACGACGGCGCGCATGTAGGCCAGAGGCGAGATTGTGAGCAGGCGTCCGACCTGGCGCATGCCCCAACCCAAGGAAAAATTGCCGCACACGCTGGTCAGGATTACGAGGGCGGTGAAGAGGCGAGTCTTCAGCCGGAGGCGGCTAGTCACCGGAGCCGGCCGCGGCGGCCGCCACGGCACTCGCCTTGCGCTCTGAGGCGACGAACTTTTTCCGTTTGGAGCGCAACGCCATATACTCGCGGGCTTCCTTGGAGAGGCGCTTGCGCTCGCTCGAATCGAAGATGGCCTTGCGCACCACGCGCCAAATCACGCGCGGGCGGAAGTAGTACTCCCCGTAGAATCGCTCGACCCATTCGACCAGCTCGCCGCGGTCGAGCCCGGGATAAATGATATTGGGAAGCTGGTGGCCGGTCTCATCGGTCATCGCGTCGATCGTGATGAGCCCGTTGTTTTTGACGTAATCGTAGAATTCGGTGCCGGGGTAGGGATGCGCGAGCGAAACCTGGATGGTCTCCGTATCCAGGCGCTTGGCAAAATCGATGGTCTTGCGGATACTCTCGCGCGTTTCGCCGGGCAGTCCGATGATAAAGTCGCCGTGCACAATCAGGCCCAGCTTCTTGCAATTGTCGGTGAAGCGCAGCGCCATATCGATGGTGGCGCCCTTCTTGATATTCTTCAGGATTTGCTGTTCGCCCGATTCGTAGCCCACGATCAGAAGGCGGCAACCGGAATCCTTCATGGCCTTCAGCGTGTCGTAATCGGTAGTCACGCGCGAGGTACAGGACCAGGTGAAATTCAGCGGCTTCAGCTTCTTGCACAACTCGATGGTACGCGCCTTCTGATAATTGAAGGTGTCGTCGTCGAAGAAGATTTCCTTGACGTACGGAAACGCCTCTTTGGCATAGGCCACTTCGCGCGCGATGTCGTCGGTGGAGCGCAGGCGCCAGCGGTGGCCGGAATGCGTTTGGGGCCACAGGCAGAAGGTACACATCGCCGGGCAGCCACGCGAGGTGTAGAGCGAGATGTAGGGATTCAGCAGAAACGGGACGTTGTAGCGCCTGACATCGAGATCGCGTTGGTAGACTTTGGTGACCCAGGGGAGCTCGTCGAGATTCTCGATGGGAACCCGCTCGGGGTTGTTGACGATGTGTCCGTTCTTGCGGTAGCTGACGCCCGGAAGATCCTCCACGGGGACGCCTTTGGCGTAATCGGCGATCTGGTAATCGAACTCGCGGCGCACCACGAAATCGATGGCCGGCGAGGTGCGCAGGGATTTTTCAGGCTCCACGGTGACGGGCGGCCCGACGAAGGCGACCTTCAGCTTGGGGTTGGAGTCCTTCATCATCTCGGCCATCTTCACGTCGACGTGAAATCCGGGCGTGGAAGTGAATAGCACCAGCAACTCGAAGTCGTTGGCCATGGCGACGGTCTGCTCGATAGAGATCTTGTGCGGCGGAGCGTCCACCACTTTGCTGTCGGGAAGCATGCCGGCGGGATAGCAGAGCCACACCGGATACCAGTAGGATTCGATTTCACGGGTGGCCGGCCAGCGCGAACTGGCGCCGCCATCGAAGCCTTCAAAGGAAGGAGGATTCAGAAACAGTGTTCTCATGAATTGTCACTTGGCGGGCGATCCGTTATTGATCGCCCACGTCAATCACGCTGGGCACCTGAGGGGACGCCGGCCCACGATCGGCTAACGATACGTTCCGAAAATCAATGGTAAGCTCCGCCGGACCCACCAGCCGCGTGTCGACTACGCTGTGGATCTGGCGCGGAACCGAAATGCCGTTTTGAATCGCGTACTCTTTGACAAATTCGATCTTCTTTAAGAAAAGCGAGGGAGGTTTGACCAGGCTGCCGGATTCGCGGACGCATAGGAATGTCCTGGCGTCGATCCAGATTTCGCCTTTGAAAAGGCCCACCAGTTTGCGCCGCGGCGTCACCTGAAAAACCTCGACGGCTTCGTCGCCGGACTGCTTCGGTCCTTTGTACTTGAACTTGTAATTGGCCGGCGTGACAGCCAGAGAGGGGGCACCGTCGGCTTGGGCTTCGGCTTCGGCGGCGAGATATCTGGCGATTACGTGGTTCTTGACGGAATTGTCGCCTTCGAAGTGGAGAGCTTCATACGTGATGCGCCCCAGGCGCGAGATGCGGCGCAGCCCGCGCAACCGGCCATGCTTCTTGAGCTTGGGCAGGGAGGCTTCGATATCCACTTCCATCGACGAACCTTGGAGGGCGCGCTCCTGCTGTTGCGACGCAGCCCAATAGCTTTCAACGACGGCATCGGGGCCGGTCGCGGTAGCGGCGCTCAGCGTCCCGAGGGACACGGCGAACAAACAGAGAACATGCCGATTGGTAATGGATCGCAAAGTATTAATCCAGGATAACAGAATGTACCATCCTGTAGATGTTTACCACACGGCGGTGGTTGCGAACCCGGTGGGAATGTGCGGGCGGAGCGGCCAAGCAGCGCTCACTGCGTCGTGATGCTGGTCACCGGCAGCGCAACCATTTGGATATTATATGCTGTGACGGGAGTCCCAGAGCCAATGGTCGTGTAGCTGCACTCGAGCGAGACGGATGTTGCTGCGCTGAGGGTCTGCGCGCTTTGCAGGGACATTGCCACAAGGAGGCCCGCGGGCCCAGTCGTGTTATAAGAGTCACCGTCACCGCTTATTTGGCAGTTAATTACATCCGTTCCGCTCCCACCGGTGTCGAACCACGCCTTGGCGGAAATCCAGTACGAGCCGGCTGAAAGCGACAGAGTTGCGATATTCGCCATGGAGGTAGTGACTGTGCCTGAGCTGTTGAACGTAGAGTAGAGGTTCACCGCTCCGGGCGGCCCGGCTGGTCCGGTTGCGCCAGTTGGGCCCGCAGGTCCCTGTGGACCGGCTGGACCCGTCCCACCGGCTGGACCTTGCGGGCCCGTTGGTCCGGCTGGACCCTGTGGACCCACTGCTCCCACCGTCACATAGGCCGACCCGGAGTGCGGCACGCTGTTGGTGACGCTCATCAGATACGTAGCTGCCGGCAAGTTCGACGGCACCCCCACCATCAGCGTCGTGTTCGTAAACGAATACACGGTGCGGGAGGTTCCGCCCACCGCGACCGTGGGCGCGACGCCGGTCGGGCTGAAATTCGAGCCCGCCAGAGAAATGGTGCTCCTCGTTAAGTTGACGGTGGCGTCCGCAATCACGGGCGTTTGGGCCTGGCTGATGAAGGGCGCGGAGAGAATCAACAACAGGGTGCGGAATCGTCCGGCTGATGTCGGATTGAATTTGTAACGCTTCATAGGATCGTCCAATTGCTGTCGGGTAGGTTTGGTCTCGCGAAAACGCGTTTAGGAGTATAACACTGATCGCGTCTTAAATGTCCGCGAGTGTCACCACCCCACGATTACGCCGATGCCGTGGAGAGGAAGCTGCGTACACCAGGCTTCCGCCGGCGATTGTGTTATTTATGAATGACAGTGTCCTTTACCCGTACAACACTCGCCCTGGCCGCGCTACTGAGCGTGGCATGCAGCGGCCCTCCGGCCCCCTTGCGCATTGCGGCGGCCGCCGACCTGCGATACGCGCTTGGCGATGTGGTGAAGGACTTCCGCCAGCGGCATGCCGAAATCCGGATCGAGCCAACCTACGGCTCATCGGGCATGTTTTACGCCCAATTGGCGAGCCGCGCGCCATTCGATCTGTATCTGTCGGCGGACGTGCAATACCCGCGCAAGCTCTCCGAGCAGGGATTGACCCTGCCGGGCAGCGACTTCACCTATGCCGACGGCCGCATCGTCCTGTGGACCGGCAACGCCAGCGGCGTGGATGTGGCGCGGCTGGGCATGGACGCGTTGCGCCAGCCTGCGGTGCGGCACATCGCCATCGCCAATCCCGCGCACGCGCCGTATGGACGCGCCGCCGAGGCGGCCCTGCGCTCGCTGGGGATCTACGATGCGGTGCAGGGCAAGCTGGTGATGGGCGAGAACATCTCACAGGCGTTTCAGATGGCGCAGAGCGGCGCGGCGGAAGTGGGCATCGTGGCGCTTTCGCTCGCCATCGCGCCCGGCGCCGTGGGCCAGGGCCACTATTGGGAGGTGCCGCGCGACGCGTATCCGCGCATTCAACAAGGCGGCGCAATCATGAAGTGGACCAAAAATCCGGAGGCCGCACGGGCCTTCCGCGCATTCCTGCTGGCGCCCGAGGGCCGCGCTATCCTGAAGCGATATGGGTTCTCGGCAGACTAGGAGGCGGGGCGGGTCCGGAGACCCGCCGCAGGCGTGGACGCTTGCCCCAAAGGGAGGCAACACCTAAGATGGAGTGGCAAGCCCTCTGGCTAAGCCTCCGCTTATCGTTCTGGACCACGCTCATCCTGCTGGCCATCGGGCTGCCCGCCGCGCATTGGTTGACCTTCTCGCCGCGGCGCTGGAAGTTTCTGGTGGAGGCGGTCGTGGCGCTGCCGCTGGTCCTGCCTCCCACAGTCCTGGGATTCTACATCCTGCTTGCCATCGGTCCGCACAGTCCGGCCGGCCGCTTGTACGCGGCGCTCACCGGCGGCATGCTGCCGTTTTCGTTTCAAGGCCTGCTGGTGGCCTCCGTGCTGTATAGCCTGCCGTTCGCCGTGCAGCCCTTCACCTCCGGTTTTGCGGCGGTGGACCGCAAGCTGATCGAAGCTTCCTGGTGCCTGGGCGTTTCGCGCGCGGCCACCTTTTTCCGCGTGATCGCGCCGCTCTCCATCCCCAGCATCGTCACCGGCATGATTCTCAGCTTCGCGCATACGCTGGGCGAATTCGGAGTGGTGCTGATGGTGGGCGGCAATCTGGCGGGCATCACGCGCACCGTGTCCATCTCGATTTTCGACGACGTGCAAGCGCTCAATTACGGCGCCGCACTGCACACTTCGCTGCTGCTGCTGGGCATCTCCTTTCTGGTGCTGGCGGCCACTTATGGATTGCGGCGGAGGGTTTGGGCCGTATGGCCCCCGTATGGCCAATGACCTGAGCGTCGACATACGCAAACGGCACGCTGGCGGACCGGAGATCGCGGCTGCGCTGCGCCTGCCATTGGACACGCATGCGGTGACCGTTCTGTTCGGACCCTCCGGGGCGGGAAAGACCACCGTGCTGCGATTGATCGCGGGACTGGACTCACCCGACGGAGGGTCGATCCGATGCGGTGACGAGGTCTGGTACGACGGCGCGCGGCGGATCAATTGGCCGCCGCAGAAACGCCGCGTGGGCTACTTGTCGCAGGACTACGCCATCTTCCCGCATCTGACAGTGCGGGCCAACGTATCCTACGGCGCGCGCGGCGGGCCCGTGCAGGATTGGCTCGTCCGCTTCGAGTTGGGCGAACTGGCGGACCGTTATCCGCGGCAGCTTTCCGGGGGCCAGTTGCAGCGGGTCGGGTTAGCCCGCGCGTTGGCTGCCGATCCCCGCCTGCTGCTGCTGGATGAGCCGCTCTCCGCGCTGGATGCGCCCACGCGGCTGCGTATGCGCGCCGATCTGCGGCAACTGCTGGCCGGCGTGCAGGCGCCCGCGATCGTGGTCACACACGACCGCACCGAAGCGCTGGCGCTGGGCGATTCGATCGCCATCATGATCGACGGCAAGCTGCGCCAGGCGGGCGCCGTGGAGAGCGTGTTCGACTGCCCGGCGGATGCGGATGTGGCCGCGGCCGTGGGTGTGGAAACTATCTGCCCAGCGCGCGTGCTATCGCGCAGCGCCGGGTTGGTCACGGTCGAGATCGCGGGCGCCCCCTTGGTGGCAGTAGATACGGCCGGCGCGAGCGCCGATGTGTATGCCTGCATTCGCGCCGAGAGCGTCACCATCGAGCGTCACCCCCCAGGCGAGCGGAACCCGCCAGGCAACGCGACCAGCGCCCGCAATCGCCTTCCGGCGCGAATCCTCTCGGTGATTCCCGAGGGGCCGCTGGCGCGGGTTACATTGGACTGCGGCTTCCGCCTGACCGCCATTGTGACGCGGCAGTCCGAACGGGAGATGCACCTGCGCGAAGGCGAACAGGTGACCGCGGTAGTGAAGGCAACCTCGATACGGATTGTACCCAGGGGGCTAGACTAAGAACAGCGTGCCACGATTTTCCGCCATCGCACTGCTGGCATTCGTGCTTGCCGACGTAGAGTCGCTGGCGCAGCGGAAATACGATCCCGGCGCAACGGACACGGAGATCAAGATCGGCAACATCATGCCCTATACCGGAGCGTTCTCGGAGTACGGTGCAACCGGGCGCGCTGAGGCGGCCTACTTTCGGATGATCGACGATCAAGGCGGGGTCAACGGCCGCCAGATCAAGTTCATCAGCCTGGATTCCGGCTCCGATACCGACACGGCCGTAGCGCTGGCGCACCAACTCGTGGAACAGGAGCGGGTGCTGCTGACCGTGGGCATCTGGGGCACTCCGGCCAACATGGCGATCCGCCAGTTTATGAACGACCAGAAGACGCCCCAACTCTTCGTCGCAGCAACCGAATCGGCGTTTGACGATCCCGCGCATTTCCCATGGACCATGGGGTTTCAGGCCAGTAAGCGGAGCGAAGGATCGACTTATGCAAAGTACGTGCTTCAGAAAAAGCCGGGCGCCAGAATTGCGATACTCTACGCGAAAGATCCGTCGGGGCAGGAGTGGCTTCTTGGCATACACGACGGGCTAGGGGAAAAGGCGCCGGCCATGATTGTGAAAGAGGCTTCTTTCTCCTATTCCGATCCGGAAGCCGTTGACGCGCAGATCGCGGCACTGAAGGACTCCGGCGCCGATGTCTTCATGAATCTGGCGGTGGGTAGGTTGGCGACACGGGCCATTCGCAAAGCCTACGACATGGGCTGGCATCCGCTGCAGTTTATCCCCAACGCATCCCTCTCGGTGGCCGCTTTTCTGGAGCCGGCCGGCTTGAACAAGGTCGCCGGTATCATCACGAATGCCCGTTCCAAGTCATGGCTTAAGCCGCAGTCGAAACAAGACCTCGCGGTGCGTACATATCTTGATTGGATGGCAAAATACAATCCCGACGCAAATATTCGGGATGCCAACTATGTGTATGGGTACGAAGTCGCGCAGACGGCAGTGGAGGTGCTGAAGAAGTGCGGCGGCGACCTTACTCGCGCCAATGTGATGAAGCAGGCCGCCAGCCTCGATCTGGAACTGGGGATGCTTCGTCCCGGCATCAGGGTAACTACGAGCCCCACCGACTATCAGCCGATCAAGCAGTTGTTCCTCATACAGTTCGACGGTCAGGACTGGGTTCCTATCGGCATGCCGGCGGGCAACTGAGGCCTGCCAGGTGAGGACCTACAGCTTGGCCATGTTCACCAGGGCCCGCCGGCTGGCCCATTCCGCGCCGACTTCGGCGATGACGATGCGGTCCCGCTCGTCCATCAGTTGACGGAAAATCTCCTTCAACTGGGATGCGGTGTAGGTGCTGCGCAGGGCCCACTGGTTGTCGAGCACCTGCCTCGCTTCGAGCGTACGCAGGCGCTCCTTCAGCGACAGGTAATCGCCGGGCCGGAGAAAATTACACGTTACCAGGTAAAGCTTGAGAGCCATGCAGAGCATTGTACTTCAATAGCGAATAAAAAGCGAAAACGAAATGGCCGAGATCCACCAACCGCGGTGGAGAACAGCCGTTAGGACGCCCGCTAACCCTTTAATTTCAAGTTTTTCCAGAATGGCAAGCGGTTTGCAATAAAGACGGCGGGAGGAGTTATGAAACACAAACTGTTCGCCGTTCTACTGTTGGCAGGAAGCTCACTGTTCGCCGCGCCGGGAGTGGTCGTCGGCGTTGGCGTGGGTGTCCCCGCCCCCGCCTATGGACCGCCGCCGCCTCCGGTAGCGGCCTATGTTGCGCCCGCGCCCGGTCCCGGATACGCCTGGGTCGGCGGTTACTGGTACCCGAATGGGGCGCGCTGGGCTTGGCGCGCGGGCTATTGGGGCCGGCGGCCATACGCCCGTGCTTACTGGGTGGCGCCGCGCTACTACGGGCACCGGTATTATCGGGGCTACTGGCGCCGTTAATCATCCCCGGCAGCGTGCCACGGCGTCCTTCCAGCCGGAGAAAAGCCGGTCGCGTGTGCCGGTGTCCATAGCCGGCTCGAACCGCCGCTCGGCGCGCCAGAAGCTTTCGACTTCAGCCACGCTTTTCCAAAAGCCTGTGGCCAGGCCGGCCAGATACGCGGCGCCCAAAGCGGTGGTTTCGATATCGGCGGGACGCACGATGGGGCAATCCAGAATATCGGCCTGGAACTGCATCAGGAAATTGTTCGCGGCGGCGCCGCCATCCACGCGCAGTTCGGAGATGGGACCTCCGGCATCCGCCTGCATGGCGTCGATCAGCTCGCGCGTCTGGTAGGCAATGCTTTCGAGCGTGGCGCGCACAATGTGGGCTCGGCCGCTCGAGCGCGTCAGGCCGCAGACGATGCCGCGCGCGGCGGCGTCCCAATGTGGAGCGCCCAACCCCACGAATGCGGGCACCAGGTAGACGCCGCCTGTATCGGGCGTGGAGGCGGCCAAGGCTTCGGATTCGGCCGCCGTCCGGATCAAACCGAGCTTGTCGCGCAGCCACTGCACGGCCGCTCCCGCCACGAACACGCTGCCTTCGATGGCGAACTGCGGTACGCCGCTGGTTGAAGCCGCGCGCGTCCCCAGCAGGCGATGCCGCGACACCGGCAGGCGGCTGCCCGTGTGCATCAGCGCGAAACATCCGGTGCCATACGTGTTTTTGGAGAGGCCCGCGCGGAAGCAGGCCTGGCCGGCCAGGGCGGCCTGTTGATCGCCTGCGATGCCGGCAATCGGAATCTCCGCGCCGAAGTGGTCCGCGTGAACGGCCCCCACCACGGCGCTTGAAGGCGCAATGCGCGGCAGCATGGCGCGCGGCACGTCCAGGATGCGCAGCAGATCGTCGTCCCAGGCGCCGGTTTCGAGGTTCATCAACATGGTGCGCGACGCGTTGGTGGCGTCGGTGACATGCACCGCGCCGTTGGTCAGCTTCCAGACAAGCCAGGTGTCCACGTTGCCGAACAGCAGTTCGCCGTCGCGCGCCATTTGCCTGGCGCCGGGCATGTTTTCAAGTATCCAACGAATCTTGCTGCCTGAAAAATAGGCGTCGATCACCAGACCCGTGCGGCGCGTGATATCGGCCGCGGCGGAGCTTTGCGCCAACTCCGCGCAGTAGGGCGCCGTGCGGCGGCATTGCCAGACGATGGCCGGTGCCACCGCGCGCCCCGTGGCGCGTTCCCAGACCACGGTGGTCTCGCGCTGGTTGGTAATCCCCACCGCGACGATCTGCGAGGCAGCCGCGCCGGCACGATCCAGCAACAGGCGCGCGGCATAGAGTTGCGCATTCCAGATCTCATCGGCGTCCTGCTCCACCCAGCCCGGTTGTGGATAACGGCTTTCGACCGGCGTAGCATCCATGGCGACGCTGCGACCCTGTTCGTCATAGAGCGCCGCGCGCGCACTGGTGGTGCCTTCATCGAGGGAGAGCACAAACGGCATTGGTTGATTATGGCGCAGTTCCAGCCTCCGCGGCTCGAACTGCGCCGATCGGAGGGCGGCCAATCTTGGCTGCAGCCGCCTTTCAGGCGGCTAGCCGGCTGAAAGCCGGCTGCGGGCAGGATTGCCCGCCCCCCAAAGGCTGTCACCTCCTCAGTTGCTGGTGTTCAGCATAATGGAAACAAAACCGGCTTCGCCATCGACCTGGTCTAATATGGCGAAATCGGGTTTGCCGTCTCCATTAAAATCCGTGACGATGAACGCACTGGGCAGTCCGCCGGGGTCAAAAATGCCGCCGAGTTGGAACTGGCCGGCACCGTTGCCCAGCAGCATGGCGATCTGATAGGTGTAGTGGGCGGTCACCGCCAGGTCGAGGTTTCCGTCGCCATTCAAATCCGCCGCCACGAGATCTTTGGCGCTGCCCGGAACGGCAAACGATGCGGGCAGTTGAAAAGTGCCATTTCCATTGCCCGGAAAAAGCAGCACAGCGCCACTATCCAATGCGGCGACGGCGATGTCGGTCATCCCGTCTCCATTGAAATCCCTTGCCACAATGCCACCCGGTCCAATACCGGAGGCCACCGTCGCAGGGGGTCCGAATGTCCCATTCCCGTTATTGAGCAGCAACAGGACTGCATTCCCGCCGCGGTCCGACACGGCGATGTCCACCTTCCCGTGACCGTTAAAATCTCCGGTTGCCAGATACGCCGGGCTGACTCCCGCCGCGTAACCATGGGCCGCTTGAAATGTACCGTCGCCGTTGCCCAGCCAGACCACGACCTTCGCAGCTGCTGTGGATAAGCCGATGAGATCCGGCACTCCGTCGCCGTTCACGTCTTTTACGACGATGGCCGCCAGCCATGGCGCCGCGTAATAAACGGGCGGTTTGAACGTCCCGCCACCCTGGCCCAGCAATACCCATAAACCGGCCGGAGGGCCGTTGTCCGTTACAATCATGTCCGGAATGCCGTCGCCGTTCACGTCGGCGATGGTGATGTGCTGCGGCACCACGCCGACCTGAACTGCGACCGGAGGCTGAAACGTGCCGTCGCCGTTGCCGCCCAGGATAGCCACTTCGTGCGCCCATGTATCGTTGGCAATCAAACCCGCATTCACCACCGCCAGGTCGGTATGCCCATGCCCATTTATGTCGGCAGCGGCGATGCCCACGTCAGGATAAAGCCCGGCGCTTGGGGAGGAGACTGCTTCGAAGTTACCGTGCCCGTCGCCCAGCGTTATCTCGACCGTCCCGCCCACTCCATTGGCTACGGCCAGATCCGCATGCCCGTCGCCATTCCAGTCCCCAACGGCGATCGGACCGGCGCCATCCCAGGCGAAATTCGTCTGGGTGGGAAACGAACCATCTCCCTTGCCCAACAGGACCGTCATGCTGGACGCTGCACCATCTCCCGGAGAGCCGATGGCGACCACATCCGGATGGCCGTCCTCGTTGAAATCGCCCACTGCGAGGAACCCGGGCACGTTCGGCACCGCGGCGCTTCCGGCGCTCGTAAACGTGCCGTCTCCGTTGCCTAATCCGACACAAAGCGAGGGCTGCAGGTTCACCGTACAACCGGCCAGGATGTCCGGTTTGCCGTCGCCGTTCACATCGGCGACGGCCAACGACTGCGGCCCGTAAGGCACAGGGAATGTCAGTGGACCACCGAAAGTGCCATCGCCATTGCCTAGTTGCGTGACAGTTTCATTCGTGTAGCCGTAAACCAGGTCGAGTATTCCGTCGTTGTTCACATCGATCAGGGTCGGCGCAAAGACGCCCTCAAAGGAGGATGCAATGGTTTTCGGAGCCTGAAATTCTCCATTGCCTTTTCCAAGCAGCACCTGAACCTGGAGGTTGAAGCCCTCACTGGGAAAGGGCACGATCACGAGGTCCATAATCCCGTCGCCGTTCACATCCCCGGCCGCCATTGCCGCGGCTCCTACCGCGGTCACCGCGGTGGTTGGATAGAACTTACCGTTTCCTTGGCCAAAAAAGACGGTAATGGTTTCAGGGGCGTTCTCGTTGGCGATGGCAACGTCCAGCTTGCCGTCGCCATTGAAATCGGCGACCACGACGGAGGTTGCCGCAATTCCCGGATTGGTCCCAGTCACCACCCGGAACGTGCCGTTTCCGTTTGCCAGCAGCACTTCGACCGGGGCTACCCAGCCCTGTACGAACAGGTCGGTCTTGCCGTCCCCGTTGAAATCCCCTGCCAACAAAGCAGTTGGCAGGCCCACTGTAATGCTGTGCGGGGCCTGGAAATTCAGGCTGGCAGCGGACATTATGGTTACTGCGTTCAGCAAAATCAGTGCGGAACACACTTGTAATTCATTTCTTTTCGTCAATTGGTTTCTCCTTACAGACAGTCTTGCCGCAGAGACGCGGCGGGTTTTGAGCCGGCCAACCCGTTTTCTGCCGCGGTTCCCCCAACCGCAGCCCGGGCCTTCGGCACCCTGCTGGGAGTAGTCTGCTGGCGCGCGATGTAAATTGCAATAGACTAGCGCTGAACTTCTCCTGAACAACCAACCAACTGAAAACAAGACTTTTGCCGGCTCGTCTGAACTGGCCAAAAAGGCCGGAGGGATAGTGTTAAACTCGCCTAAGGCTCGTAACGGTGCCATCACCCGCGGACAATTCACCCCGCCTCCTGCACTTCGGCGTCTACGAAGTCGATCTGCACGAAGGAGAACTACGCAAGCACGGGCACAAGATCAAACTGCAGGATCTCCCATTCCAATTCCTGGCGGCGCTGCTCGAACGGCCGGGTGAGGTGGTTACACGGGATGTACTGGCGCAGAGACTGTGGTCCGGCGCCCTGGTCGATTTCGATAGCGGCCTCAACACGGCAGCCAGGAAACTGCGGGAGGCTTTGGATGACGATGCGGCAACCCCGCGCTACGTGGAAACCCTGCCGCGGCGGGGTTATCGTTTCATTGCACCGGTCCGAGCGCGGGATTTAGATCCGGGGGCGCACGCGCCGGTTTCGGAGACAAAGGCGGAACCGCCCCGCCCGCCCGTAACCCGGCCACGCTGGCAGCAGTACGCCCTCATTGTAGTCATCGTGGCTGTAGCTGGGATACTCATTGCGCTCGCGGTATTCCGGTTCGGCGTCCCCGTCCGCGCGCCGCGTGTTCTGGACGTCGTCCAACTGACGCGAACCGGACGCGCCGAGATCGCCAACGGCTTGGCGACGGACGGAACGCGGGTCTATTTCACCGAGCGAAATGGCGGGCACTGGTCGCTTGCCCAGGTTTCCGTGCATGGCGGTGTGTCGCAGCCCATACCGTCGGCGGTACCGCTTACTCAACCGGACATCATGGACATTTCGCCCGATCGCGCGAGCCTGCTGGTGGCGAGCCTGGACAATGTCGAATGGGCAAGGCCGCTCTGGGTGGTTCCCACAGTGGGCGGAACACCCCACCGGCTTGGCGACATAAGGGCGCAAGCCGCGGCCTGGTCCAGGGACGGAAGGCGGGTAGTCTTCGCCCGCGGCGCGGCGTTATTTCTGGTCAACAGCGATGGCACGGGTTGCCGTAAGCTGGTGGACACGCCGGGCATAGCCGATGGTATCCGCTGGGCGCCAGCTC
>DATKFU010000404.1:0-2348 GCA_035511215.1 Bryobacteraceae bacterium | reverse complement strand
CCGCCGCGCGACAGGAAACGCTCTGGGAGCTGTCGCAGCGTCCTTGGGTTGAGGTCACCGATCCATCTATCCGACAACTGGCGATAGCTTCTAAGCTCGTACCCCAGATATCTCCCGGACAGCCGTTTTTTCAGAATTATCCGTATCACTTTGCGTGGACAATCAAGGCATCTGGGAACACGCCAGCCGTCCATACTAATGGAAGTGCCCAACCGAGATTCGTGGAATCTCCGTCTCCACGGTTGCCAAACTATAGCAATATCGCCACTCCCACTATTGACTCTTGCGCCGTGACTGCCGAATGGGAACGCGGAATATCGACATGGTTTCCGGGAAGAACTTATCCACGCTTGTCTAACGCACAGATCGCTGGCGAAGAGGACATGCGTGCGCTGATGGCTGGCGACAAGGTTCTTTTCTGGGTCGGTTGCGAACGTTACGAGGACGCCACCGGGAGGCGATACCAAACCAACTTTTGCTTTCACTGGCCATCCGGTCAACCGAATGTCTCTGGCTGGATGCAATGCGTTACCGGAAATGACCTGATCGAATACCCCGTGAAGGCGCACCCGTAGCAGCCAGCCTGTCACGCCGATTAGAATCATAGCGCACAGAACCAGGGTAAGGCAAGTATATTGTTGCCCTTATGAGCGGGCACTGAGTCTCGCGCGGCAGGAACCAGCGCGGCGCTTCTTGGAGCGGCGGCTGCGCGGATGGCCCGCTTCGCCACTAGGCGGTGGATGTTGAAGAGCGAGTCCGCGGGACCCGCATAGACCGCGGCTCTGCCGCGCCTCACACAAAAGCGCGCCCATATTGCTTGGGGATGGCGGCGGCCGCGCCGAGCGCTTTGGCGGCGTGCAGCGGCCAGTACGGGTCGCGCAGAAACTCGCGCGCCAGTAGCACGATATCCGCCTGCCCGGTGCGAACGATGGCGTCGGCTTGATGCGGCTCGGTGATCAGCCCCACCGCTCCCGTAAGAATTCCAGATTCGCGCCGGATGCGCTCGGCGAAGGGCGTCTGGTAGGCTGGCCCAAGCTGGACCTTCGCATAAGGCACGACTCCGCCGGACGAGCAGTCGATCAAGTCCACGCCGAGCGGCCGAAGGCGGCGAGCCAACTCGACGGATTCCTCGATCTGCCAGCCGTCCTCCACCCAATCCACGGCTGAGATGCGCATGAACAGGGGCAGGGAATCCGGCCACGCGGCGCGGACCGCGGCGGCCACTTCCAGCGCGAAGCGTATGCGGCCGTCGAATGCGCCGCCATACTCGTCGGCGCGGCGGTTCGACAGGGGCGAGAGAAACTCGTCGATCAGGTAGCCGTGGGCGGCGTGGATCTCGACCACCTGGAATCCGGCGGCGACGGCCCGCCGCGCGGCCGCCGCGAATGCCTCCACCGTCGCGCGAATTTCCGGCTTGGTTAGTTCGGCCGGCGACGGTTCTCCGGGCCGGAACGCGATGGGACTGGGCGCGACGGCCTGCCAGCCACCCTCGGACTCCGGAACCACGGCGCCGCCCTCCCACGGCACGCGGGTGCTGGCTTTGCGTCCGGCGTGCGCAATCTGGATGCCCGGTACACCGCCCTGCTCGCGGATGAATCGCGTGATGCGCGCCAGCATTTCGATGTGCTCGTCCCGGTAAATCCCGAGGTCGGCGGCCGAGATGCGCCCGCGCGATTCGACGGCTGCCGCTTCGGTGATCGCCAGGCCCGCGCCCCCTACCGCGCGGCTGCCGAGATGTACCAGGTGCCAATCGTTGGCGAAGCCGTCGTCGCTCGAATACTCGCACATCGGCGAGACTGCGATGCGGTTGCGGAAAGTCACGCTTCGTATGGTCAAAGGAGAGAAGAGATCGGGCATATTAAATAGGTTGTCTAATTTTGCGCCGTGAGACCTTCAAAGTTGTAAGTATATTTCCAGACGTGCTTTCCACCGAGCGAAAGCCCGGAGGCCGAAAATGAGGGGATCTGCGATGGATCGGGCACAACGTCTATGACCATTTCGTAGGGCCCATTACTGCCGAAACTTTCACCCGGCAACTGTCCGGTGATCACGATCGACTCGTCGGACGCGCGCGCCACCCACTCGTTAGCGTAATAGTCGTATGCGCCTCTGTGGTCCACCAGCCTCACGGTAACCCAGGAGTTCGCGTCGCCACCCGTCCAGGCGATCGTAAACGGGTGACCGGCATATAAGGTCTGGTTCGCCAAGGCTGTGACGATTTGGATGGGTGAACCGATTTGGATCGTGGATTGAAACGCGCCCACGCCGGCGCCGCCGTTTGCGGAAACCACGAAAGATCCTTGCCGGATCGTGCCGCTGGGAAGGGTCGCCTGATACACGGTCAGTCC
>DATKFU010000403.1:0-4371 GCA_035511215.1 Bryobacteraceae bacterium | reverse complement strand
AATCGGGATCGCGCGGGCGCTCCGCCGGTTGTGGTTATCAGTCAGGAGTTGGCCCGTCAATTCTCGAAAACATTTGGAATTGGGAACCCGATTGGGCGAACCGTTGGCATCTGGGTGCCGGGCTACGGCCCGATCCCGGAGTCTTTGGTGAAACTGCAGATCGTGGGAGTGATCCGGAGTGAGCGTACCGCCGGATTGAACGCGCCGCCCGAGTTGGTAGCCTGTGTACCTTTGGCACAGGCCCCGCGGCAGGATATCAAACTGGTAGTACGCACAAGCAGCGGGCCGGAGACCGCGATGCCCGCAATTCGGGAGGCGGTAGGGCAGGTCGATTCCACCCTGCCCCTCGGGGACGTGCTGACGATGGAGCAAGTGAAGGAGCGGAGCATACTCTGGGCGAGGCAGCCCACGTGGGTGGTGGGAGCCTTCGCCGGGGTAGCCGTTCTGCTGGCCGCGCTCGGGCTTTACGGCGTTCTCGCGCATGCGGTGACCGAGCAGCGCCGCGAGATTGGCATCCGCATGGCGTTGGGCGCGCGCTCGGGCGACGTGCTGTCGCACATTTTCCGCAGCGCCTTCGCGATGCTCATCATGGGGCTTGCGGGAGGACTGGCCGGAGCCTTTGCGCTGACCAGGGTCCTGAAGAGTCTCTTGTTCCAGGTGTCGGCGCTTGATCCGGTAGCGTTCGCCGTTGGCTGCATCCTGATGATTCTGGTCGGCTTACTGGCTGCCTGGATTCCCGCGAGCCGGGCGACCCGCGTGGATCCCATGACTGTACTTCGCGATGAAGGCTGACCAGACCGATTTTTGGACACGGCAGCATCGGCACGCGCGCCGAGTTACAGCACCTCTTCCGACCAGCCCTCCAGCGCCTGCTTGACCTTCGCCGTAAACTGGTCCGCCAGCGCGCCGTCTATCAGCCGGTGATCGAAGCTCAGCGACAGGTACATCACCGAACGAATCGCGATGGCGTCGTCGATCACCACCGGCGTCTTCTCCACCGCGCCCACCCCCAGGATGGCCACCTGCGGCTGGTTGATAATGGGGGTCGCGATCACGCTACCAAAGCCGCCGAAATTGGTGATCGAGAAAGTCCCGCCCTGCACTTCCTCGGGCTTGAGCTGCCGGGACCGCGCGCGCGTAGCCAAATCCACGATGGAGCGCTGCAGGCCCAGCACGTTCTTCTCGTCGGCCTGGCGGACCACCGGTACGATCAGTCCGTTTTCCAGCGCCACTGCAATGCCAATGTTGATCTCGTTGTGGTGGATGATGTTGTTGCCCTCGAGCGAGGCATTCAGCAGCGGATAAGTGCGCAGGCCCACGACCGTGGCGCGCACCACGAACGGCAGGTAGGTGAGCGACATGCCGTAGTTCGACTGGAAATCGGCCTTGTGGCGATCGCGCATGCGGGCCACTTTGGTCATGTCGACCTTATGCACGGTGGTGACGTGCGCCGAGGTGCGGCGGCTCGCCAGCATGTGCTCGGCGATGCGGATGCGCATGGTGCTCATCGGCTCGATGCGCGTTTTGGCTTGTCCGCCGGGCAAAGGTGGGGGTGCGGCTGGCACTGGCGCCGGCGGAGGCGTTTGGACTGACGGCGGCGTTTGGACTGGAGGCGGCGTGGCGGCTTGCACGGGGACCGCTGGCGGCGCCACGGCTTGCGCAGAGGCCGGAGGCGGCGCAGGCGCCGGCTGGGCGTCCTGCTGGCGGGCGATGTGGCCTTCAAGATCCTGCTTCGTGATGCGGCCGCCGGCTCCTGTCCCCTTCACTTTGTTCAGGTCAATGGAGTATTCGCGCGCCATGCGGCGCACCAGCGGGGAGAGCGGACCGGTGGGCTCCGCTGCCACGGCGGGTTCTTCTGCCGGAGGCGGAGGGCCGACGTGGACGTCGGCTGCAGGACTGGAGTCCTGCCCCACAGCCGGAGTGGAGTCCTGCCCCACGGGCTGCACGGCGGGTTGGGCGGCAGCCGGCTGCGCAGCAGCCGGGGCGGCCCCACCGCCCTCGTCGATGCGCGCTACCACGGTAGCGATGCCGACAGTCTTCCCCTCTTCCACCAGGACTTCCGAGAGCGTCCCCGCAGCAGGCGATGGAATTTCCGTATCCACCTTGTCGGTCGAAATCTCAAAGAGCGGTTCGTCCCGCTCGACGCGATCACCGGCCTTCTTCAGCCACTTGGTCAGCGTCCCTTCCACGATGCTCTCGCCCATCTGGGGCATCACTACGTCCGTCATGTGCATTCCTCTCTATGAGCAGGCCAGCACGCCCGCTGGAATCATCTCGCGTTCAAACACGCGGCCGAAATGCGCGGCCAGTCTCTCCGCAACCGCCGCCCACGAAGCGTCGCATCCCAATTGCGCCATGGAAGTCACCGGTTTCGAGATGCCGCAAGGAACAATGTACTGGAAATAGCGCAGATCGGTCGAGACGTTGAGCGCGAAACCGTGCGATGTGACCCATCGGCTGATGTGCACGCCGATCGCGCCGATCTTGCTGCCGCCCACCCAGACGCCGGTACATTTCGGTATGCGGCCCGCCTGGATGCCGAAATCCGCCAGAGTATCGATCATGGTCTGCTCGATCGCCCGCACGTACGCGCCCACATCGCGCTGCCATTCGCGCAGGTCCAGGATGGGATAGCCGACGATCTGTCCCGGCCCGTGATAGGTGATGTCGCCGCCGCGGTCTGTAGGATGAAAGGCTATGCCGGCGCTCGACAGCGCGTCATGCCCGGCCAGCAGGTTTTCCAGGTGGCCGTTGCGGCCCAGGGTAATGGTGTGCGGGTGCTCCAGCAGGATGAACTGGTCGGGGATGGCGCCGGCCTTGCGCCGGGCCACCAGCTGTTGCTGCAATTCGAAAGCGCTGGCGTACTCCACACGGCCCGGTTCCTGCACCTCGCACTTAAGCATTGATGGCCAGACCGTAGACGGCGTTGAAGCCTTCGCCCATCATTTCGGAAAGCGTAGGGTGCGGATGGATGGTGTGCATAATGGTCTCCACCGTAGCCTCCGATTCCATGGCCGCTACGGCTTCGGCAATCAGCTCAAAAGCCTCCGGGCCGATGATGTGCACGCCCAGGATTTCGCCGAGCTTCTCGTCGGCCACCACTTTGATGAATCCGCCGTGGCTGTCCAGGATGCTGGCGCGGCTATTTCCCGCAAACGGAAACCTGCCGATCTTCACCTGGTAGCCTTGCGCGCGGGCCTGCGCCTCCGTCAGCCCCACGCTGCCGATTCCCGGCTCTGTGTACGTGCAGGCGGGAATGCGGTTTCGGTTGATGGGCTTGGCCAGCTTGCCCGCGGCGTGCGCCACCGCGACCATGCCCTCCATGGTAGCCACGTGTGCCAGTTGCGGCATACCCGCCACCACGTCGCCGATGGCATACACACCCGGCTCGCCGGTTTGCTGGTATGGATTCACCTTGATGAAACCGCGGTCCAGCTCCACGCGCGTGTTTTCCAGGCCGATATTCTCGGTGTTCGGCTTGCGGCCCACCGCCACCAGCAGTTTCTCCGCCTCGACCTCTTCCGTCTTACCGCCGGCCAGCGTGACGGTCATCTGACAGCCCTTGCCGCCCTTGCGCACGTTCTCCACCTTGGCGCCGGTTTCCAACCGGATGCCGGCCTTGCGGAACGCCCGGTCCAACTCCTTGGATACCTCCTCATCCTCCACCGGCACGATCCGCGGCAGCATTTCGAAGACTGCCACCTCCGTTCCGAAACGATTGAAAATAGAGGCGAACTCCACGCCCACCGCGCCCGCGCCGATAATGGCCAGAGACTTGGGCACCGTCGTGAGGTTGAGGATCTCGATGTTGGTCAGGATCAGATCCGCGTCGGGCTGCAGTCCGGGCAGCATCCGGGCTTCCGAGCCGGTAGCGACGATAATGTTGCGCGCCTCCAGCGTTTGCGGGCCTTCGACAGTCTCGACTTCGATGCGCCCCCCGCCCTTCAGCCGGGCATAGCCCTTGATCCACTCGACTTTGTTCTTGCGTAGCAGGAATTCGACACCCTTGGAATGCTTGTTGACGATGCGGTTCTTCTTGTCGATCACCTTCGGGTAATCGAGCGACGGGTTCTGGCAATGAATACCGTCGGCTTCCGGATTCAGGAAGTGGTCCCAAATATCGGCCGTATGCAGCAGGGCCTTTGTTGGAACGCAGCCGACCAGTAGGCACGTCCCACCTAGTCGGGGCTGCTTCTCGATGAGGGCGGTCTTGAGGCCGTATTGGCCGGCGCGAATGGCGGCCGAATATCCACCGGGACCGCTGCCGATAACGATCAGATCGTAGGGCACTTTTTCCATTCTACATCGCTCCTACAATAAAGAAATGATTTGGTTTTTCATATTATTGATGTGCGGGTCGGGGGTGGGGAT
>DATKFU010000402.1:0-35997 GCA_035511215.1 Bryobacteraceae bacterium | reverse complement strand
GGGGAGGGCCGATGGGCACCAGGCGCATGGACATGGAAGTCTTCTGCAGCTCGGCGGTGATGCGCGCCAGTTGCGCCAGATTGCGTTGCAGGCGGGGACTCTTCAAGGTTGCAAGGTCGGGGTCGTGGCGGACCATGGACTGGGCGATCACTAATTCTCCGGCCATGTCCACGAGATAGTCCAGCTTCCCGGTGTCCACTTTTACGGCTTTGGCTTCTTCTTTTGCGATCCCGGCGGCCGGGGCGGCGGGCTCTACGCGGGGAGCGGGGCCTGGAGGCCCCGCGCAGACCTGGAGGTCTGCCCCACGGGGCTGGGGGGCTGCCGCAGGGGGATGGGTTGGGGCTGCTACATTGGGCTTCGGCGTTGCGGTTTGTTGCAGGGGGTCGGGTGCATTGGGCTGGGGGTCGGCTGCATGGGGCTGCGACGTTGCAGTTTGTTGCTGGGGGCTGGCCATCAAATTCCGGACACGTTCCAAGAGGGGAACGTAGTCCGGCGCGGCCGGCGCCTGGTGCCCGTGCAATGTGGAGTCCACGGCGCTCACGCAGATCTTCAGGTAATCCGCGCACTCCAAAACCACGTCGATCACTTGCGAAGTAACGCTCAGCTTACTGTTGCGGGCCAGGTCCAACACGGTTTCCACATTGTGGGAAACCTCGCGCACGTCATTCAGTTCCAGGAAGCCGGCGAGCCCCTTAATTGTGTGGAAAGCGCGGAAGATGGAGTTGATCGCTTCGGCGTTACACGGATCCTGTTCGAGCGCCAGGGAACGGCCCTCGATGGCCGCCAAGTGCTCACGGGCTTCCAGCACAAAATCGGACAGGAGCTCCGGATCCTGCGCCAGAGAATATTCCGCGGGTTGGGGCGCGGCCGCGGGAGCGGAACTGGCCTCGAACGCCTGCTGTAGGGCGGCCACGCCGGTTTCGAGCGCGCGCGAAAGCGTATCGCGCCCGGCGCTATCAGTGGCGTCCAGAGTAGCGCATAGCTCCGAGGCGATCTGCGCCACTTTTTGACAGCCACCCGCCTCGGCGCGGTCGCGGACTCCGCGTACCGCGCCGGCCAAGGCGAGCAACGACTGTTCAAAGCCAGCTTCAGACGACAGATCATCAACAACTACCTTCATGGCCAGGGCTTCGATTTCCTGGCGCAGTTCCATTTGCTCAGGCATGCAGACCTCCGTCTCAGTTCTAGAATTCCTTGAAGTCGTCGTCCAAGGGCAGCGCACTGCGGTCCAGCCTGCCGGCAGCTACGGGCTCACTGTCCGCCACACGGCTGCTCTTCCTGGGAGACACCGCCGATTGAAGCGCTTTCAGACTGCGGTTGTGGTCCGCGCTCTTCGGCGCGGCGGAATGCAACGTGGCTGGTTTGCGATGCGCGCGGCGCTCACTGGGAGTCCCACGGCCGGCGTTTTCCTGACTTCCATCCACCATCGTCTGGAGCTGATTGACGACGCTCTTCATGGTTTCGGCCTGCCCTGCCAGTTCCTCGCTGGCCGAGGCGCTTTCTTCGGCATTGGCGGCGTTCTTTTGAGTCACCTGCTCCATTTGCGAGATAGCTTTGGCGATCTGCTCGATGCCACGCGCTTGTTCCTGGCTTCCCAGATGCACTTCGTCTACCAGGGTCTTCACCTTGGAGGCGCTTTCGGTGATGGAGCGAATGGCTTCGGCCACCTGATCCAACTTGCCCATACCATCGTGGGACTTGGACATGGACTCTTCGATGAGCGAAGCGGTGTCTTTGGCCGCCTGGGCGCAGCGCTGCGCCAGATTGCGGACTTCGTCGGCGACCACCGCGAAACCCATGCCAGCCTCGCCGGCGCGAGCTGCTTCGACCGCCGCGTTCAAGGCCAGGATATTGGTCTGGAAAGCGATCTCGTCGATGACTTTGATGATTTTGGAGACCTTCTCGCTGGACGTGTTGATTTCGGTCATGGAGGTTACCATATGGCCAAGTGTGTCGTTGGCGGCTGCCACCCGCTGATCGACCTGGCCAGTGAATTCGGCGGCCACTCTCGAGTTTTCGGCATTCTTGCGAGTCATGGAGCTGATCTCCTCGCTGGAGGAAGAAGTCTCTTCCAGCGAAGCGGCTTGCTCGGAGGCGCCCTGCGCCAGCGACTGGCTGGCCGACGATACCTGTACCGCGGCGCTGGCCACCTGTTCGGTGCCCTCCGCGAGCTGTACGATAGCCTGCCGGACATTGCGCGTAATTCCCCGTACGACTACGATTACGACGAAGCCGACCACGACACAGAGCGCCAGAAGACCAAGAGCTATGCGGCGGCTGGAAGCGTTCTGGTCGTTCACGGCGGCCTTGTTCTCAGCGAGGACCTCCCCTTGGATCGCTTGCAAGCGGACTGCGGCGGCGTTGAGCTTGACGTAAATTGGGCGCGTAACGTCTATACGGATATGGTCGGCTTCCGCTACGTGTCCCGCAGCGGCATGCCGCACAACATCCTCATAATGCGGCTGCCATTCCGAAACGCCCGCTGCAATGTCGGCGACGAGCGCCTTGGCCTCTTGCTTGACAAGCAGAGGCCGCATTTCGTCCAATGCGGCGCGGACAACCTCAACCGCTTGCTTGAAAGCCTGCTGTTCCTTTTCGTTCTCCGCGGTGTCTTTGGCCACCGCGGCCAGTACGATCCCTCGTTGAGCCGAGACCATGATGGAAGTAGCTAAGCCGACTTTGTCGGCGAGCAGGACTTTCTGCACAGTCGACCCAAGGGCGTGGTCAAATTCGTCTTTGAATTTGTTGTCGGTGCTTAGCCCGTTATAGCCCAGCACCGCCGCCAGCGCGAATAGGGCTATCGTGCCGCCCATCAGTTTGGTTTCAATCGTCGATTTCAATTTCACGGATCCTATCTCCTTTATCTGTTACTGCAGCATGGACTTCAGTCCGTCGAGTTCCTGGGCCTGCAGCACCTTGTCGATATCCAGCAGGATTTTCACTTTGCCTTTGCTTTTCGCCATACCAAGGATGTAGGGCGTTGAAACGCCGTCCCCGAAGTCGGGCGTGTCCTCAATCTCGCCAGCGGCGATATTCACCGCCTCGGAGACTTCGTCCACCACAATGCCGGTCAACGACACGCTGCCGTCCGGACCCTGAATTTGCACCACAATGATGCAGGTGCGCTGGGTGTATTCGACCTCCGGCAGGCCGAACTTCAGGCGCAGGTCTATCACCGGAATCACCTTGCCACGGAGGTTAAGCACCCCTTTGACGAACGCCGGCGTTTGAGGCACGGCAGTGATGTCTTGAATGCCCATGATTTCCCGGACTTTCAGGACTTGAATCGCGAATTCCTCGCGGCCCAAGAGGAAGGCCAGGTATTTGCCTGTGCGACTATCGCTTTTGACGGCCAAGCCGTTCTCGGGCGGCGCCATCGTGCTTACTTGCATTTTGTCTCCTTCAGCTTTTCGTAGTGGGTCGGTTTGCTCCCATTGCCCAGTGCCGCGCAGGATGCCATCCTGCCCCACAGAGGATTCATCGGTTGCAGGGCGAGGAAGGTTTAGGGCGATGGTAAGGCAGGTCGAGCGGGCTCCCTGACGATCAAAGCCTAATCGATTGAATCTAAAAGACGCTGGTGGGGTCGCGGGTTATGCGTTGTGGGTTCGATACTGCTTTGCGGCGAGGCGGCCAGTAATGGTGGATGTAATGGGGATGGGATGGGGGTGGCGCGGAGATGGCAAATTGCTTATCCGTTGTGCAGTGGGGTCCGGTTGTCAAAGATCAGAGGGGGGCAGACGGCTAACGGGTGTCGGGAGAGGCGGGGACGCAGAAGACAGGGTGGGCCTGCTGGCCATCCTGCCGAGTGTCCTGCTGGGCCGACATTACATAATCGGGTTGAGGAGCTGGCGGCGCTGGGGCGGCGTGCCCGGTTTGCGTAGTTTGGATGGGCTCGGACGGGGGCCGGGCCTGGCGCTTTTGTTGTAAGCGCTCCAATTCATGCATACCGGCGGTGAAAGCACGCTCCAGGCGCGTACGTTGCCCGTCGACGCGGTCGAGCAGCTCAAGCTCAAGGCCGAGCGCCAAGCAGGCCCGAAGTATGCGGGTTTCACTGTTGGCCGTGCGGACGAGTAGCCACTTGGAGATGGCCATCTGTTCGAGAAAGTGGCGTTCGGTGCCGGTTTGGGGCTGCCACTCTGCATTCAGATCGTCCCAGAGCCGCTGATACTCTTCAGGGTCGTCGGCGGGAATGATGAGGCTGCGGGCGCGCAGGCTCCAGGTGAGGGCGTTGAAGCGACTGGCGGCTTTGCCCTCGGGCGTCTTGGGACCGGTGGAATGCTGGGCATTCTGCCGGTTGGCTTCGTGCTGTTTGTCTGAAATGATCATGTGGAAAGTTCCGTTTGGGGGGCAAAGGGATCAGGTCCCCATATCCCACTTTCATGATAGGGTGGGGTTTTTGGGGTGCGGCCTTGCAGAGGAGGGCGGCGAGTTAGTAAGTTGTTTGATTGGCGCGGAATTTGGCGGGTAGATTTATTTTGTGCGGTTGTGACTGAAGACGGCGGGGCTGGGAGCCCCGCCGCAGGCTGGGAGCCTGCCCCACCAAGCAGTAAGTGGTTAGGGTGTACATTATGCCGCTGGTCACGTTGTTTGAAGACTTACAGGACGCGCCTGCGGTGCGGGGATTTCTGCATACGCCCGATACGGCGGACGGCCGCGGCCTGGTTTTGACGCATGGCGCGGGATCGAACTGCAACGCGCCCTTGCTGGTCGCCGTGGCGGAGTCCTTCTGCGCGGCGGGGGTGACGGTGCTCCGCTGCGATCTGCCGTTCAGACAGGCGCGGCCGCACGGGCCGCCATTTCCAGCCATGGCTGCGCAGGATCGCGCCGGGCTTGCGCGCGCGGTGCGGGTGCTCGGTGAGCGGCTCTCCAGCAAGGTTTTTCTGGGAGGCCATTCCTATGGCGGGCGGCAATCCACCATGCTGGCGGCAGAGGCGCCAGACCTTGCGGCGGGCCTGCTGTTGCTCTCTTATCCGCTGCATCCGCCGCGGCGCCCCGCCGATCTGCGGACCGCGCATTTCCCGAAGCTGGTGACGCCCGCGCTGTTTGTGCACGGCACGCGCGATCCGTTTGGCTCGGTGGATGAGATGCGCGCCGCGTTGGCGTCGATTGGCGGGGCGCATGAGATGGTAGTGGTCGAGGGCGCGGGGCACGACCTGGGGGGGAAAGGCTCGCATGCGCGGGTGGCTGAGCGGGTCCTGGAGGTCCTGCGCACGTTCGGGGCGGCCTGAGAGGCCGCCGCAGGCTGAGAGCCTGCCCCACGAGCACTTACAATAGAGTCAGCTATGCGTACCTTTCTGTTCACCTGCCTGGTTGCTCCCCTGCTATTCGCCGCCGATAGCGACTGGCAATCGGAGGGCATCGTCTCCGTCACTCACTCGCCATATGCCAAGCTGCACACCGTGCCCATCCGCGCGGTTAAGATGGGCGACGGTTTCTGGAGCGCCCGGCGCGCGGTCAACGTCGAGAAGAGCATCCCTACGCTGCTCGCGGAACTGGAGCGGCACGGCGTGGTGGACAACTTCCTGCGCCTGGAGGGCAAGAAGGACGTTCCCCGCCGCGGCCCACTGTATACCGATTCCGACATCTATAAATGGATGGAAGCGGTGGCGTTCGTGCTGCAATCGGGCGACGAGCCCAAACTGCGTGCGGAGTTCGACCGGCTCACCGGCATCATCCTGGCCGCGCAGGAGCCCAGCGGCTATCTGAACACTTACTGGACCGAGGAGCGCACGCCCAAACGCTTCACCGAGATGCATCGCTCCCACGAGCTATACTGCATGGGCCACTTACTGCAGGCAGCTATCGCGTACTACCGCGCGACAGGCGACCGCAAGCTACTCGATGGCGGCATACGCTTCGCCAACTACATGGTGGAGAATTTCGGACCGCAGAAGCGTCCCGCACTCACTGGCCATCCGGAATTCGAAATGGCTCTGGTTGAGCTATACCGCACTACGGGCGACCGACGCTATCTGGATTTCGCGGGCTATCTACTGAGCGGCGTGGAGCGCGAGCGCCTGCACCTTACCGACGACCAGGTCCAGTATATGTTCAGCGGCAAGCCGTTCCCGTCGCGCACGGAGTTCGAAGGGCACGCGGTGCGCGCCATGTACGCTTCCTGCGGCGCCACGGACTACTACATGGAAACCGGCGACGCGGCTTATCTGAAGACGCTCGAAACGCTGTGGGGCGACCTGGTGAATCGCAAGATGTATATCACCGGAGGCGTGGGATCGCGCGAGGCGGGCGAGGCTTTCGGCGAAGCATATGAGCTGCCCAACGCGCAGGCGTATGGCGAAAGTTGCGCCGCCATCGGGAACATGATGTGGAACTGGCGCATGCTGCTGGCGCGCGGCGAATCGCGCTACGCGGATGTGATGGAGCGCGCGCTGTACAACGGGATCAACTCGGGCATGTCGCTTTCGGGCACGCTCTATTGCTATCGCAATCCGCTGGAATCGTCGGGGGAGAAGATTCGCAACGAATGGTATGACACGACCTGCTGCCCGCCGAACCTGGAGCGCATCCTGGCCGCGCTGCCGGGCTATATGTACAGCACCAGCCCACAAGGCGTGTATGTGAATCTGTTTCATAACTCCACGCTCGATTGGCATTTGGAAAACGGCACGGGCATCCGCATCACGCAGCAGACCGAATACCCTTGGAAGGGCACTGTGGATTTCAGCGTCGATCCAGCCAGTGCCGCCGAATTCAGCCTGTTCGTACGCATCCCGGCTTGGGCGGATGGAACCGCAGTGGCGATCACGGCTCCCCCGCCTTTTGCCGGGCGGCATGACGAGCCCAAGCCTGGCGAGTATTTTGAAATTCGGCGCCGCTGGGAGCCCGGCGACAAAGTACATATCGAGTTTGAGATGAGATCGCGGCTGGTGCGCGCCAATCCGCTGGTGCGCGAGGATGCCGGGCGCTTGGCGCTGGAGCGCGGCCCGCTGGTCTATTGCCTGGAGCAGCAGGATCAGCCCGGATTCAATCTGTTGGACGCCACGCTGCTTGACGACGGGTCGAGCTTTGTGAGTGGTTTTCAACCAGATTTGCTGGGAGGCGTTCTGGTGCTCAAACACCATGGCACCGTGGTGGACAGCCCGTTCGCGAGCGAGCCGCTTTACCGCGCGTTTCGAGAGCAAGTCGAACGTCCTGGAAGAGTGGTGGCATTGACCTTCATCCCTTACTATGCGTGGGCCAATCGTGGGCCGTCCCGCATGGAGGTTTGGGTGCCCTACACAACGGCCGGGACCGAGTGACTGCGGAGCCAGCGAAACGTAGATTCCAAGTCAGTCGATTGGAAGACCAGCGATCCCGGTACGATGGCGTCCGCGCCGGCCGCGTACAACTGACTTACAGTGTGAGTACGGATGGCGCCGTCGGCCACCAGGCGCACAGCGGGCTTGGCATGCTCACGCAGCAGACCGCGCGCTTCGCGTAGACGGTTACACGCTTGCGGAGCAAGGTCGCGTCCTTTAACGCCCACCTCGGTGCCTAGCAGGATGATGACTTCGACCGCATCGAGATACGGCAGCACGGCGGACACGGGCGTGTCGAGCTGCACGGCCACTCCCGCGCCGCAGCCGCGACGGAGCGCCTGCTCGATGGCTGCACCAGCTTCGCGCTCGCCGTTTTCCACGTGCACCGTGAGCAGGTTCGCGCCGGCGTCCAGAAACTCTGCGGCGAGCGCCGCGGGATACTCGGCCATCAGGTGCACATGAAAGGGGAGTGCGGAATGCGGGCGGATGGCGCGAACAAGGTCGGGAAAGAAGAGCAGGCTGGGGACGAAGTGGCCGTCGGCCGCATCCAGATGGAGGGAATCGGCCCAGGGCGAGAGGCGGCGCACGGCGGCTTCGAGGTTGGCCAGGTCCGCGGACCAGAGTGACACGTCAGCCAAAAGGCGCTCACGAGGTAAGTGGGACCAGCCGGGCATGTTTTAGGGTAGCAAGTTCGCTCGCAGGGCGGGTCTGGAGACCCGCCGCAGGCGTGGACGCCTGCCCCACTCGCCTGCCCCACTCACTTTGCCGGCCTGCCGTGATCCAGGCACATAGCCACCAGTTCGGCGATATTGGCTTCGCCCACGCACATTACCGTGTCTGCGCCTCCCCAATAGATCTTCACCGTGCCATCCGGCTCGGGGACGGCGCCACAAGTGAACACCACATTGTGGACATATCCCGAGATCTCCCAAGGATCTTCCGGCTGCAAAATCCAAGAGTCACTCACGCCGATTATTTTTGCCGGGTTCAGCAGGTCGTGAAGAGCAACTCCCAAGCGATAGACCGATCCGTCCATAGTCTGAAAAACGCCGTGATAGATGGAAAGCCATCCCTGGCCGGTTTTGATCGGCGGCGCGCCTGGACCGATCTTCATTTCGTCCCAGTGATATTGCACAGGGCGCATGATGAGCTGCGATTGACCCCAATAAACCAAGTCCGGGGAGTACGAAATCCAGATGGACCAAGGGGCGATCTCCGAATGGGGACGGTCCAGCCGGGCATAGAGGCCGTCAAACTTCTCGGGGAAGATCACTACGTTCCGATAGTCGGCTTCCGTGATTAGTGAGACCCTTTCGACGCGGTTAAAATCCTTCGTCCTGGCGAGGGCGATGCGCACGCCATTTCGCGAGTAGGCGCTGTAAGTGATGATATACTCGCCCTCCAGCCGAGTCACTCGCGGGTCCTCAACGCCGAACTCTTCGTAGGCGGCAAAAGGACCGTCTGGCGCGGGAGTCAGAAAAGGCTCCGGATCGGCAGTGAAGTGAAAGCCGTCGGGGCTGCGCGCCAGGCCGATAATGGACCGTCCCGTGCGCAGGTGAGAGCGGAATAGCATGACATATTCGTCACCGCTTTTCACCACCGCCGCATTGTGTACGGTTTCGACCGGGTAGGGAATGGCGGCCTTGGTGAGGATAGGGTTGTGCGCGTATCGTCTGACAATTTCTGGCTTCATTGTTAAGAGGCTTCCAATTCAAAGATAGTACGGTAAACCTGCTCGTAGGATGCCACCATGGTCTCGATGGAGAAGCATTGTTGCACACGTTGGCGGCAGACACTACGGTCGATCTCCGGGACGCGCTGCAGGGCCCGCGCGGCTTCGTGGACGTTGTTTACCAGGAATCCGGTGTTGCCGTCTGCGATGACCTCGCGGCAGGAGCCAAGGTCCATGGCGACGACGGGCACACCGGCGGCGTTAGCTTCGACCAGCACCAGTCCGAACCGTTCCGGGATGGTATTCAGGTGTAACAGCGCGCGGGCCTGCGCGAACAAGGCATTCTTGCCCGCCACGTCCACCGGGCCAACGTAGCGAATGGCTTGACCCAGGTGCGGTTCCACCTGTTCCCGGAAGTAAGTGCGATCCTGGATAATTCCCGCGATAAGCAGCGGCAGTCCGCTGAGGCGCGCAACCTCGACGGCCAGGTGGACGCCCTTGTCAGGGTGAATCCGGCCGAGGAAAATCAAGCTATCGCCGCCGTGTTCCTGAAAAGGGTAGAGTGAGAGATCGATTCCGTTATAGACGGTCGCCAGGTAATTCAGCCCCGGCGCCCGATCGGAGTTGCTGATAGAGACAAAATATCCGTCGCGATACTTGTCATAGACTGGCATGATGCGAGGCGACGAAAATCCATGGATGGTAGTGAGGACGGGTGTCTTCACCAGGCGGGTGTAGGACAGCGCCATGAAGTCGTAATGGCTGTGAATCAGGTCGAACGCGGCGGCGTGCTCGAACGCCTCGGAGATATGCAGGTATTCGGCTACTTTGGGATCGATCGCGGGATCTTCCTCATAGCCCCGGGCGACCACCGCATGCAGTTTCGCGCGGGTCACGGAATCGCCGGTGGCGAAGAGTGTCACATCCCAGCCGCGGGCGACCAGCCCTTCGGCGATGTTACCGGCCACTGTCTCCCATGCGCCGTATTGCCGCGGAGGAGTGCGCCACGCTACGGGCGACAGGATAGCTATTTTCTTGACTTTCTTGTGAGCGATGGTCATGCGAGTGACTGCGGATCGAGTAAGTCGGCCAGATGTTCGGCGGAGATTCCCGACTTTTCGCGCGCTACGTCCCGAATGGTACGGCCCGTGGCATAGGCTTCCTTCACCAGCGCCGCGGTCTTGTCGTAGCCGATTTCGGGCGCCAGCGCCGTGCCCATGGCCAGCGATTGCTCCACATAGCCTTCGGCGCGGGCATGGTCGGCTTCCAGGCCGTCCACCAGCTTCTCCGCGAAGTTCCGGCTGCCGGCGGCTAACAGTTCGATGGCATCGAGAAGGTCAAACGCGATCACAGGCATCATTACATTGAGCTCGAAATTGCCTGCCGCCGCGCACCAGGCTATGGCGGCGTCATACCCGATCACCTGGGCGCAGACCATCAACAGGCTCTCGGCGATCACCGGGTTGACCTTGCCCGGCATGATACTGGAGCCCGGCTGGACGGCCGGCAGTTTCAATTCTCCCAAGCCGCAGCGCGGTCCGGAGCCCAGCCAGCGGATGTCGTTCGAAATCTTGGTCAGGGCCACCGCATAGGTGCGCAGGGCGCCGCTCAGAAAGCAGGCTGCATCGCGCGCGGCCTGCGCTTCGAAGTGATTGGGGGCCTCGACGAACGGCAAGCCGGTGCGTTCCGCGATCACCGCAATAGCCGCGCTCGCGAACCCGGGCGGCGCATTCAGGCCGGTGCCCACCGCGGTTCCCCCGAGAGGCAGTTCAAATATGCCGGACAGCGCGGCCTCGACGCGCGCGCGCGCCGCTTCCACCTGATGGGCGTAGCCGCCGAATTCCTGGCCCATGCGGATGGGTACGGCATCCTGCAAGTGGGTGCGCCCGATCTTGACGATGCTTTGGAACTCGGCCGCCTTGCGTTCCAACGACGCGCCGAGCTGGCGCATGGCCGGCAGCAGCCGGTTGACCACAGTCTCCGCGACGGCGATGTGCATGGCGGAGGGGAACACGTCGTTGCTCGATTGCCCGCGATTCACGTGATCGTTGGGATGCGCGCCGGCCAGGCGCCCGATCACTTCGTTGGCGTTCATATTCGTGGAAGTGCCGCTGCCGGTCTGGAAGACATCGACCGCGAACTCGCTATCGTGGCGCCCTTCCACCACCTGTTCGGAGGCAGCTTCGATAGCGGCCGCGAGACCAGCCGGAAGCTGGCCCAAGCGGCCGTTTACGTTGGCGGCGGCGCTTTTGACCAATGCCAGCGCGCGGATGAAAGACGGCGGGAAGCGCTTGCCGCCCAGGGGGAAGTTTTCGATGGCGCGGGCGGTCTGCGGCCCGTAAAGGGCTGAAGCGGGCACTCGCATTTCCCCCATGGTGTCGCTTTCGATGCGGAAGGAATCCGTCATGATTCTATTGTGCCGCTTATGGAGTGCCGCGGCGCGTCCGGCTATGATAGGCACTTGGGGCCGCCACCAATCGAGCAATCCCAACCGACCGATCCCCCCCGGCGCCCGCCGTCCTGGCCGGCCCGCGCCTGGGAAGCGCGCCGCAAAATGCCCCACTGGGTGCCGCAATTCCTGGGCTACGCGCTTTCCGCCGGCTGCCTGTTCTGGGTGTTTCACAGTTACAAAATCGGCGATTTGCTGCCCCAGCTCCGCCAGCTCGAATGGCAATGGGTGGCGCTCGGCGTGGCTCTGGATCTCTCTGTCTATATCTGCCAGGCATGGCGCTGGGTATTGCTGTACCGGCCGGTGGATCGCCTGCCGTTTTGGCGCACGGTGCAGGCCATTTTCGTCGGCCTGTTTGCCAACGAGGTGCTGCCGTTTCGTGTCGGCGAGCTGATCCGCTGCTACCTGGTGGCCCACTGGAACGAACAACTGATCTCGGTGGTCTTCGCGTCGGCGGCCCTCGAGCGGCTCATCGACGGCTTCTGGATGATTCTGTCGTTCATCCTGGTGGCGCAGCACCTGAGGGAGATCCCCGGCTGGTTGACGTATACGGTGCGTCTGATGGAAGTTGGGGTGGTCGCCGGAATCGCGATGCTGGGTTACGTGATGATCCACAAGACGCATGCCCACGCCATGGTGCGCGAGAGTCCCTGGGCGGTGGTGTTCCGCCACGTGGTGGAAGGCCTGCACACCATGGGCAACTGGCACACGCTCGCGCGCGTGATGCCGGTCAGCTTCCTCTACCTGGTCTTGCAGGTGTTTTCCTATTGGGCGCTGATGAAGGCTTTCCAATTGGACCTTTCCCCGTGGGATGCCGTCGCGGTGCTGGCCATCGTGCGGCTGGGCACCGTGGTCCCGAACGCGCCCGCCAATATCGGGCTCATCAACGTGGCATGCCTGATCGCGCTGAAGGTTTTCGGCGTGGAGCGGAACGATGCGGAGGATTTTTCCATTGTGCTGTTCCTGGCCCTGACGCTGCCGCTGCTGGTTACCGGGGCCATCGCCACGGCGCTCACCGGATTGAACCTCGGCGAAATCCACCACAACGCGCGCCAAAGGATGCACGCCACCGAGACCAAGCCGCCCGCAGATCTGGTGTAGTGTTTGCAGCTATAATCCGCTAAGGAGATCCATTATGTGCGAATCCACCCCGGGGCTCTCCCGGAGGCAGCTCATCGAAAAGACCGGCGCCGCGTTGGCCGCCGGATTCACCATCGTTCGCCCGGAGTCGGTCCGGGGCTCGCAGGCAAATTCCAAAATAGCCGTCGGCCTGATCGGCGTGGGCGGACGCGGCCAATACGATGCGACCATCTTCAATGCCGACCCGCGCGCGCGGGTTACGGCGTTGTGCGATCTATTCGACGACCGCATCGAAATCGGCACGCAGAAAATCAAGATCGAGAAGCCCACCGTCTACAAGGATTACGAGAAACTGCTGGCGGCGAACGATCTGGACGCCGTGATCATCGCCACCCCGCCCTTCGAGCACCCGCGCATGCTGGCCGCCGCCATCGAAGCGCGCAAGCACGTCTACTGCGAAAAACCCATGGGCGTGAATCTGGAAGGTGTGAAGACCATTATCGCCGCCTCCAAGAAAGCCGATCCCAAGAAGAACGTCTCCGTCGGATTCCAGCAGCGCTACGGCCCGGTTTATCTGGAGGCTTACAAGCGCATGCGCGAGGGGCAGATCGGCGAGCTGGTGAATGCCCGCGCCTTCTGGATCGGCGGCGATCCGTTCAAGCGCACGCCTTACGACGACCCGAAGATCGAGCATTTGCGCAACTGGTTCTGCTACCGCGATTATTCGGGCGATTTTATCGTGGAGCAGGATTGCCACAATTTCGACGTGCTGCACTGGTTCCTGGACGCGCGTCCCATTCGCGCCGTCGGCATGGCCGGCACCAAGGTGCGCACCTCAATGGAGATCCTCGATCACCTGACGCTGTCGTTCGAGTTCCCCAACGGCATCCACGTGAACTATGAAGCCAACCAGATCTGCCCGCCGGGATTCGCGCGCGTGGGCGAGGAGTTCACCGGCACGAAGGGCGTGATCGAAACTTCGCGCGCGCGCATGATTCACCACAAAGGCCCCAAGAATGAGGAGACCATAAACTCCCCGCGCGATATCACCAACGATGCCATTGAGGCGTTCCTGACGCGCATCCAGAACGGCGAAGCGGAGAACGTGGCGGAGCGCTCCGCCATCAGCACGCTGTTCGCCATCTTGGGCCGCACGGCGCTTTATCAAAAGCGCGAAGCGGTCTGGAAAGAGGAGTTCGGAGATGTTTAGTCTAGTGCAGTCTGTGGCGCAGACGATCGTTTTCTGTCGTCTGCTGTCTTCTGTATTCCACAGGGCAGGCCACAAAAACCGATGGCCTGCCCCACGGGCGTCAGTTGGGCTCCGATTCGGCTTGTGTCTGCTGCTGGCGGTGGCGGCGCTGTTGGCGCAGGATGCCCCGCTGCGCGTGATCGCATTCGGCGCGCACCCCGACGATTGCGACATCCGCGCCTCCGGAACCGCCGCCAAATTTCGCGCGCTGGGAGCAGCGGTGAAATTCGTTTCCGTTACGAATGGCGATGCCGGCCATCAGACGATGGGAGGCGGCGCGCTGGCCAAGCGGCGCCGCGCCGAGGCCGAGGAGTCCGGACGGCGCCTGGGCATCACGTACGAAGTGCTCGATAACCACGACGGCGAGCTGTTGCCCACGATCCCGGTGCGCGAGCAGATCATCCGGCGCATACGCCAGTGGAATGCGGACATCGTGCTGGCGCCGCGGCCCAACGACTATCACCCGGACCATCGCTACACGGGCGTGCTGGTGCAGGATGCGGCGTACATGGTGGTGGTTCCCAACATTTGTCCGGATACGCCGCCACTGAGCAAAAATCCGGTGTTCCTGTATTACGAAGACCATTTCCAGAAGCCGTCGCCGTTTCGGCCGGATGTGGCCATCGAGATCGACGACGTGTTCAGCCTGAAGGTGGCCGCGCTCGACGCGCACGTCTCGCAAGTCTACGAATGGCTGCCGTGGGTGGATGGCAAGCTGGATACGGTGCCCAAGGACGTTGCGGAGCGCAAGCGCTGGCTGGCCCAGAGCTGGGCGGGCAAGATTACGCCGGCCGTGCGCCGCGCGCTGGAGAAGTGGTATGGGCCGGAGCGCGCCGCCAAGGCCGCCTACGCGGAGGCCTTCGAGGTGTGCGAATACGGGCGCCAGCCGAGCGACGAAGACCTGCGGCGCCTCTTCCCCATGCTGGGCCGCTGAATTGCCCGCGGCGGCGGGAATTCACCTAACCCCAATACTGTTCACTTAAAAGACCGTTTCGGTGGGGCAGACGATCGGTTTATGTCGTCTGTTTGAGAGGGCCTGCGGCCCGCGGAATTTCATGAAAAACAGGACGAGTTTATTGAAGTGGCAGAATGGGGGGCTTGGGCGAGGTCGGCATGGCAGTGGAGAAGTCGAGGCCGTTCGTTTGTTTGATCCGGAGCGCGCTTTTGAGCGAATAATTGGGCGTCGTTCGTCTCCCTTTGGGAGCGGCGAAAGCCATGTGACCCTGCATATAGTAGCTTTTCGCGTGCTCTCCCCGCCGCCCAGGAGGAACCTGATGGCTTATCGAGTCGCAGCAGTCGACCTGCACAAGAAGATGTTAGCGGTAGTGGTGGCTGACGTCGCTGGGGAAGGCGAGTATCAGTTTGAACGGCGCAAATTCGGCGCTACTCCCGATCAGTTGCACGTGCTGGCCCGATGGCTGGCCGAGCAGGAGGTCGAGGAGGTCGTGATGGAATCGACTGCGCAGTATTGGAAGCCGGTGTGGGGAGCGCTGGGGCGGTAATGGAAACCGGCGCGCCAGCAGCGCGCGGGGGCCAGCAAGATGTCCGGCAAGTTGCATTTATGCTCAATCCAACCGCGGGCCGCGCGGGCGCAAGAGCGACTTCGTCGACGGCGAACGGACGGTCAAACGGCTGGAGGCGCAGGAGCTGGTTTTGAGCTTCGTCCCGGATGCGGAACAGGGGCTGTGGCGCACGGTGACCCGGCGCAAGCACCAGTTGACTCGTGACAAGATACGTTTTCAGAATCAACTGGAGGCTCTGTTGGAGCAGGCGCACATCAAGTTGTCGAGCTTCGTGTCGGATCCTGCTGGGTCTGAGTGCGCGGCGGATGTTGCAGGCCATTGCGGCGAGGGAAAGCGACCCGGCCGCTCTGGCGGCCCTGGCCGATTGCCGGCTACGCGCCACACCGGAACAACTGTGCGATGCGCTGGGCGCCTGCACACAACTCAACGCAGTCTACCGCCGGCTGCTGAAGATGGCGCTGGAGGAGTTGCATTGATGGAAAAGCAGATGGAGCAATTGGATCCGGAGGCTGCGGGCCTACTCCAAGAGCATCAGGAGGCGGTGCAACGATTGGCGGAAGTGCCCGGTTTTGGCGTGGATTCAGCCGTGCAAATGATCGCCGAAGTGGGACCAGAGGCAGCGACTTTTGACTCGGCGAAGGAACTGGCTTCGTGGGTGGGAGCGTGTCCGGGGAGCGAAGAAAGCGCCGGCGAGCCCCAAAGTACGCGTTCGCCGAAGGGCAACGGCACCATGCGGCGATTGCTGAATCAGGCGGCGCAGTCTGCGGTCAAGGTCCGAGGCAGCATCTTCGACATCACCTTTCGCAAATTGCTACCGCGTCTGGGATACAAAACGGCCATCTGGGCCATCGCCCATCGACTGTGCCGATTGCTGTGGATACTCCTGAGGAAAGGGGTACGCTACCAGGAACTCGGTCCGCAGGTCAGCGCCAAGCCCCAAAGCAAGCACACCGCCCGCATGATCAAGGAGCTCAAGAAACTCGGCTACCGCGTTGAAGGCGGGGCACTCCCAGTGGGAGCCCAGGCGTGAGCCGGAGGGGTTTTTCGACCCTGCCGCGCTAGCGAAGGCGGCAGACCACGAAAGGCGATGGTCTGCCCCACCCAAAGTGAACAGTAATTAGGCCAGGCGACAGGCTAGCCCGTCAAGGCTCGCGCATAGCTGCGGCGGATGCTGCCCGGCAGTTGGTAGCGATCGAATTCGGCGGCCCGGCACCAGGCGACGTCGCGCACCTCCTCGGAGGTTTGGAATGCGTCCGACGCGGCTTGGAACCGGAAGATCAGGTCATGATGCAGGTGGAACGGCTCGTCGCGCCGTGGAGGGATGCCGTGCACATCCACGCCCACCAGCAGCGGCTGCGCGTCGGGGCGCGGGATGGCGCCGGTTTCTTCCACGACTTCGCGCCGGCCGGTGTCGCCGATGAATGGATCGTCGGGTTCGACGTGGCCTCCGGGAAGCAGCCAGCGTTGCAAGCGGCGATGCAGCACCAGCAGGATGCGGTCCTGCGCGGGGCTGAGCACCAAACCGGTGCAGGTGATGTGGCCGGGATTGAATTGGCGGCGCGACAACGGCTCCGCTGACGAGGCCAGCAGCGCCAGGACGAGATCTTTGCTCTTGGCGGCCTCGCCGTCGCTCGCGGGGTCGAAGTGGTGCAGCAGGGCGGCGACGGCCGCGGGTTCGATCATCCTTAAATTATCGTCGAGACGAGTCGACACGGCACGTGCGGGCGCGCCCCATTACAATGCACTTATGTTCACCGCTACCGCCGAATTGATTCTCCCCAGCACCACCACCGGATCTTTCCCCCGCCCGCGTTGGTTCGACGTCAGTATGTGGGGCCGCCCGCTGGACACCTGCATGCTCGACGTCCGCTTCCGCGAAAAACTCCAGGACGCCATGACCGTGGTCGTCGGCGACCAGGAACGCGCCGGGCTGGATATCCTCACGCATGGCGACCTGCACGTCGATGAAGACCTGGCAGGCCGTGCGTGGCACCATTACCCGATACAGCGCTGGGCCGGCTTCGAGGGCGACTACCTGCAGCCGGAAGAGACCACCGCGCCGTGGCTCCACTATCCGCCCGGAACGCTGCTGAATGAAATCTACACGGGCTGGCGCTGGCCCCACGTCACCGGCAAAATCGAGCACCGGCCGCTCGACTATCCGAAGCTATGGCGCATGGCGCAAGCCAAGACGCGTAAGCCGGTGAAATTCGGCACCTGCTGCTCCCAGGTGATGGCGCTTTTTCTGGACATCCACACGCCTCATTACAAAGACAAGCGCCAGGTGATTTGGGACATGGCGGAGGCCATGAACAAGGAGTTGCTGGCGCTGCGCGCCGCCGGCTGCCGCTGCATTCAGATCGAGGAACCCACCTTCCACTTCATGGCCAATACCTATGGTAAAGACCACGAGGAAGTGAAGTTCATGGTGGACGCGTTCAACCGCGAGGTGCAGGGGCTGGACGATGTGGAGTTGTGGATCCACACCTGCTGGGGCAACCCGAACATGCAGCGCGTGATGGAGGATACCAGCTATGCCAACTCGCTCGAGATCTATCTGGAGCGCTGCCGCGGCGACGTCTGGACGCTGGAGATGAAGGATCGCAACCAGCAGGATCTCGAATTGTTCGAGCCGTTCAAGCACGATCTGAAAAAGAAGATCTGCATCGGCGCCGTCAGTCACCGCGTCTTGCAGGCCGACCGCCCGGAAGAAGTGGCTGCCGAGATCCGCAAGGCGCTGCGCTACATACCGGCCGAGAAACTGATCGTATCGAGCGACTGCGGCTTCGGCCGGCAAGGCTGCAACCGCGAGATCGCGTTTTATAAGGCGAGCGCCATTGCGCAGGGCGCCAATATTGTGCGGCGCGAGTTGGGTTTGCCGGCCACATATGTGCCCGCCGCGGATCCAATGTTGCAGATCGATGTAGTGCCCGGGCGGTAAGCGCGAAGGCGGCGGCCTACGAGGCCGCTGCAGGCTACGAGCCTGCCCCACAAAAGCATCCATAATGAAAACAGGCCCCCTCCATGCCCGACTGCCTGAACCCGGTCCGCCAGATCCTAGCCGCCGCCCGCTTTGCCGCCGAGCGCCACGCCGCCCAGCGGCGCAAAGGCCGTACGGCGGAGCCTTATGTAAATCACCTGCTCGAAGTCGCCGAACTGCTCGCGCGCACCGCGGACGATCTCGACACCAACCTGATCGTGGCCGCCTTGCTGCATGACGCAATCGAAGACGTGGGTGTCTCGCGCGAAGAGATCGCCGCGCGATTCGGAGAAGACGTGGCCTCCCTGGTCGCCGAAGTGACCGACGACAAGTCGCTACCCAAGGAAGCCCGCAAAGCTCTGCAGATCGAGAGCGCTGCGCAGAAGACCCCCCGCGCGCAGGCGCTCAGCGCGGCCGACAAGATCGCCAACGTGCGCAGTGTCGCCACTAGTCCCCCGGCCAATTGGAGCTTCGAGCGCCGCGTCGAATACGTACGCTGGGCGCGCCAGGTGGTGTCGCGCTACAGCCAGCTCAACGGGCGCCTGGCCGCCGAATTTCAGCAAGTGAGCGCCGAGCTTCAAGAGTGGGAAAAGTCCGGCGGCACGAATGACTTCTTCTGAGGGGCCGCCAGCGCTTCCTGCAGCAATTCCTGCAACAGCTCGTCATAGATGCGCGCGTAGCGTTCCGCGCCTTCATCCAGGTGCAGCGCGAACTCGCGCGTGAGCCGCACCTTTTCCCGGATGTACGGCCGCGCCACGCGGGTGAAATGATCGAACCAATCGTCTGCCACCGCATCGTCGTATTTCAGCCGCAGATACTCGCGTACCGCGCGCCAAATCTGCGCATGCGCGCGCTGCAGTTCGGCGGTATTCTCGACGCCGCATTGGGCGATGGTCTCCAGATACAGCCCCGCCACGGCATTCTCGATGGCGGCCCGCCGGAACGCCACCCTCGGATCGTCGGCGGCGAGGCACGCCCGCTCGATCTGCAGCAGTGCGGGCATGTTGGATACTTCGCGCATGGCCAGATCGGGCCGCGGCGGAGCGATCCGCATCCGGCGCCTGCGCTGCTCGCGCATTACATACACCACCGTGGCCACGGTAAGCGCAGTCAACAGCGGAAACAGTTCGCGCAGCACGCCAACTCAGATCGGGCTCGCGCCGATCCTGGTTCCGATGGCTTCGCCCGATACGATCAGCTCCACGCGGCGGTTTTGCTGCCTGCCCGCCACAGTCTGGTTCGGCGCGATCGGCCGCGTATCTCCGAAGCCCGAAGCGCTCAGGCTGTCGCCCGCCAGCCCTTGAGAGCCTAGATACGCCGCCACCGACTCGGCGCGCTTCACGGAGAGTCTTTGGTTGAATTCCGCGCCGCCGGTGCTGTCGGTGTGCCCTTCAGCCGCCAGCTTCAAACCTGGATGCGCGATCACGATGCCCGCCAGCTTGGCCAGCTTCTCCCGCGCGGCTGGCCGCAATGTGTATTTGCCGGTATCGAACAATACGTCAGCCATGGTCACCACCAGGCCGCGGTCCGTGTCCTTTGTCTCGAGCACCGCGTTGAGCTGCTGCAGAAGCTGCTGGCGCAGTTGCTGCTTCTCCATCTCCGCCTGCTGCCGTAAACGGTCCGAATCAGCCGCGTCGCGCCGGGCTTTCTCGGCGGCCATCTGCGCGGCCTGGGCCGCCGCCGCTTCGTGCGCTTGAGCCGCTTCGGCCTTGGCCTGTTCGGCTGCCGCCTTGGCCGCCGCCAACTCGGCTTGCATTCGCTGTCTGTCCGCGGCCGCCTTTTCGGCCTCGGCAGTTGCCTTCGCGGCTTCGGCCTGGGCGCGGCGCGTCTCCGCCGCCTTGCGATCGGCTTCCGCCTGTTGGCGCCGTCTCTGCTCGTCGTCGGCTTGGCGCTTGGCCTCCGCCTCGCGCGCGGCGGCCGCCTCCCGCTCCTTCTGCAGAGCCTCATCCTCCTCGCGCTTGACGGCAATCACGCGCGCGTCTTCCGCCGTCTGCGCCGTCTCCCGCGCGATCATGATGGCTGGTTTCCGCTGTTTCCGCTTCAGATAGCTCTCGGCCTGCTGCAGCGTCGTCTGCGCTTTCCGGAACGTATCCGCCGCGTACTTATCCGCACCCGACGACTGCGCGATCTGCACCGCGTTGCGCGCCTCGTAGATCTCGATCGGCACTTTCGGGTCCGGCTGCAGTTGCAGGATATTGGCGAGCTTCTGGTACTGGCCGCGCTGCAGCAACTCATACTTCGCATCGATCAGCTCGATCTTGCCCAACGTCTCCGGCCGGACCTCGTTCTCCATCACGATCACGTCGCTCGGCTGCGTCACCGAGAAGTAAGGCTCTGCCGTCACGATGAGGCCGAATACCTGCAGGTCCGTGGTCACCTTCAGGCTGCTCTTGCCTCCGTCGAGTAAGATCTCTCCCAGGTTCTTGGGCCGGCCCTCCGGCGATACGGCCCAAAGAACGTATGTCAGGTACTCCGCGCCAAACTGGTTGGGAGGTCCCACATCCCGGAAGGAGGCGTCGATCGCGATGGCGCCCTGCCGGCTGTCCACCTTGGCCTGGCCCCTGGCTTTGGGCATCGATGCAGTGCCCAGGAAGCCGATCTCCGTGGAGCCGCTGCGATGCCGGTAATTGATCGCCTTGGTGGAATGCGCAACCACGCTGACCCGGAATACCGGGGGCGGGATTTCGTTCTGCTGCCCTTGCGCAAATAGCTGCGGCCCCAGAACCAGGGCCACCGCAAACAGGAAAGAGTTCCTCATGGCTTCGACCTACCCTCTTTTCGTTCCATCGTACTAAAGATTCCAACCCGCCGCTGCGACATCTCATGTAGGATGGAGAGCGATGACTGCTTCGGGCAACGGCCGCCCTTCAAAGCCTGGCGTATTCAGCCGGCTCGGTCTGTTTCAGGGCCTGCAGCCTCTGCAGATGGCCCGCATCCCGAAGGACGTCCTGGCCGGCGTCACGCTCGCCGCGATGAATATCCCGCAGGCGCTTGGCTATACGCGGATTGCGGGCACGCCGGTGGTCACGGGGCTGTACACGCTGCTGCTGCCGCTGGTGGCCTTCGCCGCCTTCGGATCGTCGCGCTACCTGGTGGTGGCCGCCGATTCCGCCACCGCGGCCATCCTCGCCGGTGGACTGGCCGGCCTGGCGCATGCCGCGAGTCCCAGGTATTTGGCGTTGGCAGGTTTGACGGCCTTACTGACTGGCGGATGCCTGCTGTTGGCGCGGCTGCTGAAGCTCGGCTTCCTGGCCGACTTCCTCTCGCAGACTGTTTTGGTGGGCTTCCTTACGGGCGTCGGGTTCCAGGTTTCGATTGCTGAGCTTGGCGAAATGCTGGGGGTCGAGATCCACAGCCACCGCACGGTTGGACAACTCGCCGAAGCGATCCGCAGTCTGTCGCAAGTGCGCCTGCCGGTGCTCGGCATCTCCGTCGCCGTGGTGGTATGCATCCTCGTTTCCAGCCGGCTGGCGCCGATGCTGCCCGGCCCGCTGATCGCCGTGGCGGCCGCCGTGGCGGCGAGTTCCCTGTACGATTTCGCCGGGCACGGCATCAGTGTGGTGGGGCCTGTGACTGGCGGCCTGCCGGCTCTGGGCCTGCCCGATGTGAGTTGGAAGGATGCCGTGGCGGTGCTACCGGTGGCCGGCTCCTGCTTCGTGATGATCGTCGCGCAAAGCGCGGCGACGGCCCGCGCCTATGCGGTGCGTCATCGGCAGCGGCTCGACGAAAATGCGGACCTCGTGGGCCTGGCGGCAGCCAACCTGACCGCGGCCCTGAGCGGGACGTTCGTGGTGGACGGGAGTCCGACTCAAACCGCGATGGTGGAACGCTCCGGTGGGCAGAGCCAGGTGGCGCAGCTCTCCACGGCTGCGGTGGTGGCGCTGGTTCTTCTGTTCTTGACCGGCCCGTTGAAATTCCTCCCGCATTGTGTGCTGGGCGCCGTGGTGTTCACCATTGCGATCGGGCTTATCGATTTGCGCGGCCTGCGGGATATTCGCCGCGAAAGCCCCGGGGAGTACGCCTTGGCCGTAACCACCGCGGCCATCGTGGTACTGGTCGGCGTCGAACAAGGCATTCTGCTGGCGATGGTTTTGTCTCTACTCCGGATTGTGCAGCACAGCTATCATCCGCACACGGCTGTACTGGTGAAGGATCAGAAAGGGGAGTGGCGCGCCGCGCCGGCCGCACCGGACACGGTGACCGAGCCTGGCCTGGTGATCTACCGCTTTGGGGCGCCGCTTTTCTATGCCAACGCGAACCGCTTTTCGGAGGAGATCCGAAGCCTGGTGAGACACGCGCCCGCGCCGGTGCGCTGGGTGGTAGTGGATGGCGGGCCGATCACGCATATCGACTATACCGCCGCGCGTGCCGTACGCCAGCTTCAGGAGGATTTGACCCGCGGTGGCGTCCGGCTGGCGTTTGCGCATGTGGGATCCGATCTGCGCGCCGATCTGGACCGGCACCATCTGACAGAGGCGATCGGCTCGGCGCAACTCTTCGACACTTTGCGTGAAGCCCTCGCCGTGGTGCATGGTCCGGTGTGAGATGAGTGGGGCACCGTCGCAAACCACGCTTGGAGGGCGGGCAATCCTGCCCGCAGCCGGCTTTCTGCCGGCTCTAGCCGCCTAAAAAGGCGGCTGCGGCCAAGATTGGCCGCCCTCCAAGGGTTTTCATCACATTTGGTGGTGCGCAGGGGTACCCCGTGTCCGGCTACGGATTGGTAGATCCGGCATTGATCGGCAAGGGCTCGGCCGGCAATTGAGAATCGGGAAAGCCGCGCACCAGCTTAAGTGTCCGTTCCCACCGTGTGCGCGTGAAGAAGTGCTCGCCCAGATCTACAAAATGCCTGAGCGTCGATCCCCTCGATTCTCCAATCAGATCCTCGGTAGGCGCCCGGTACGACCAGTAAATGAGGAACGGCCGGCCCACGATGTTTTCTCTGGGAACAAAGCCCCAAAAGCGGCTGTCCGACGAATTGTCCCGATTGTCGCCCATCGCAAAATATCGATTGGCTGGAACGATCACTTCGCCCGCGACGACATCCCGATCCAGCATCTCCTGTTGCCACTGTTGCGCCAACTCTTCCTTTACGGGGCGGCAACACGGGGTCGGAAAATTGTCGAACCTGGGGTCGTACGCATACTTGTGGTACACGTACGGTTCGTTCAGCCTGATTCCATTTCTGTAAACCACGCCATGGTCTATTTTCAGGCGGTCCCCGGGCAGCCCGATCAGCCGCTTCACCAGCGTCTGACTGAGGTCGGGGGGATAGCGGAACACGATGATGTCACCATGTTTTGGCTCCTGATAGGGCAGGAAAAGCTTACTGAACGGATCGGCTGGCGCGTAAGCCAATTTGTCCACCAAAAGGTGGTCGCCGATGAGCAGCGTGTCTTGCATCGAGCCAGTTGGAATGACAAACGCCTGTGCCAGCGTGGTTGTCCCAAATAGAAGCAGGACTACCGTGACGGTCCACTCCGCGACGGCGTTCCGTTGTGGGCCGTTCTTTGGATCCGTTGGAGCGGTTAAGGTCTTTCTGCTTGCCGGCATTCGATCTGCTCCCCTTTCTGGCGGTTCTTGGTTAGATTGCAGCGCATGCTTCAGGCGAAGGCGCTCGAATCAGCGGTGAATTGGGGAGGTGCGTTCTTCGAGAACGGTGATGCGCCGGTCGTGACCTGTCAATAGGTTCTCAATTCGCTCCAGGAGCCGCTCCACCCCGTCGAAGCATTTATTCATCGACTCGCGAAGGTCGTCGATACGCTTGCCCTGGGTAAAGAGTGGCGATGGCGACGATGATGGGCAGAGCGACCTGAACGAACGGCTGTTGCCCCCAGTTCATATGCCGATTGTAGCCTCTTTTGGCGCTGAGAATCCAAACCGTTAAGGCGCGCCCTACGCCAGGTCGAACTTCTCCTGGTGCAAAAGCGGATCGCTTTTCACCAGCACGGTCCGCCCCAGGATCTCTTCGATCTCCTGCAGGTACGAATTCTGGTTCGACTTCAGCACCTTGGCCACCTCTGGGTTGACGCGCAGCATCACCTCGTTGCCTTCCACGGCGCGCGCGATCTTCTGCGCTTCCACCAGGATTTCGCCGATCACGGTTTGCACGCTCTTTACGTATCCCGACCCTTCGCACGTTGGGCACGGCACGCACAACGTCCGTTCCAGGCTTTGCTTGACGCGCTTGCGGGTAATGGCCACCAATCCGAAATCGTTGAACTGCAGAATCTTGTAAGGGGCGCGGTCGGCGCGCATGGCCTCTTCGAGCACCTGCATCACTTTCTGGCGGTTCTTGCGCTCGTCCATGTCGATGAAATCGACCACGATGATGCCGCCCAAATCGCGCAGGCGTATCTGGCGCACGATTTCCTTGATGGCGTCCGTATTGGTCTTGACGATGGTATCTTCGAGCCGGTTGGATTTGCCCACGTATTTGCCGGTATTGACGTCGATGGCCACCAGGGCTTCGGTTTGATTGATGACGATGTGGCCGCCGGTCTTGAGCCACACCTTCGGGCGCAGCGCTTTCTCGAGTTCCGAGGTGATGCCGTACTCGTCGAAGATGGGCGTGGCGCGGGTATACAGCTTGACGCGGCTCACCAGCGCCGGCTGGAAGCGCTGCACGAAGCCCAGCACATTTTCGTAGACTTCTTCGTTATCCACCCAGACACTCTTGAAAGTGGAGGTGAACTGGTCGCGCAGGATGCGCTCGACGACATCCAGATCGTGGTGGATCAGCGCGGGGGCGGGCCGCTTCTCGGCCTTCTGGCGCATGTCCAGCCAGAGGTTGTAAAGGAAGAGCATGTCGGCGCGGAGTTCTTCTTCGGTGCGGCCGTCGCCGGCGGTGCGGACGATATAGCCGCCGGGGATGCCTGTGCGGTTGGATTGCAGCACGCGCTTCAGGCGGAGGCGCTCGTCGTCGGAGGGAATCTTGCGGGAGACGCCGATGTGATCGACCGTCGGCATGTAGACCAGGAAACGGCCCGGCAGGGCGATGTGCGACGTAATGCGCGCGCCTTTTTGTCCGAGGGGTTCCTTGGCAATCTGGACGATGATTTCCTGGCCTTCGCGGAGCAGGTCGCTGATGGAAGGCGCGGCTGATTTTTCGGGCCGTACCGATTCCGGACGCGCGACTTGACGAGCGTCGGGGCGGGCGTCTGGCCGGGGATCCTGTTTACGGACGGCTGGCGCAACAGACTGCCCCGCCTGCCCCGCCTGCTGCGGATCGGCGCCATCCGGGCGGCCGCGGCGGCGCATGCGGCGGGAGACGCGGTGCGGATAACGGCCGCCCTGCTCGCGCAGCGTAGCGGTGAGGCTGGTAGGGATGCGGGCCGGCTCGGGACCAAGCTGGTCGTCTTCGGCGGTCTCGGCGGCGGCAGACGCGGCTTCGGCGGACTCCGCGTCAGTCTCTCCATCGGCGCTCTCGGAGCCTTCGGATAATTCGGCGGTCTCGGCGGCTTCGGATACTTCTGCGGTCTGGGCGGATTCCGCGGATTCCCCGGATGCCACTGCGGTTGGCGCGGCCGCTGCCGGCGCGGGTGTCTCTTCGGTTTGGGCGGCGGAAGCGTCTGGCCCACCTAACAGACTCCATTCGGGGGTCTCGGCTTGCGCTTCCGGCTCCGGGGGCGTCTCAGGCTCCGGAGTGGTGGCAGCTTCGCGGACTTTGGTATCTTCCACCAGTGCCGTGGTCTCGGCGAATTCAGGGATTTCTTCCACGGCCGGATGGCTCGTCTCGCCGCGGTATTTGGCGAGCGATTCACCGGGCAGCACCACGATGTCCTCCGCCGTTTCGTCGGGCGCTTCCGGCTCGGCATCCGGCGCCTCGTCAGGCGCGGGCGGCGCCGGGACGGCTACGCTGTGCTGCCCGGGCGAGAAATACTTCGATTCGGGCAAGCCGCGTCCCTTGGGACGGCGGCGGCGCCCGCGGCGGCCACCGCGGCGGTCGCGTTCTTCGGCGCGGCGCGCAAACTGGTCCGGCGGTGCCAACGGAGCGGACGGCGCTTGAACCGCAGCCGCAGGAGCGGCCGGCGCTTCGGCGGAAGGCTCCGGCGAGGGCAGTTCGGCTGGCGCGTCGTCTCGCGGGACGTCTGCCGGGATGGGTGCGAAGGGCGCCGGGGTGCCCGCTGAGCCCGGTCCTTTTTCCATTTGTTTGAGGACTTTCTCTTCGACGCTGGTTACGATCTTGTCGTACTCGTCGTTGTCCTCGAAGAAGTCCGAAACATACAGGAACGCATCGCGATCCAGGCCGATATCCACGAAGGCCGACTGCATGCCGGGGAGCACCCGCGTCACGCGGCCCTTATGGATACTGCCGGCCAGGGAATATTCTTTTTCGCGCTGATAATAGACTTCGACAACCTGATCGTCTTCGAGGACCGCCACGCGCGTTTCATGGCGATTCGCCGAAACAATTAACTCTTTTGACATCACGCTCTCCTTCGCTGGGAACCGGCGCGGACCGGTACGCGAGGAAAGCGGCTACCCTGCGTGGTTTCAAGCGGCGCCCTGCGAACCGGGCATCGAGCGCCTTGGAACATGTAAGAAGCTCACGCTGGCCGGGGCGCCACTACGCCTACACAGGCCGAAACCTGTGCCACCGGCCGGGGAACCACTCCTCGCCGCCGAACACCACTCGCTAACGCTTGTGGCTCGGCCTCATCGCCGAAGCTCGGCGCCGGAGGGTGCGCATCCGGCGCGTTTGCCCTCCGGGAGTCTCAAACGGCTCCCAACTAACCTTTTCGATGGCTGCCGGCACACAGGCCAGCCGCCCGACTAATTTACAAATCTTCTGAGCCGGACATTGTTGACCAGCCCCAACATCATGAAATTCGACAACACGCTCGACCCGCCGGCGCTCATCAGAGGCAGTGGAATTCCGGTGACAGGCATCCGTCCCACTACCATCCCCACGTTCACCAGCACATGAAACAAAAGTAACGCCGCTACACCCATGCAGATATACACACCGGCTTTATCCGAGGCCGTTTGGGCGTTCTGCACGATCTGCATGATCAAGACAAAATACAATGCCAGCACCACGATCACGCCAACAAACCCATGCTCCTCGGCGAAGGCCGAGAAGATGAAATCGGTATGCGGAACCGGGAGGAACCGAAGCTGCGTCTGGGAGCCTAGTGTCACTCCTTTACCCCACATACCTCCGTTGCCCACTGCAATCTTGGATTGGATCAACTGGTACCCGGTGCCGCGCGGATCGTGGTCGGGATCCAAAAAACTGACCAGCCGCGCCTTCTGATAGTCCTTCAAAACAGTCCAACCAACCGGAAGCACCAGCAAGACCACTATCCCAATAGCTACTAAATACTTCCAGCGCATACCGGCCAGAAACATCCCTACGATCAAGATGGGGACGTAAGTCAGGGCCGTTCCCAAATCCGGCTGTTTCACCACTAGAAGCATGGGCACGGCAACCAGCCCCGCGATTTTAGCCATATCGCGGCCTTCCAGATCTTCGGTCTTCAACTCGGTCAGGAAGTGCGCTACTAACAATATTATCACCAGTTTTACGAATTCCGACACCTGCAAATGGAAGCCGCCCGCCACCGGGATCCAGCGCCGCGAGCCGAACGCCTGCTTGCCGATCAGCAGAACCGCGAGCAGGGCCACCACCGATAAGCCGTACAGGTAAGCGACGTAGTTCATCATGGTGTGGTAATCGATGGTCACTGTCAGCCACATCAGCACCAGCCCGGCGGCGATGTAAACGATCTGCTTCCACCAGGCCTCCTGCCAGACCGTGCCGCGCGTGGCGCTATAGATCTGCAGGACACCCACTCCACAGATGACCAGGGAAATTACGAGGAGGGTCCAGTCGAGGTCGCGGGGTCTTAGGTAGCGGGTCATCGTCGGGTCATGGTCGGATCATGCTAGCGTCATCGCCGTCGTCCGAGCTGAAATAGGCGGCCTCAATGATTGGAGATTTCGTCTCGGGAGCCGGCGGCGCCGGAGACGGCGGCAATTCGAAACGCAGGAACCGCCCAATCTTGAGCTCCCCATCGCTCTCTCGCCCGCTCGTTCTCGCGGCCGCCAGCCGGGCTTTCTTATCGAAGTACGCCTTCAGCACGTCGCGCGCCACCGGGGCGGCGAACTGGCCGTGTCCGCCATGGTCGTACAGCGCCACCACCACTATTTCGGGCGCCTCGCGTGGAGCGAAGCCCACGAACCACGCGTTATCCTCATACTGTTTTCCCGTTTTGCCCGCCAGGAATTTATTGGAAGCAAGCTGGGCGGTGCCGGTCTTGCCGCACACGTTGAGGCCCGGCAGTTGCGCGCGGACGCCCGTGCCGCCGGGCTCATTCACCACCCCCCACGTACCATAGATCACCTTGGATACGTTGTCCGCCGACAGCGGCCAGCTGTGTTCCCGATACTTGCCGCCCTTCACCAGGTGGGGCTGACGCCAGAGGCCGCCATTGACGAACCAGCAATAAGCGCTCGCCAGTTGCAAAGGCGTCACTGTGAGCGCGCCCTGACCGATGGCCACCGAAATGGTTTCACCGGCGTACCATTTCTCGCGGAAGTTGCGGATTTTCCATGCCGAAGACGGAACCACGCCCTCGGCTTCGTGGGGCAGGTCGATACCCGTCTTTTGTCCCAGCCCGGCTTGGTTTGCGTAGAAGGCGATTTTGTCGATGCCCGTACGGTCGCCAACATTGTAGAAATACACGTCGCACGACTGCTGGATCCCCCGATGCAGCGAGACGGCGCCATGCCCTGGCTTCCACCAGCACTTGTGATAACTCCCATAAAACGACGCTCCGCCGGAACAATGCACTGTGAACTGATCGTCGATGGCGCCGGATTCCAGACCCGCCATGGCCACGAACGGCTTGAACGTGGATCCGGGCGCATCCTGCGCCTGTATGGCTCGGTTCAGCAGCGGATGGTCGGGATTGTCCGCGATTTCCCGCCAGTCGGAAGACTTGATCCGCACGGCGAACTTGTTGGGATCGAAGGTGGGCCGGCTGACCATCGCCAGCACCTCGCCGGTGCGCGGATCCATGGCCACTACCGCGCCATTCTTGCCCTCCATGGCCAGCTCGGCGACGGCCTGCAAATCCAGATCGATGGTGAGCTGCAAATCCTTTCCCGGAATGGCTTCCTTGTTGGCCAGCACTCTGCGGGTCTTGCCCCGATTGTCCACCACCACCTGGCGCTCGCCATCCACACCCATCAGGCTGTCGTTGTACTGGCGCTCGATACCGAACTTGCCGATCACCGCGCCCTGGCTGTATTTCGCAAAATCGGGGGAATCCAATTCCTCCTCGCTGATTTCACCGGTATAGCCGATGGCGTGCGCCGCAAACCCGTTCTGGGGGTAGAGGCGGCGCTGTGAGGGGATCAGCTCCATCTCGGGAAAGAAATCGCGGTGCGATTCAACGAATGCCAGGTCGCCGGGCGTGAGCTCCTCTTTTATAATGATGGGGTCGTATTTGGGCCGGGAGGTAAAGCGCCGCACGCGCGCGGACAGATCGTCGTAATCCAGGTTCAATCCCTCGGCGATCGTGCGCAGATGTTCGGTCTTCAGGTTTTCGCGGGTCAGGATCAGGCTGTAGGAGGAATGGTTGTCGACGATCACGCGGCCGTCGCGGTCCAGAATTTTGCCGCGGGGCGCCGGGATGGGCAGTTGTTTAATACTGTTGCGCTCAGCCTGCTCGTTGTACACCTGGGGGTTTTGGACCTGCAGGCTCCAAAAACCGGTGATGAGGAACAGGAAGATCAGGACACCACCGTACTGGAAGACGGCGATTTTACCGGCGGCGAATTTGACGTCTTCGCGGCGGGCGTGCTTGCCGGGAGGCGTTGGCCGATGTTCGAGTTCCGGACCGATGACTGGCGGGTTCACGCGAATTCACAAGGATTGGGAAATAGGGTCTCTATGCTTAGTTTATCAGGACCGGCAGGAAAATTTGGCGCGGCGCCGGCTTCCCCGGCTCCCAAGGTGTATAAAAGACTAAGGGGGGACTGACTGTGATTCGAGTACGATGCTGCACGTTGGCGGCTTTTCTGGCAGCCGGAGCTCTGCTGCAGGCCGGCACGCCTTTTTTTCGACCCACCACCGAGCGCGGCGCCAGCGGTTGGTCCGCCGAGCGCGGCATGTTGACCGTGGACGCCTCCGTGTCGCACGAAAGCAGTAAGTCGCTACGTGTCGAGCCGAGTGACTCGCGGGACGCTTCCATTCGCTCCGCGCCGGTTTCCCTGCGCATCGGCAAGAGCTACGAACTGACCGGCTGGGTACGCACCGAAGACCTGCGGGTACGCGACCTGGACCGTTCGCCGATCGCCATCGGGGCGGCGCTCACCATGGCCTCCATGCCGTTCGATGTACACTCGGCCTCGCTGGGCGGCACGCGCGAGTGGACCCGCCTCGCGCTACGCTTCGTAGCCAGCCGCGCGGAAGATCGGATTCTGCTGACCGTGGGAAATGGCGGCGCGTTCACCGGCAAGGCCTGGTTCTCGGGCGTGTCCCTGGATGAAGCCTCTTCCGCCGGCGACCCGCCCGCGGCCACCGTCCGCGCGTTCGGGCCGGCCTACCGCTATCCGTCGGCCGGCTGGATCTATTTGCATATCGAAGGCCAGCCTTACGAACGGGGCTACCAGCACGGCTATTTGATGGCGCGCGAGATTCCGGAGTATCTTGCGCGGTGCGCCGCGGAGCTGGGGGCCAAGGCCGAAGCGCAGAGCTGGGACCAACTGCGCACCACCGTAGACGCGCTGTTCCTGCGCGGTTTCGACCGCGAAATTCTGGAAGAAATGAAGGGCATCGCCGAGGGCGCTTCCGATGCCGGGGGCACGTGGCTGGGGCGGCGCATCGATCTCGTCGATATCGCGATCGCCAACACCACGGTGGAGCTGGGCGAATTGGGCGGCGCCATGCCGATGACGCCCACTGGCCTCGAAGGCCTGCGCCTGGACCCGCCTTCCTACTTCGACCGCAAGCGCGACTCCGCGCGCGATTCCGTAACGGATCATTGCAGCGCCTTCGCCGCCACCGGCCCGGCGACGCGCGATGGCAAAATGGTGATCGGCCATGTCACGTGGTGGCCGCTCACGCTGGCCGAGCAGACCAACGTGATGCTGGACATACAGCCTGCCAAGGGCCACCGCATCGTGATGCAGAGCTATCCCGGCGGCATCGAGAGCGGCACCGACTGGTACCAGAACGACGTGGGCATGGTGCTCACCGAGACTACCATCCGGCAATCGCCATTCAATATCCAGGGCACGCCTGTGGCTTTCCGCGCGCGCCAGGCGATTCAATATGGCGGCAATGTGGATGAAGTCGTCGAGCGGCTGGGCACACGCAACAACGGCCTCTATACCAACGAGTGGCTGATCGGCGACGGGAAGAACAATGAGATCGCCATGTACGAACTGGGTACCGGCCACACCAAGCTGTGGCGCAGTTCGAAGAACGAATGGTTCGGCGGAACGGAGGGTTTTTATTGGGGCGACAACAACGCCAAGGATCTGGAAGTCCGGCTGGAGTACGTTCCCGATCCGCAGGGCGAGCCCGAATACGTACCTTATTCCCCGGAGAAGCGCGATGCGGCGTGGCAGGGTCTCTACCGGCAGTATCGCGGGCAGATCGACGAGCAGTTCGGATTCCTGGCGTTTCGTACAGCGCCGCTGGTGAGCGCTTCCACTATGGATGCCAAGATCGCCACGGCGGACATGGTGCAGAACTTGATGGTGTGGGCGGCGATCGGTAAGCCCAACCAGCGCGAATGGGAGGCCGGCGGGCACGGCCGGCAAGGCTACGCGAAGAATGACGGACTGTTTCCGTCCGGCTATCGTCTGTTCAGCGCCGGCGCTTCAGATGCGCTGCGCGCAGCGGTCGCGGCAAACGAGAAGGCCCGCGTTGCGCCGGCGGCCGCGCACAAGAGGGACCGGCCGGCTCGCGGGAAGGCGTTTGACGAGGATCGCCTCTGGAAGGGCTGGATTCTTCCGGCAAGCGATGCGGATGTGTGGTTCGCGGCGGGCGCGGCGGCGTATTATCGCGACCTGAAGTCGGACGATCCGGAGCTGCGGATCGACGTGCGGCGCGCCGCTTACCGGCGCCTGCAGATGGCGGCCGGTCCGGAAGATCGCCTATCTCTCGAAACGGCGAAAGGTGTCTTGTTCCTGGATGCGCTGCGCCGGCACATGGGTGACGAGGCTTTCCTGAAACTCATGCGCGATTACTTCTCCGCGAATACCACTAAGACGGTAACTGCGCAATCGTTCCTGGACCAGGCGGGCGCGGCGTTTACGGTAGATGCGGGCGACGGGCCCGCCTATGTCACGACCGATATCCGCGGCCGGCTGGCCTCCGCGATGTTGGTCTATGGCACGGTGCGCGAAGCGGGCGCCAACCGGTATGCGGCTGAGCAACTGCAGAAGCGGTTCCTCGACATGTATGAGAGCGCCGTTCCGATCCGCAAGGATTTCGAGGTTACGGACGAAGATCTGCGGCAGCGGGATGTGATCTTCGTGGGACGTCCGGAAGCGAATTCGGCGCTCGCGGAGTGGACCGAACGCCTGGGTCTCGACTACCGCGAGGACGTATTCCGGCTCGATGGCGAGGCGCACGCATCGGAACGCGATGCGCTGCTATTTGCGGCGAAGAACCCTCTGGACCAGAGCCACATGGTGCTGGTCGTGGCAGGGAATGATGCACTACGCACCGTGAAACTGGCAGTCGGCACGCGCGATTGGAAGACCGGCCAATATGAGTTAGTGGAAAATGGCAAGGCGTCGGCGGGATTTGTAGGAAAATAGCCCGTGGGGCAGGCCATCGTTGTTGGCGGCCTGCCGAGTTCGAGATGCAAGTCACGCTCAATCGCCGCGACTTCCTGGGCGCCACCGCGCTAGCCGCCGCGGCCTTTAACTCAAGCTCCGCCGCGGCTGAACCGGACGGCTGGTTTGATCGCCCCATGCGTTGGGCCCAGTTGACCCTGGTCGAAGACGATCCCGGCAAGTACGATCCCGCTTTCTGGCTGGATTATTTCGAGCGTACCCATTCCGACGCCGCTTGTTTGAGCGCCGGCGGATGCGTGGCCTACTATCCCACTGCCGTCCCGCTGCATTATCGCAGCCAGTGGCTGGGCGATCGCGACGCATTCGGGGAACTCGCGGCGGGCTGCCGGAAACTGGGAATGGTGGTGGTGGCGCGTACCGATCCGCACGCGGCGCACCAGGATGTCTACGACGCCCACCCCGACTGGATCGCGGTGGATGCCGCCGGCCAGAAGCGCCGCCACTTGGTCATGCCGGAGTTGTGGGTCACATGCGCGCTCGGTCCCTACAACTTCCAGTTCATGACCGATGTGACCAGGGAAATCGTCGCGCGCTACCGCGTTGACGGCGTCTTCAGCAACCGGTGGGCCGGGTCGGGCATGTGCTACTGCGATCACTGCCGCGACAATTTCCACGCGGCCGCGGGTCTGGATCTGCCGCGCTCGAACGATCCGCGGGACCCCTCGCGGCGCGCCTACACCGAGTGGCGTCAGCAGCGCCTGTTCGAACTCTGGCGCCTGTGGGATACCGAGATTCGCCGCATCAACCCGGCCGCCTGTTATATACCCAACGCCGGCGGCGGAGCGCTCAGCGATCTGGATATGAAAACTGTGGGTGCATTGGCGCCCATTCTCTTCGCCGACCGCCAGGCGCGCCGCGGCTTAACGGCCCCGTGGGCCAATGGCAAGAACGCCAAGGAGTACCGCTCCACCATGGGCCACAAGCCTGTGGGCGGCATTTTCAGCGTGGGCGTCGAGGAGCCCTACCGCTGGAAGGATTCGGTGCAGGACGGCCCCGAAATCCGGCTCTGGGCGCTGGACGGCATCGCCAATGGGCTGCGTCCCTGGTTCACGAAATTCTCGGGCACGCTCTACGACCGGCGCTGGCTTCCGGTCGTGGAAGAACTCTACGGCTGGCATTATCGCAACCAGCGCTACCTGCGGCAGGAGCGCTCGCTGGCGCGCGTCGGCTTGGTCTATTCCCAACAGACCGCGCAATACTACGGCGGCGAGCGCGCGCAGCAGAAAGTCGAAGACCATACGCTGGGTTATTACCAGGCGCTGGTGGAGGCGCGCATCCCGTTCGAAATGGTGCACGACCATTTGCTCGATCATGACCACACCGCTGGATTCCAAGTGCTGATCTTCCCCAATATCGCCGCGCTTTCCGACGGCCAGTGCGCCCAGATCCGCGAATTTGTGGCTCGCGGCGGTGGCTTGGTGGCCACCTACGAAACCTCGCTCTACGACGAGCGCGGCCGGCGGCGGCAAGACTTCGGCCTGGGCGACCTGTTCGGCGCGGCGTTCGCTGCCGGTATCGGTGCCGGTAGCGATGCCGGGATCGACGAGCGTATGCAGAACTCCTATCTGCGCTTGGAAACCGACCCGCGCACCGGTAAGCGCCATCCGATTCTGGCGGGCTTGGAGGATACGGAACGCATCATCAACGGCGTGTCGCGGGTACACACGCGCGCCTCGGGCGACAGCGGCGATAGCCATGCCCCGCTGACACTGATTCCCTCCTACCCGGATCTGCCCATGGAAGAGGTGTTTCCGCGCGTGCCCAAGACCGACATCCCGGAGTTGCATGTGCGCCAGGCGGGGCGCGGCCGTGTGGTGTATTTCCCCTGGGACATCGACCGCACCTTCTGGGAGGTTTTGGCGGCTGACCATGCCAAGCTGCTGCGCAACGCGGTGGATTGGGCGGCCAACGAGCCGCGCCCGCTGACCGTGACAGGTCCGGGCGTGTTGGATGTGACGGTGTGGCGACAGAAGGATTCGATGACCGTGCACCTGGTCAATCTCACGAATCCCATGATGATGAAGGGGCCCGTACGGGAGTTCATTCCCACGCCACCGCAGCAAGTCGCCGTGCGGCTGCCGGAAGGAAGCCGCGCGAAGAAGGTGCAGCTACTGGTGAGCGAAGCGCGACCGGCAGTGACGGAAGTGAACGGGGTGCTGAGCCTGACAATCGCGTCCATCCTGGATCACGAGGTAATCGCGATTGATTTGTGAGAACCATGGGGTACTGTCCTAAAGTCGCCGCGACTTTAGGACAGTACCAACCATGGGCGCGGACCAATGCGGATGTGCAATCCTGTACATGGTGAGCACCGACTCTCTTAAGGAGGGAACCTAATGCACACGGTTCGAAGAGTATTCACAGTCGAGGCGGCGGTTTTAGCCGGACTGGCGCTACTCACGGCGCGCGGCGGCGCAGCGCAATCTCCGGGCTTTGCCACTTTGTATAGCTTTCAGGGTGGCGCCGACGGAGCCACGCCCGGTAGCGTGGTCCTCGGCACGAACGGAGCACTCTACGGAACTACTCACACCGGCGGCGTGTTCGGGTGCAGCGACCTCACCTTTGGAAGCTACCAGTGCGGCACAGTCTTTGTCTTGGCGGATGTCTCTGTGGATGTGTGGAAGAAGATCACGCTCTACGAGTTTAACGGAGCCGACGGAGCAGCTCCCGGCGGCGCAAGCCTGGTCTTTGGCAGCGCGGGTGCGCTCTACGGGACAACCGAGTCTGGAGGAAGTGCCGGCGGAGGAGAAGTCTTTGAACTGGCTCCGTCCGCCACCGATGGCGGAGCATGGAGCGAGACAGTGCTCTACAGTTTTGCAACCGGCAAGTACGTGCCACAAACGCCTCGAGGGGGAGTGCTGTTCGGGCCAGACGGAGCGCTTTACACCACGACGCAAAACGCTATACTTTATTTCGATTCTGACGGAACGGCTTTGCGGCCTCAAACGTGGGAGCTTACCTCCCT
>DATKFU010000401.1:0-2888 GCA_035511215.1 Bryobacteraceae bacterium | reverse complement strand
GCAGGCTGCGGCGGTGGCTTGCGTAGTGATAACGGCGGCTTGTTTTCTAAAGATGTACTTGTGGTTTTCCACGGCTGCGCAATAGAATGGAGTAAATGCGACTCCGATTTGCCCTGCCGGCCCTGATGATCGGCGCGGGATTGTTGCTGCCCGTGCAGACGCCGGCCTTGGCTAAAACTTACAAAGCGCACAAGTTTAAGAAGTTTAAGGGCCGAAAGTCAAAGGTCAAAAAGACCAGGACGCGCAAGTCCGTGCATCCTAAGTTCGTCAAGCCCCACTAGGCAGTCACGAGGCCGCCACTCGGCCGAAGGGAGACCGCCCTCCCTTAGAACACTACTACGGCGCGGCCCAGAATTTCGCCGCGGCGCATGGCTTCGAACAGTTCGGGCGCGCGATCGAGCGCGTGCGTTTCGAAGTGGGCGAGACCTACGCCAGATTGAGCCAGGCGGAAGACTTCGTCCAGATCGCCGCGGGTGCCCAAATAACTGCCCCGGATTGAAATACCTTTCAGCACCGTATCCACGATCGGCAATTCATACTGATTGGTCGACAGGCCGGACGCGATCAGCGTGCCGGTGCGTTTGAGCGAACGGAAAGCCTGTTGAATGGCCACGGGCGAGCCTGTCAGGACTATGGCCGCGTCGGCGCCTCCCCACTGTTTCTGTAGCGTGCGTGCGGCATTTTCGGCCGGCAGCGCCAGATCCGCGCCGAGCGACCGCGCCATTTCCAGCTTGCTTTCGGAGACGTCCACGGCGGCCACGCGCAAGCCCAGATGGCGCGCGTACTGTACGGCGAGGTGGCCCAATCCGCCCATGCCGAATAGCGCGACGGACTGGCCCGGCCGCAGCCCGGCTTCGCGTAGCGCGCCGTAAGCGGTCCAGCCGGCGCAACACAGCGGAGCGGCGGCGGCGGCCGGGAGCGTGTCCGGCACGCGGACCAGGAACGGCGCCGGCACCACGGCGTAACCAGTTAGCGCGCCGTGTACCGTATAGCCGAAATTGAGCTGGCGTCCGCAGAAGCGCTGGCGGCCGGTGAGGCACAATTCGCAAGCGCCGCAGGTGGAGGCCAGGAAAGTAATGCCGGCCCGATCGCCGACCGCTAAGCCGGCTGCGTCCGCGCCGGCGCCCAGCGCTTCCACGCGGCCGATCCCTTCGTGCCCCAGGATGAGCGGTACCAGCGGCAGTTTCTCCAGCGACGCCACGAACAAGTCGGAATGGCAAAGTCCGCAGGCTTCCATTCTGACGAGTACCTCGCCGGTGCCCGGTTCGGCGACCGGCACAGAGGTTACGGTAACGGTTCCGCGCGGCGAGGTGAGGACGGCGGCCGCGGTATGCAAGGGAGTCACGACGCGACGGCGACCTGGGCCACGGGCAGCCCGGCGGCTGACCAGGCGTCGAAGCCTCCGGTCACATTTACGACGCGCTGGAATCCGGCGCGGCGCAGAAGGCTGGCGGCGATGGCGCTGCGATAACCGCCCTTGCAGTGGACGGCAACGGGGCGGTCCGGGTCCAACTGTGCCCCCGAGATGGCCGTGGCAAGCTGGTTTAGCGGCAACAGCAGGGCACCTTCGATGTGCCCTTCCTCCCATTCGGCCTCACGCCGCACGTCGGCGATCTGCAAGGCGGCTTCGCCGCGCTGGAGGCGATCGAGTTCTCGCACGGTTATATGCGTTAGCCGTTCGACAGGTTGGTTGGCGCGCTGCCACACCTCGAAGCCGCCAGCCAGATACCCAGCGGCGCGCTCGATGCCCACGCGTGCCAGGCGCATCCGCGATTCCGCAGCGCCGTCCGCGCTGTCAGCTATCAGCAGCAGATCGGTCTCAAGCCCGAGCAGAGCGCCGGCCCACGACGCAAACTGGCCGGAGAGGGGAATGTTCACCGACCCGGGAATGTATCCGGCCGCGAATTGGGCGTCCGGCCGCGTATCGAGCACCACAGCGCCGGATCGTTGCAGGCGCAAGAGCTCAGCGGGCGCGAGTTCCAATAAGGGCGGCAACTCGGCTAAAGCGCCAGCGCCGGTGCGGTTGATTTCGGCATCGCGCGCGAAATAGGCCGGCCGTTCGGGAAGCGCATCGGTGAGCATGTGGACGAAGTCGTCCCGGCTGGCGGCCTGCAAAGCGTAGTTCTTGATGCGCTGCTCACCGATGGTGGAAGAGCGCTCGCTGCTCATCTGGCGTCCGCACAGGGACCCCGCGCCGTGGGCCGGGTAGACGCGCAGATCGTCCGGCAGGCTCAGCAGCTTCCGATGCAGGCTGTCGTAAAGCAATCCGGCGAGTTGCTGCGGGGTGTGGCCGGGTGAGAGATCCGGACGGCCCACATCGCCGATAAACAGGGTGTCGCCGGTGAGCACGGCGAAGGGTTCGGGCGAACGGTCCAGGTCCGAGACAAGGACACAAACGCTCTCCAGAGTATGGCCCGGCGTCTCGAGAAACCGGAGGCGGCACTGGCCGAAAGCGACCTCGTCGCCCTGGCAGACCGCTACGTGCGGGAACCGCGCGCCAGCCCGCGCGCCAACGTAGATTTTGGCGCCGGTGCGGGCGGCCAATTCGCGGTGGCCGGAAACGAAATCGGCATGCAGATGGGTTTCGATTACATGCTCGATGCGCAGGCCGTTCCGGCGCGCGGCTTCCAGGTAGATTTCGACGTCACGCTGCGGGTCGACGACCGCCGCTATGCCTTCGGAGCCAACCATATACGAGGCATGCGCCAGGCACCCGAGATAGAACTGTTCAAAGTACATCGTTCCCGATTATAACCGAAGCGGGGTGGCGTGCGGCACAAGATGGGCTGGTGGCGCACACAGTCAAGTAGTCCGATGGTCTATGGACATATTTTCATATAACGTATGCAACTATATTTGTAATCAATAGTTTAGTTAGTCCTGTATCT
>DATKFU010000400.1:0-16102 GCA_035511215.1 Bryobacteraceae bacterium | reverse complement strand
GAGAAGGGCAAGCTTACCTTCGGTACCTACTTCGCGCGCCACGCGAGTTACTTCCGATGCAAATGCGTTGAGCTGATCCACCATGGTGTTGATGGTGTTCTTCAGCTCCAGAATTTCGCCGCGCACATCCACTGTAATCTTGCGGGACAGGTCGCCCTTGGCCACGGCAGTGGTGACTTCGGCGATGTTGCGCACCTGCGCCGTGAGGTTGCCCGCCATGGAGTTCACACTGTCTGTCAGATCTTTCCAGGTGCCGGCTACGCCGCGCACATCGGCCTGCCCTCCTAACTTCCCTTCGGTGCCCACTTCGCGCGCCACACGAGTCACTTCCGATGCGAAAGAACTGAGCTGGTCCACCATGGTATTGATGGTGTTCTTCAGCTCCAGAATCTCGCCCCGTACGTCCACCGTGATCTTGCGGGACAGGTCGCCTGTAGCCACCGCGGTGGTGACTTCCGCGATGTTGCGCACCTGGGCCGTCAGATTGCCCGCCATGGAGTTGACCGAGTCGGTCAGATCTTTCCAGGTGCCGGCTACGCCCTTTACTTCAGCCTGGCCGCCCAGTTTGCCTTCGGTTCCGACTTCCCTGGCCACGCGCGTCACTTCGGATGCGAAGGCATTCAACTGGTCCACCATGGTGTTGATGGTGTTCTTCAGCTCCAGAATCTCGCCGCGCACATCCACCGTGATCTTGCGGGACAAATCGCCGTTGGCTACCGCGGTAGTCACTTCCGCGATGTTACGGACCTGGGCGGTGAGGTTACCCGCCATGGAGTTCACGCTGTCGGTCAAATCCTTCCACACGCCGCCGACGCCCTTGACCTCGGCCTGGCCACCCAGTTCACCCTCCGTACCCACTTCGCGAGCCACGCGAGTCACTTCCGACGCGAACGCGTTCAGCTGATCCACCATGGTATTGATGGTGTTCTTGAGCTCCAGGATTTCGCCCTTGACGTCCACTGTGATTTTGCGGGAGAGGTCGCCGTTAGCAACGGCCGTCGTGACTTCCGCGATGTTGCGGACTTGCGCCGTGAGGTTGCCGGCCATGGAATTGACATTATCGGTAAGGTCTTTCCAAACGCCGCCCACGCCTTGTACCACGGCTTGGCCGCCGAGCTTGCCTTCCGTACCGACCTCGCGCGCGACGCGCGTTACTTCGGAAGCGAAGGAATTCAACTGCGCGACCATGGTGTTGACCACGCGCGCGGTGTGCAGGAACTCGCCCTTGAGCGAGCGGCCGTCCACCTCGAGAGCCATGGTCTGGGAGAGATCGCCTTTGGCCACGGCGCCAATCACGCGGGCGACTTCGGTAGACGGCTGGACCAGATCGCCGATCAAGCCATTGACCGAATCGAGACACTCCGCCCATCCTCCGAAAGCCGATCCCAGGCTGGCGCGCTGGCTGATTTTGCCTTCCTTGCCCACTGCCCGGCTGATGCGGGCAAATTCGCTGGCCATGCGCTCGTTCAATTTGAAAATGTCGTTCAGCGTGTCGGCAATTTTGCCGGCCACGCCATCCAGGTTGACCGGCAGGCGAACCGAAAAATCGCCATCCTTGAAGGCAATCAAGGCCTTCAGAAGAGTGCTCGTGTCGAGCGCATCGGTGACCATGTCAGACTCCATTGCGGGCTCCCTTCGTTGTCGTCTGTTCCAATAAATCCTTAAATATCGCGCCCAGGCCGAGAAACTGTTCCAAACTGGACGGCTTGCGCAGATAGCATGCAGCGCCCAACTCGCTGGCCGCCAACCGGTCGCGCGGCGAGTCGGAAGATGTCAGCACCACTACGGGAACGTGGGACAACTCCGTAATTTCCTGGAGGCGCTGCAAAATCTCGGTTCCATCGTGCCGTGGCAGGTTTAGGTCCAGTATGATCAGGCTCAGGTGTCGCGCTTCCGCCAGAACCTGCGCGGACGAAATCATCCGCAACACTTCCGCCCCATCGGAGACGACTCGCATCGCGCAGCCCACACCGTGCTCGCGGAGCGCTTCCCGGATCAGGTAAACATCCGCGGGGTTATCTTCAGCGAGCAGTATTTCAGGCGTTTCGTCGAGCTTCATAATGTTCCCTCCATATTCCGGATGCCGCCGGGAAGGCTGGCGGCGGTGTGCGGGAGTACAAATCTTGCATACCCAGACAGTGCAAGTTTTGTATCGCGCATCCATTTTCCCGGTCCTGGCGCCAAGTCGATTTTACACGACTGGCGTGTTCTTGGTGCTTTCCTTTACTTGCAGACCATACGGTAATGTCCGGAAGCACCGCCCCAGTGCATGTTTGCGTCCATTCTTGTTGCGTGGGCGCCGGAACGCGATTGGCTGGTCGCTTGCTTTTAGTGTCAGGACGATGCATAGCGACGATCCCATTCGAGTGATGATCATAGATGACAACCCGGTGGACCGTCGTCTGTATAAGCAATGCCTGCAAGCATCCCCTGTCTGGCGGTTCGAGTTCGCCGAAGCGGACAACGCCGCAGCGGGAATAGAAATGGCCAAGGCCTGGCTGCCCGACTGCACATTGCTGGACTTCAATCTGCCGGACATGGATGGAATCGAAGTGCTCAGCCGCCTGGGAGCCGATCGCAGCCGCCTGCCCTGCGCCACCATGATGCTGACCGCGTATGGCGGCGAGGAATTAGCGGTTCGAGCCATGAAGGCTGGAGCGTTGGACTATATACCGAAGGGGCAATTATCCTCCAGAACCCTCCCTCACACGGTCGTCAATGCCATCGAGCGATTCCGGATGCAGCGGCAGATCGAGCACCAGCAGGCCGCGCTGACGACTAGCGAACGGCGCTACCAGACGCTGCTTGAGAGCATTCCGCAAATGGTCTGGATCGCCGACGCGGAGGGCCGGGTGGAGTATGCCAATCGCCGCTGGTTCGAGTATACCGGCATTGGCGTGGAGGACGCCGCGAATTTGGGGTGGGACCGTCGCCTGCATCCGGACGATGGCGACCGAACCCGGAATGCCTGGAACCGGGCGACGGAATCCGGTTCCGCGTTTGAAATCGAGCACCGGCTCAGGCGGGCTTCGGATGGCAGCTACCGCTGGCACCTGGTGCGCGCCGTACCGCTGCGGACCGGTACGGGAACGGTGGCGAACTGGCTGGGCGCCTGCACGGACATCGAAGACCAAAAGCGAGCTGAGAATGCCACCCGCGAAGAGCAGAAGCTGAAGGGCATCGGCCGGCTGGCGGGCGGCGTCGCGCACGATTTCAACAACCTCCTGGTATGCGTCCTGGGCGGGGCGAGCTCCGCGATGGAAAGCATTCCGGCATCGCATCCGGCGCAGGAGATGCTGCAGGATGTGATGCTCGCGGCAGAGCGGCTGGCCGAGCTCACGCGCAGAATGCTGGCTTACGCGGGCAAGGCTACCTTCCGCGTAGAAATGATCAATGTCGGCCAGCTTGTGCAGGATGCCTGCGAAAGCGTGCGCGCCTCCATTCCCGAGACCATCGGACTCGAAATCCGGAGCGCGCCCGAAGTGCCGCCTGTGAGGACGGACTCGACGCACATGCGGCAGGCCATCGTCGATCTGGTATTGAACGCGGTGGAGGCCATCGGCGTGGGCTCACCAGGCCGCATATCGGTACACACCGATGTGATCGACATTGGCGAGGAATCCATTCGCAGCAGTGGATTCGGACCGGCGGCTATGGCCGGCAAGTATGTGACGCTGGAGGTGCGCGATACAGGGTGCGGCATGGACGAGGAGACGCGGAACAAGGTTTTCGATCCATTCTTCAGCACGAAATTCATGGGACGCGGCCTGGGTCTGGCAGCCGTGCACGGTTTCGTCCGCAGCACCGGGGGCGGTGTCCAGGTAGACAGCAAGCCCGGGCGGGGCACCGCATTCCGGGTACTGCTGCCAGCGGTAGCAGCGGAAAGAGTCTCACATGGCGCGCGCGGCTGACGGCAGTCCGCGCCAATCGTCCGGCGAGAACTGCAGCGTGCCTTTCAATTCCGATTCGCTGCACGACCTGATGAGCCCGGTGAACCAGATAGGCACGATCTCGGAACTGCTCTTCACCAAGTACCGCGGCGCGCTGGACGAGGATGCCGAAACGCTGTTCGGTTTTATTCAAAGCTCGGCGAGCCGACTGCAAAACCTGCTGGCGGGATTGCGCACGTACATGCGGGTGGCCGGCGCACCAAGCTGTTGCCGGCTTTGCGACGCCAATATGCTGCTGGCCGGCGCCAAGGCATCGCTTCAGCCCGAGATCGACCAGAACGGCGCCGTGGTGACTCACGATCCGCTGCCGGAGCTGTATTGCGATCCGAGCCAGATCGGCTACGCCTTGGCGAGTTTGATCGAAAACGCGATCAAGTTCAGATGCGAGCATCGGCCGGAGGTCCACGTCTCCGCAGCGGCGGAAGAGAACAACTGGAGATTCTCGGTCAAGGACAACGGCATGGGCATCGATCCGAGGAACGGCGATCGCATCTTCGGGTTGTTTAAGCGGATCCAGAACGAAGGGTATCCCGGGGCGGGTGTGGGGCTGGCTATCGTGCGGCAAATTGTCGAGCAGCATGGCGGCAGGATCTGGGTCGAGTCCCAACCTGGCCGGGGCGCCACGTTTTTCTTTAGCTTGCCGCGGCAGCCTTAGCTTTGGTTCCAGGAACCAGTTGCAATCCGCTCGGGCTCGGCCGCGCTTACACTCGCGGGAAGTTGAGGAAGGGTGAAGTAAAATGTCGATCCCTGGCCCGGCGTCGATTCCACCCAAATCGTCCCGCCATGCTTCTCCACTACGCGCTTGCATAGCGCCAGCCCCACGCCGCTGCCGGGATAGTCGCTGCCGTGCAGCCGCTTGAACACGGCGAAGATCAGGTCCCAATACTGGGGATCGATACCGATACCGTTGTCTCTGAACGCGAACTGCCAGGAACCGTTACGCTCCCCGGCCGAAATATGAATCCGCGGTGTCTGGTCGCGGTGATACTTGATGGAATTCCCGATAAGATTAGTGAACAAGCGCACCAGACTGGCCTCGTTGCCGGGAACGGTTGGCAGCGGATCGTGAGTGACGATGGCGCCGGACTCCCGCACGATCAATTGCAACTCAAAGAGCGCCGCCGCGAGGACGGCCTCGGCCGAGACAGGTTCGATAACCCGATCGGGCGCCCCCGCCGCCGAAAAATTCAGCACATCCTGCACAAAGGATTGCATACGCTTGGCCGCCGAAACGGTGATGTCGATGTAATCGTCCGCCTGCTGATCCAGCCGTCCAGCGTATCTGTTCGCCAGAAGCTGCGTATAAGAGGCGACCATTCGCAGCGGCTCGTTCAACTCGTGCGACACCATGTACGCAAACTGCTGCAGTTCCTCGTTCGAGCGCCGCAAGGCTTCCTCCGCCTGGCGCGCCCGCAGTAGCGCCCGTATGGTAGCCACCAGAACGGCGGGTTCGATAGGCTCGGTTAAGTAGCTGTCGGCCCCGCAATTCAACCCGTCCACCATGTTACTGGGCGATGTGCTCGAAGCGGTCAGGTGCAAAACGATTATGCCTGACGTGGCCGGGTTCCTTTTCAGGCGCTGGCAAACTTCCAGACCGCTGAAGTCCGGCAGGTTGACGTCCAGTAAGACCAGCTCCGGCCTCAATTCGTATGCCAGGCGCAACGCCTCCTGACCGGTGGCCGCCTCTTTGACGCTAAAGCCGGCCTGCGTCAAGATCTTGCTGCGCGCGTATCGCCCAGGACCGTAGTCGTCGACATTGAGGATCGTTTGCATTAGTTACCGGTGTCTGTCATTTTACCAGTAGCCCCTACGCTGTCAAGCACGTCGCGGACTGCGGCAACGGTGTCCCGTTCCAGGTGCTCTTTGGATATGAACGCCGCCGCACCTATGAGCCGTCCCTTGTCGGTTGCGGTCAGCCGCATCGAAGTATTGACGATCACCTTTATGCCACTGGTCCGCGGATCGGACTGAAGGCGCCTGAAGACATCGAACCCGCTCATCTCCGGCATTGCCAGGTCGAGGAAGATGAGGCCTGGGTGCTCCTCGCGAGCCTTCACCAGGCCGTCCGGACCGTTGAATGCTTCCGTAACCACGACGTTCATGCTGCGCAGCAGGTGTCTCAGCAGATAACGGTCGCGCTCGTTGTCGTCGATGATGAGCACCCGCTCGAGAAACGTCTGCGCCGTCAACCTGGTCAATTCGTTGCGCATAGTCTGCGGATCGATGGGTTTGACGAGGTAACCGTCGGCGCCCAACTGATAGGCTTTGCGCGGATCGTCGAGCGTGGTTACCACCAGGACCGGTATCTGCTTCGTCGCCGGCGATTGTTTTAGTTTAGCCAGAAGACTCCAGCTATCCTCGCCGCGCAACAGGATATCGAGGATAATCAAAGCCGGCCGGAAGGCCGCCAACTTCTGTTGCGCCTCTGCAATCGTGGCGGCGCGGACGATCTGAAACTCCGAGTTCTTGAGCCAGCGGCTGTAGAGCAACACTGCTTCATCGCTGTTTTCGATAACCAGGAGGGGTTTCATTCCCGGCTGCAAATCGATCGAACCGGCGTCCTCCGTGCCCGGCTGTTTCCGGTACGCAACCGGCAGCACCACCGAGAACGTGGAGCCGGCTCCCACTTCACTGGTCAGGTGCACTTCGCCGCCCAGCAGATGGGCCAGCTTGCGGGACAAGGGCAGGCCCAGGCCTGTGCCTTTCACACGCCTTTGAATAGGATTCTCGATCTGCGCAAAGTCCTGAAAAATCCGTTCATGGTCTTCCGGGGCAATGCCGATCCCGGTGTCGGCAACGGAGAACTTGATGTGATCTCCGTCCACGACTTCCGCGGATACACGGACCTCGCCGCGCTCCGTGAATTTCAATGCGTTCGATATGAAGTTACGCAGGATCTGGGAGATTTTCCCTTCGTCGGAATAGACCGGCGGCAACTCCGGCGTCAATTCCTGCGGGGATTCAAAAACGAGATTGACCGACTGGTTCAGGAACAGGGGGCGCAGCATGCCGCGCAAAGCGCCAAAAAGGTTCGCGACCTCAAATTCGACCGGCTTCACCTCTACTTTTCCGGCCTCGACCTTGGCCAGGTCCAGCAGATCGTTCACCAGTTCGTAAAGATCTTCCGCGGCTTTTCTTACGAAGCTGACCTGTTGTTGCTGCTCCGCGCACAGGGGTCCATCGACTTCGTCGGCCAGCAGCCGCGCCAGCGCCAGGATCGAGTTCAGCGGCGATCGGAACTCGTGGCTCATGTTCGACAGGAACTTCGATTTCAGCTCGTCGGCGCGCCGCAGGTGATCGGCCTTTTCGTCCAGTTCTGCGTACAACGCGATCACGCCGCGGTTGGTATCCTGCAATTCGCGATTCAGATAGGTCAGCTCTTCCTGCCGCGTGCGCAGCTCTTCGAGCGTGCGCAGCAGTTCCTGGTTTTGAAGCTGGATCTCGGCGAATGGATCTTCCGCTTTCGCGGCGGCCAAGGTCTCCGCCATGTGCGCGATCGCGTCCCGCGTGGTGGCGCCGGTCCTGCGCGGCAGACGCTTCCGCAGTACGACGGTGGTGCCAGTGCCGCGGCTGGATTGGATCTCGAAATCGTCCATCAAACGCCGGGCGCCTATGATGCCCATGCCCATCCCCGTGGAAGATCGATAACGGCCTTCCAGGATTCGGTCCAGATCTTCGATGCCGGGCCCGGTGTCCGTAACGCGAATGACCAGGGCTTCGGGAAAGGGGTCGCGTTCGACGGCATAATCTATGGCGTATACGATTTTGCCGCCGCCCGCGTAACGGAAGGCGTTGCGGGCGATCTCGGAGACGGCGGTCGAGATACGGGTCTGATCCTGCGCGTCGAATCCCGCGAGGCGTGCGATCTGACGCGCGCGCTGGCGGGCGGCGACGGTGTCGTGTTCGTAACGAATGTTGAGAGTGAGGATCGGAACTGTCGAGCCAGTTGTGCTTTCCATTACGCCGTCTACCTGGCCACCACGATGGTGGCGTCGTCGTTGCCGCGCGCAAAGTCGCGATAGACCACTCCCGTTATGATGGCTGGGTCGTGCTGGGCCAAGCCGGGATAGTCGGATAGCGACCAATGCGTGGAGATGCCGTCGGAGTGCAGCACCAGGGTCGCGCCTTCGGACCATGGATAGGTGAACTCTCGAATGTGGCGGGCTTCCACGCCGGCCGTGCCGTTGGTCGAGACCATGCGCCGCGGCGGAGCGGCTTCGGCAAATATAGTGCCGCTGATATTTCCAAGTCCGCCAAAGGCGACCGTGCCGCGATCCGCATCGAGTTCGGCTATGGCTACGGCGGCTCCCCGGGTGGACCGCAATGCGTCGTGCACGGCCTCCAGCAGCGCGGTTACCGAAAGATCCGGATGCTTATATAAAGTGTCGACTGCGGCGCGTGCGGCACGCGCGGCATCCGGCCCATGCCCCAATCCGTCGGCCAGCAGAAATGTGCGGCGTGGCTTGCCTTCCGTCACGCCCCATTGATCGCCGCAGACATCCTCGCCGGGCTTCGGCACCTGCACGGCGCCGATGTTGGCAGGCTCCAGGACGGCTTCGCCTTTCCCCGCAATGCGCGCCAGGATCGCCGTGCCGCGCCCTGGCCTTGAGTAAATCTCGGTATAGGACGAAAGCCGGCTGATGGCGCCCAACCCGCCGCCGGAGGTGCCAGCGGTGCTATGCCCATCCTGCAGGCATTGTTCCACGTTGGCGATTCCGGGTCCGCGGTCGAGGACCAGAATTTCCAGCAGGGTGGAGCTGGGGCCTGGCGCTATGATGACCTGGCCGTCAGCGGCATGTTTCAGCAGGTTCGTGCAGGCTTCCGTTACCACGATGGCTGCTTTTTCCGCGGCCTGCTCGCCGAGACCAAGCTCGCCCGCGAGCCGCCGCGCATTTCTGCGCGCCTCCGCAATCCGGCTGGGATCGTCAATGCGGGATATGAATGCCGGCACTCGTTACAGGCCTTTCCATCTGAGGATCGCGACGCGCGTACCCCGGCCCGGCTGGGACTCGATCTCGAACTCATTCGAGAGCCGCTTGGCGCCGCCTAATCCGAGACCCATACCCGATCCGGTAGTAAATCCGTCCTTCAGCGCCTGAGCGATGTCTGGGATACCGGGGCCCTCATCTTTAAAAGTAATTCGCAGACCGTTCCGCGTCCCATTGCGGACCGTTTCGACCGTGGCGAATCCGCCGCCTCCATAGTCCAGCGTGTTGCGTGCCAATTCGCTCGACGCCGTTACGATCTTGGTCTGATCCACCAGGTTGAAGCCCAGCTCGACCGCACGCTTGCGGACCGACTGCCGGACGCTCACCACATCCTGGGAGGTCCGGATTTCGTGTGTCTCAGTCGTCAGCGCTTCCATCGGGGTCTTTACCGTATCCGTTTGAACCGAGATAGGTGCGCAAGGTCTGCATGCCCTTTTCGACGTCCAGCGCGGTGGGGATACCCTTCATCGGCAAGCCCAGCTCGACCAGCGTGATGGCCACCGAAGGCTGCATGCCGACCACTACTGTCCGGGCATCCAGCAGCCTCGCCATATTCGCAATATTGCTGAGCATGCGGCCGATGAACGAGTCCACCATCTCGAGCGCCGAGATGTCGATCAACACCCCGCGGGCGTGCCATTTCACGATCTGCTGGGTCAGGTCGTCTTGCAGCGTAAGCGCCAGGCGGTCATGCATATCCACCTGGATCGTGACCAGGAGGAACTCGCCCATTTTCAGGATCGGGATGCGTTCCACGCTGTCTCCTAGGCGGCGTTTCTGTTGGAATTCTTTACCTTGGTAACCGCATAGCCTGTGCGTTTCAGGGCGACGGCGAAAGCGTCGGCCAGGGTCGCCTTGGTGGTGACGTCCTCCAGGTTCACGCCCAGATGGATAATGGTTTGCGCGATCTGCGGACGGATTCCGCTAATGATGCAATCGGCCCCCATGAGGCGCGCCGCGGCTACGGTCTTCAACAGATGCTGGGCCACCAGCGTATCGACCGTGGGAACACCGGTGATGTCGATGACCGCGATATCGGAGCGCGTTTCGACGATGGCTTCCAGCAGATTCTGCATGACGACCTGCGTGCGCGCACTGTCCAGGGTCCCGATCAACGGCAGCGCCAGGACGTTGTCCCACAAGCGCACGACCGGCGTCGACAGTTCCAGCAGTTCCTGCTGCTGGCGCGCGATGACCTCTTCGCGGGTCTTCTGAAACGCCTCGGTGGTGAAAAGGCCAAGCCGGTCAAGAAGGATGGTGGCCTTCCATATCTCGTCGGCCAGTTCCTGGCCGTCGGAATTCACACGCATGCGCGTGAACAGGGGTTCTTTGAGGGAGAAGATGAACATGGCGGTTTCCACCGGCGTGGAACCGGCTCGCGCGCGCGAGGTGGAGAGCTGCGTGAGAAAATCGCGGACAGCCGACCACTCGGGTTTCGAAATGTCGTCCCCGTCCTCCTGAGTGGCCTGGCGTAGGGTCGCCAGAAACTCGGTCGATTGCGCTTCGAGCTGCCTTTCCTCAGCGGCGCTCATGCGCCGGCCGGATGCCTTCGCTTGGAGAGCGATCCACTCTTTCAGCAGGCCTTGTTCGTCTTTGCGAAGCGTTTCGTACAACAGTTTCCCTATCTTGGGCAAGGTCTCTTGTTCCTCCGGGGTTTCATTCTAGCACTGTGAGGCTGGACGCGCCGGTCATGCGCTGCACGGCCCGCCTGCGGGGCCAGGGGCGAGCATAGCGTGAATCGCGGATCCTACCGCAGACAGGTAACCCTCAAGGCTACAAGGCTTGGTGATAAAAGCACTCGCTCCCAGATTCAACGACGTCCGCCGGTCTTCCGGCTGCGCAGACGACGTCAGCATAGCGACCGGAACGCGGTCAAAGCGCGGGTCCCTGCGAACGGCTCGCAGAAGCTCCAAGCCTTCAATGAGCGGCAAATGCAAGTCGAGAATGATGGCGTCCGGCGGCTCGTGGCCGGCTTTCAAGTAGCGCGCGCACTGCTCCCCGTCGGGAAACACCGTAAGCTCAGCCGCCAGGCCCGCGGCGCGCAACGCCGCTTTGACCAGAACGACGTCGGGACAGCTATCCTCCGCAATCACAATTCGTAATGAACCTGGCCTGACCATTCAAGTATCCTTTCTGTCGGAATCGGAATTGCGGAAGGGCGCGGGCCAATGGCATGCCGGTGAGATCAACTGCCCTCGTGCCCAGTCGGGCTGGCTGGAGATAGCGGCTGCGGGCGGACTCGCCGCCGAAATTTATCCGCTTCCCGCCGACAATGTGAGTTACCGCGGTTTCTCCCGGCATGCGTCTGACGACGGATTCCAGCCGGTGCGGCCGCACGGCGTGGAAGCCGGCCGCTGAAGCGGGGCTGAAATCCTCCCAGAACACCGGATACTGGCGCAGGCATTGGGCGCAGATATAATGGCCGTGGATCGGCCACATCGCCCGCGTGTGCGCTCTCTTGCACCAGACTCTTGCAAACCACTCGAACATGCACCCTCCAATAGCGTAGCGCCGTCTGAAGGCAAGAGTGCAATTGTTGGGCCAATGTTCATCCCGCGGGATTCGGATTCAGTACACGCGCGTATAGCAATTGGCATCGCAATTGCTAGATTGCCCGGAATCTTCTGTGATTCCCGATTGCACGAGTCGTCGGGCTAAAATGGAGAGAAGCGAGGGAGGATGGAAATGTCTGCGAATGTCCTGGTAGTGGATGACGATGCCCGCGAGAGGGCCGACCTGGCCGAAATGGTTTCGGCCTTCGGTTTTGACGTAGCGACGGCGGCGGACGGACGGGAGGCTCTTGAAAAACTGGCAAGCTTTCCGGTAAACGCTATCCTGACAGACTTGATGATGCCGTGCATGGACGGCATCGAACTCCTGAAGGAACTAGCCGCGCACGGCGACCGCACTCCCACAATCGTGCTTACGGCCTTCGGAAGTATCGATCGGGCGATTTCGATTGTGCACGACCTGAAGGCGTTTTGGTTTCTCGAAAAACCCGTGCAGCCCGGAGTGATGCGCGCTCTTCTGGAGCGTGCGATTCAACAGAGCCGCCTGGTGGCGGAAACGGAACGTCTGAGCCGGCAACTCAGTTATCAGGGCGTGTTAGGCGATATGGTCGGCGATTCTTCGCCAATGAAGGAAGTCTTTTCGCTCATCCGGCAGGTAGCGCCGACGACCGCGTCGGTTCTGATCACCGGTGAGAGCGGCACGGGCAAGGAACTGGTAGCCCGGGCGATTCATCGCCTGAGTCCACGGAGCGGCGGCCCTTTTGTGGCGGTGAATTGCGCGGCGCTGCCCGAGAGCCTGGTGGAGAGCGAGCTATTCGGCCATGAAAAAGGATCGTTTACGGGCGCCGCGGCGCGCAGCTTGGGATGTTTCGAACAAGCCCAAAACGGGACTCTGTTGCTCGATGAGATCGGAGAGATGCCGATCGCCACGCAGGCCAAACTGCTGCGCGTGATCGAGGAGTCGAAAGTCCGCCGGCTGGGCGGGGGGAGCGACATTCCGATCTCGGTGCGAGTGCTGGCGGCGACCAACCGCTCGCCGGAAAAGGCAATTGAGGAGAAGCATCTGCGCGAGGACCTGTACTATCGTCTGAACGTATTCCACATTTCGCTGCCGCCTCTGCGCGAGCGCAAGCAGGACATCCCGTCGATCGCGGCGGCCCTGATCGGCGATCTAAACGAAAAGCACGATTGCCGGGTGACCCATTTGAGTTCCGACGTGCTGGCCCGATTCGAGGCCAATCCCTGGCCAGGCAATGTCCGCGAACTGCGAAACGTGATCGAGCGCGCGGTCATCGTGGCGGGCAAAGGCGAAGTGCAGCTTCAACATCTTCCAGGCGCATTCGCGCCCCGTGCGCCGAAAGCCCCGCTGCCCCAGAATTCACAGGATGGTGAGGACGTACTGACAATCCGCGCCGGCGCCCAGATGCGCGAAGTGGAAGAGGCCTACATCGGGCTGGTTTTGAGACACACCGGCAACAACAAACGCCGCGCGGCGAAGGTGCTGGGCATCTGTCTGCGCACGCTCCACGGCAAGCTGCGCTCGTTCGAGGGCCGGAGCACTCAGGGCGCTGCCGGCGCCGCCGCCGGCAGTTAGAGGGCGCGATTTAGCGCGATATCCGGGCGGGACTACGAGTCCCGCGCAGACTGCGAGCCTGCCCCACTAGGCCGGCAAGGTAAACAGAAACGCGGTTCCGGCGCCTTCCGTCGATTCGGCCCATATCTCTCCGCCGTGCCGCTCCAGGATTACGCGGCAAATCGCCAGACCCAGGCCCGGACCCGGCCGCCGGTTACCGGACAAGCGCACGAATGGCCGGAAAATGCTCTCCAGGTACGGCGCTTGCACTCCTGGACCGTTGTCGCGAACGGTAAAGAGCCACTCTTCGTTCCGCCTTTCGACAGTGATTTGGATATGGGGGGCGAGCGAACCGCGATGGCGCAGCGCGTTCATTAGAAGGTTCTCGAAGACCTCCATCAGCCGGTCCGGCGCTCCGCAAACGCGCGGCAGCTTGTCGTTTGTGACGGTGGCGTCAAGGGCGCGGAGTTCCGGGCCGAGCTTAGCCAGGACCGTTCGCAGCAAAACATCCAAGGGCGCGGGTTGGAACGACTCCTTCCGGATTTGCAGCGCAACCGAATAACTCGAGATGCCATTGGCCAGCAGATCGACTTTGAGGGCGCCGTCGACGATGAAGCCGAGGCGCTCTTCGAGGCCGGGCACCTGAGCCGCCAGATGGTCCTTCAGAAGCAGATCGGTGTGCATGCGGATCGCGCGCAGAGCCGTCCTTAAATCGTGGGAGGCGTGGAGCAGGAATTCGCCGGCCTCAAACTCGTCCGACGGTTTCGCCCGTTTCGCTGGCAGCATAATCAAAGCATACAATTACTGCACACCGTGTACCATTTGTCCGATCTTCAAGCGGGTCGGCAAGCGGGCAGGCAGGCGCGTGTGTTCGGCAGCACTTCGGCGCCCCGAAATCGCCATTGAAGCCGGAAAAGCTGCCGGTCGCCCCCCTCAACTCAGAACTCCTCCCGTTTGTGTGGTTTAATAGGGATCTGCGGATGCGGGACGGGGCCAAATCATCGCCTGGGACAGCGCCCAAGTGGCGTAGAAGATGGCGGGCGGCAAACCTGCGGGCCCGCGAACTGCGCATGATCTACAAGGGATTGGTTTCCACGGACCATCCCATCCTGGCGCATATCATCCCCATGCGCCGCTGCAATCTGGCCTGCACCTACTGCAACGAATACGACGATCGCTCCAAACCGGTGCCGCTCGAAACCGTGTGCCAACGCCTGGACATGCTGGCCGCGCTGGGCACTACCATCATCACCATCAGCGGCGGCGAGCCCCTGCTGCATCCCGATCTGGACCAGATCGTGGCGCACATCCGCCGCCACCGCATGATCGCGGGCATGATCACCAACGGCTATCTGCTCACCGCGGAGCGCATCAAAAGGTTGAACCGCGCGGGGTTGGACCACCTGCAGATCAGCATCGACAACGTGACGCCGGACGACGTCTCGAAGAAAAGCCTGAAGGTGCTGGACAAGAAACTCCAGCTGCTGGCCGAACACGCCGATTTTCACGTGAATATCAATTCCGTGGTAGGCGGCGGCATTCGCAATCCCCAGGATGCGCTGGTGGTCGGCAAGCGCGCGGTGGAACTGGGCTTCACATCCACGGTGGGCATCATTCACGATGGCACAGGACAGTTGCAGCCGCTTTCCCCCGCGGAGCGCGAAGTGTACGGGATCATGCGCGGCATGGGGAAGAGCAGCTACGCGCAGATCAACTATTTCCAGGACAATATTGCGCACGGCCGGGAGAACAGCTGGCGCTGCCGGGCCGGCGCGCGCTATTTGTACATCTGCGAAGAGGGCCTGGTGCACTACTGTTCGCAGCAGCGGGGTTACCCGGCCAAGCCGCTCGCCGAATACACGGTGGCGGACATCCAGCGCGAGTTCCTGACCGAGAAATCCTGCGCGCCGCGCTGTACGGTGGCCTGCGTACACCAGGTTTCTTATGTCGACTTCTGGCGCGCGCCGCAGACCATCGACTCCGCCAGTCTGCCCGAAACCGGCGACGGCCTGGTCCAGATCCGGTAACGCGCCGGACTGTTACAGCATCAAGCCGGAGCGTTCACACTCTATTCACATTTCTGTCGTATACTACTTCCCATGCTTGGCATAGCACTATCCAAAGGAGGAGTAGAAGATGGATCGCAGAACATTCCTGAAAGCTACAGGCGGATTGGCCGCCAGCACCGCGCTTAGCCCCGGCATGTTACGGGCGGCCACATCGCAGGTCAAACACATCGTGGTGGCGATGATGGAGAACCGCAGCTTCGATCACTTCCTGGGCTGGCTGCCCAACGCCAACGGCAAGCAAGCCGGCCTTGACTATGTGGATGTGAACGGCGTGAGCCATCCAACGCACGAACTGGCGCCCAATTGGACGGGCTGCGCTTATAACGATCCGGACCACAGCTACGACGGCGGGCGCATCGAAGTCGACAACGGGCTGATGGACGGTTTCATGAAGACCTCCACGGCGGACGTCTATGCGATCGGCTACTACCAGGCGGCCGATAACCAGTTTTTCCCGGCGTTCGCCCGTAACTTCACTAGCTGCGACATGTACTTCCCGTCGATGCTGGGTCCCACCTTCCCGAACCGCATCTTCCAACTGTGCGGCCAGACCGACCGGCTGGACGACAGCGTGTCGCTGTGTTCCTACCCCACTATCTTCGATCACTGTACCCAGGCCGGGGTCAGCAGCAAGTATTACTACGGCAATGTCCCGTTTCTGACGCTCTTCCCGATCGACGCGATCCTTTACGCCAACTCGTTCCAGGACTTTCTTTCCGATTGCGCGAGCGGCTCGCTGCCGGCGGTGTCGTTTGTCGATCCGGCCTTCACGCTGCTGCTGAACACGGCGAACGACAACCATCCGCACTCCGACATTCGCAACGGCGACGCATTCATTGCGCAGGTGTACCAAGCCGTCGCCACCAGTCCGGCATGGGAAAACACCGTCCTGGTGCTCAATTACGACGAGTGGGGCGGATTCTTCGACCACGTGCCGCCGCCACGCGCGCTGGCGCCCAACAATACCGATCCGGACCTGGTAGACGGCAAGGCTTTGCTGGGTTGCCGCGTG
>DATKFU010000399.1:0-14547 GCA_035511215.1 Bryobacteraceae bacterium | reverse complement strand
TGTTCTGATTCAATTGCAGGAGCTGAAAGCTATGGGTGTCCAAGCCGTGTCGGTACCGGTCGGATTTCCCGTTCTGTACGAACCTTTCTATGGCAGCCAGGCCGCCCTGCAACCGTACCTGACTTTCTATTCGAACGTGGCCCAGGCCGTCAAGGCCGCCGGTCTCAAACTCATTGTGGATAACGAGGAGTTGTTTTCTAATGACATAGCGGCTGGTTGGACCAATACGACAGCCTTTTACAATACGCTCACCTGGACGAAATACATGGCGGCGCGCGCTCAAATGGCCGCCACCGTGGCAAAGACCATGCAGCCGGATTATCTTAGCCTGGCGAATGAACCCGATACGGAAGCCGCGCAGACAGGCCAGCAGAATTTAAACAATCCGGTGGACGCCGCTCTGATGATTGCGGGAGAGATTACGGCTGTTCGGGCACTCACGTTGTTGACTGTCCCCGAACTGGGCGCCGGATTTGGCACCTGGTTGCCGCCTACAGGGTCGTCTAACCTGGCCGCCTACATCACTGCCTACGTTGCCCTGCCGCTGAACTACATCGACACGCATCTTATTCCCATCAACACGGAGCCGGACAACGATTTCATCGGTAACACGCTGACCGTTGCCAGTGCTGCCGCGGCCGCCGGCAAGCCGGTTGTGATAGGCCAGGCCTGGTTGTCGAAGTCGCTGGCGTCGGAATGGAAGGTGCTCGGCGACGACGTGATCCGCGCCCGAAACCCTTTTAGTTTCTGGGCTCCGCAGGACGCCTATTTCCTGCAGACCCTGCGATCTCTGGCGAAGTACACGCAGATGGTCTATGTCGCGCCCGACCTGCCGATATATTTCTTTGCGTACCAGACATATGGCGGAACCGGCGCCAATGGCGGGGCGGCCAACTGCACCTGCACCACCGCAAGTTGCTCGGATTACGACATCATGCAGACCGAGAATTCGCTGGCGTTCGCAGCCGCATCGCTACCCGAATTCACCACCACCGCGTTTAGTTTCTACGACCAGCTAGTCGTACCGCCGGACACCACTCCGCCCTCGGTCCCGGCCGGCCTGACCGGCGCGGCGGGCGTCAACGGGGCCAACATATCGTGGACCGCCTCCAGCGACAACGTCGGCGTAGCGGGTTACAACGTGCTTCGATGCACTCCGCCGGCGGCCGGCCAACCCTGGACGGGGGTCCAGATCGCCAACGCCACGACAACCGCTTACATCGACTCAACACTGACGAGTAACACGCTGTACAACTACCAGGTGCAAGCGCTCGATATGGCCAACAACCTTTCGCCGCTTTCGACGGCGCTGAGCTTGCAGACAGTCAGGACTACGGCAAACTCGGCGACGGGTCTGGTGGCCGCGGCTATTTCGCCTGTGGAGATAGACCTGAGCTGGGCGGCGCCCTCGGACATCACCAGCTTGGACAAGTATCTGGTTTATAGCGGAACTTCGGCGTCAAACCTCCAGCAAATCGGAGTGGCGCCGTCCACCGTGACTACTTACAAGGATCTGTCTCTCTCCCCAGGGACCACTTATTACTATGGCATCGTAGCCGTGGAGCAGGGGATTGACGCGGCGATGACTGCGGTCGCATCGGCTACCACGCTTCCGCTGCCCAACCCACCCAGCGGCGTAGCCGGGACGGCCACCCCCACGACGATCGCCCTGACATGGCAGGAGAGCATCCAGCCTGGCGGCTTGCCGGTCGCTTCCTACCAGATCTACCAAGGCACGACATCCGGCAAATTGACCAAGACCGGCGCGGCGACGACCACCAGCTACACGGCGAAATCCCTCACTCCCCATATAACCTATTATTTCGAGATTGTAGCGGTTGATACCAGCTTCGACGATTCGGCGCCATCCGACCAGATAGCCGTGGCTACGCCTCCAATGCCGGCCGCGCCGGTCAACGTCGTGCCCACCGCAAACTCCGCCACAAAAGTCACGGTAACCTGGACCGAAAACATCCCGGCCCATGGTTTGGCGATCAAGTACTACTACGTCTTCCGGGGGACCTCGCCCGGCAGCTTGACAAACGTGGCCACCCGAACGACTGCTGAATACATCGACACCACGGTTGTTGCGAGCACCACTTACTACTACGCGATCGAGGCGGTTGACACCGACCTGGACGTTTCGCCCCAGTCGGCTCCTCCCGCGCAGGCCACTACGTCCTAAAGGCAGGGCCGCGCGCGCGGTCGAGCGCAGGCCGCGCCGGTGCTATCGCCACCGGAAAAGCTTCAGAGCCACCGGAAAACACACTACCAGCCAGGCGGCCAGCACCATCAGTTGCCCCGATACTTGCGCAAGGCCGGCCCCTTGCAGCATGTTCGCCCGCAGGGCATCGATGGCGGCCGTCAGCGGCAGTGCCTTGATCACCGGTTGCAGCATGTCGGGAAACCGCTGTGCGGAGAAAAACACGCCGGATACGATCCACATCGGCATCATCACCAGGTTCATCAGCCCCGACGCGGCTTCGATGGTGCGCGCGCGCGAAGCGATCAACAGTCCCAGCGCGCCGAAAGAGAGCGAAGTGACCACGCACAGCAGCGCCAGATCCGCCAGCGAGCCGCGCATAGGCACCTTGAAAACAAAAATACCGAAGCTCAGCAGAAAACCCACTTCGATGACCAGCATGACCAGGCGCGACAACAGAAACGACAGCAGATAATAATGCCGCGGCATGGGAGTGGCGATCAGGCGCTTCATCAGCTTTCTGCGCCGCGCATCCACGATCGCGAATCCCATGCCCCAAATGGCGCTGCCCATCAGATTCATGCCCAACAGGCCGGGAATGAGGAAGTCGATGTAGCGCGATCCCGGCTCGCGCATCAGGCGATCGCTCACTCTCACCGGATCCACGCGGCCCGCGGCGCGCTGCAGGGCGCGATCGGCCAACATGCGCGCCGTGCGTCCTTCGGGGTTGGTGTCGTCGAAACGATAAACCACCGCGCCACCCGGCCCCGGCTCAACCAGCAGCGCGACCTTGCCCGTGCGCAGCGCTTCTTCGGCGGCATGCGCCGCCAACTGCTGCACGTCGAGCAACTTGTCCTGGCCAAGGGATCGCGCCAGCTCCGGCGTGACCGTGGCAATCTTGAGCACCTCCGCGGGACGGTTGCGAAACGCCAGACCCAAGCCCGCCGCCAACAGGATCGGAAAGATAAAGACCCAGAAGAGCGCTTCCGGTTCGCGCAGGAACTCGCGGAAGCGGGTCAGCGTCAACTGCACCAGCGCATGGCCGGCTAGCCCGCCGTCCCGGGGCGCCTGGCTCGCAGGACGCCCCGCCGTTGCTCGCGGGCGAATTTCGGGAACCACCGTTATGTCGTTCATCAGGTCACTCATCGCGCAAATGCCGTCCCGTCAAAGTGACGAAGACGTCCTCCAAAGTAGCCGAATGCGTGCGCAGTTCGGTCAGCGGAACGCCCTGACGTTCCAGTTCCTCCAGCAGCGCCGGCACGGCGCGGTGCAACTCGGTCACCTGCATCCGGACCGTACCGTTTTCCGTGCGCACATCGCGCACGCCGTCCATGCGCCGCAGCGCCGGAATCTCCAGCGCCTTGGCCGCGCCGCCCGCCGAAAACTCCACCATGTGCTCCACGCCGATTGAGGTGATCAATTCGCGCGGCGTGCCCAGCGCGATCACCTTGCCATGATCCATGATCGCCACACGGTCGCAGAGCTGTTCCGCCTCGTCCATGTAGTGCGTGGTCAACAGAATGGTACGGCCCTGCAGTTTGAATTGTTCGATCAACGCCCAAAGCTGGCGGCGCGCCTGCGGATCGAGGCCGGTGGTGGGCTCGTCCAGAAACAGGAAATCCGGATCGCCTACGAGCGCGCAAGCCAATGCCAGCCGCTGTTTCTGCCCTCCGGAGAGGCCGCCTACGCGCGAGTTCATCTTCTCTTCAAGTTGCACCAGCGCGATCACTTCGGCCGGCGGCGGACCGTGCCGAAAGAAGCTGCTGAACAGCCGGATGGTCTCCATCACCGTGACCTTATCGGCAAGCTGCGTTTCCTGAAGCTGAATCCCCAGCCGTTGGCGCAACTCCGCCGCGTGCGAATTCCAGTGCATTCCCAGTAGTTCGACATCGCCCGAATCGGGTACGGTCAGACCTTCGCAAATCTCGATGGTGGTGGTCTTGCCGGCGCCGTTCGGTCCCAGCAGGCCGAAGCACTCGCCCGCGCGCACCGCCAGTTCGAGGCCGTCCACCGCCACTACGTCTTTAAACGTCTTGCGCAGGTCGCGGACACGCAGGGCGGCTGTCGTCGTGGATGCGGGCATCTTCTTAGTATCGCGCACAGTCCCCCGATCCGGTAACGGTTCTGCGGGCTGACACGTCCTGCTAGATGCATGCCGAAGTCCGCCGTCCGCGCTGCCCGAACGCGGCTCGCGTCGCTCGTTGGTCACGGCATGGTGGCGGAAATCGGCAGCGGACTACAACACCCGCATAGCCGCTACCATCTGATCTCCGATGAGCCATGATATACCCGGGCTTATCACGTGCATCGCGCCTCCCTCGGCACTCGGGGCCAGCCAACGCGATCGAGGCCTGCAAGTCACATGTGGTAAGCCGTCATTCAATGGATCACGTGCGTTCCCCGGCCGGCTAGTTCCCGCTGACTAAGTTATTCTGTGAAGACGATGGCGGAAAAGGGAGAACGGTCGCATCGCGTTTACAAGCCGCACGAGACCGCGCAGATGCTCGAACTTGAAGGCACCGAGCTCGCTCGCATTCATTTCCAGGCGTGCGCTCTCTTGATCGACTTTGTGGCGGCTCTCACCCTTTTTGCGCTTGCCGCCCTAGTGGCCGTGGCGATTCGCCACTCGTCTCAGCGTAAAAGGCAATGTTCCCCTTGAACCGAATTTCTTTGAGAACTGGTATAGCATCGTCTATTTAGTTTTGTTCTTTGGCCTATCCTTCTATATTGGCAATCGAAAAACCCTGGGCAACGACTCCTCCGCATACGGGTTGTCTCTCTCGTGCATCGGCGTATGTCCCTTTGGCACTCGGTCGAACGGGCGCTTGGATATGGTGCGTCCGTCCTGGAACTGGGGTTTGGATTCCTGCAGTATTTCATTCACCCCAACCGCCGCACGGTGCACGACCGCATTGCAGAGACGATTGTGGTTCCGTGACACCGCGCGCTCCGGCGGCGGGCGGCCCGCTAGCGAGGGGGTAGCCTTCGCCGCTGCCCGCAATCACTTCGGCGGATCGTTCGCGGGACGCCTGGTAGTCACTGGCCATCGTCGGGTAGCCTCATGAAATTCTCGGGCCGCAATAGGCTGGCCACGGAGATGTCTTCGTCGATTACCTCCCGTGAATTCCGATGCCGCCTCCGATTAGCTCCCAATCGGATCGGTCGCGGCTCGACGCATCAGCCAGCCTTGAGAACCATACCAGTGGCGCCGAAACCACCCGTCCGACCGACTGCGAGCGGTTCAGTTTTGCACACCAAAGTACTCAGGCCATTTCTCACGATTTCCCGGACCTCGGTCATCTCGTGCGATCTCGCGTGAGCCACGTGGATGTGCGGCGGCTCCAGCCCCTCAGGCTGAAGAAACGCTAAAGAGGGAGAACCTATACCCAACGAACCCTCAGTACGGCGGGCAGGTCTATAGTTTAACTCGCGACTCGCGCGGGCAGGCGGGCCAGTCCTTGATACGGCTAACTGCATCATCGGCCCAGCAGCCGCGAGGCCCAGACGCGCCGCGCTACCATGAACCCATGGCCCCCGTCATCCGCGCACCCCGCGGCACGTCCCTCTGCTGCAGGGGATGGAAGCAGGAAGCCGCCATGCGCATGCTCATGAACAACCTCGACCCCGACGTTGCCGAGCGCCCGGCCGACCTGGTGGTCTACGGCGGTACCGGCAAAGCCGCCCGCGACTGGCCCTCCTTCCATGCCATCGTGCGCGAACTCCAGTCACTCGCGAACGACGAAACACTGCTGGTACAATCCGGCCGCCCCGTCGGCGTCTTCCGCACCCATGAGGAAGCCCCTCGCGTCCTGATCGCCAACGCCAACCTGGTGGGTCATTGGTCCAATTGGGAGCAGTTCCGCGCGCTGGAGAAACTCGGCCTCACCATGTATGGGCAGATGACCGCCGGAAGCTGGATCTACATTGGCTCGCAAGGCATCCTGCAAGGCACTTACGAAACCTTCGCCGCCGCCGCCCGCAAGCACTTCGGAGGATCGCTGGCCGGACGCCTGGTTGTCACTGGCGGACTCGGCGGCATGGGCGGCGCCCAGCCCCTGGCCGCCACCATGAACGGCGCGGCCTTCCTCGGCATCGAGGTGGACCCGGCGCGTATCCGCAAGCGCATTGACACCGGCTATTGCGACGCCATGACGCACAATCTCGATGAAGCGCTGGGCATCCTGCGCCAGGCCATGAACGCGGGCCAGCCCAAGTCCGTCGGCTTGGTCGCCAATTGCGCCGAAGCCCTGCCCGAACTGGCGCGCCGCGGCGTGGTCCCCGATATGGTCACCGACCAGACCAGCGCCCATGATCCCCTGAACGGATACATCCCCGCCGGCCATACCGTCGAGCAAGCCGCCGAACTGCGCGCGCGCGACCCGCAGCAATATCTCGACCGCTCGCTTGATTCCATCGCCGCCCACGTGCGCGCCATGCTCGAACTGCAGCGCGCCGGCTCGGTGACCTTCGATTACGGCAACAACATCCGCCGCTTTGCCGCCGACCGTGGCGTCGCCGACGCGTTCAAAATCCCCGGCTTCGTGCCCGAGTATATCCGGCCGCTGTTCTGCGAAGGGCGTGGCCCGTTCCGCTGGGTAGCGCTTTCGGGCGAGCCGTCCGACATCGCCGCCACCGACCAGCTTATCTGCCGCATGTTCGCCTCCAGCGAAACGCTTACCCGTTGGATCTCGCTGGCCCAACAGAAGGTCCATTTCCAGGGCCTGCCGGCGCGCATCTGTTGGCTGGGCTACGGCGAGCGCGCCCAATTCGCGCTGGAGATGAACCGCATGGTGGCCTCCGGCAAATTGCAAGCGCCCATCGTGATCGGCCGCGATCACCTGGATTGCGGCTCGGTCGCCTCCCCTTACCGCGAAACCGAAGGCATGCTGGACGCGAGCGACGCCATCGCCGACTGGCCCATCTTGAACGCGCTGCTGAACACGGCTTCGGGCGCAAGTTGGGTTTCGGTGCACAATGGCGGCGGCGTGGGCATCGGCTATTCGCAGCACGCCGGGCAGGTCACCGTGGCCGATGGCACCGATCAATCCGCGCGCTGCCTGGAACGCGTGATGACCTGCGATCCCGGCATCGGCGTCCTCCGTCATGTGGATGCCGGATACCAGGAGGCGATCGACTTCGCCGGCCCCGCCGGACTGCGCGCTCCCATGCGGAGTCCTGAGTAACGCCCGATGACCACGCTGGTCAGGAATGCCCGACAGTTACTGACTCTGCGCGGCGATAGCGGGCCCCGCCGCGGCGCTGCGTTGGGCGAACTCGGCATCGTGCCGAGTGGCGCTGTATTAATAAAGGACGGCCTGATCGTGGATGCCGGTCCCGCGCGCCGCGTCGAGAAGCTGCCCGCAGCCCGCCGCGCGCGCGAAGTCGACGCCGCCGGCCGCGTGGTCATGCCCGGATTTGTCGACAGCCACACACACCTGGTCTTCGGCCGACCGCGCCTGGTCGATTATGAAATGCGTCTCGCGGGCGCCAGCTACGCGGAGATCGCGGCGGCCGGCGGCGGCATTCTGTCGAGTGTCGCAGCGGTGCGTGGCATGTCCGCCGCGCAGCTCGAAGCGCAGGCCCGCGACTCACTCGCCGCCATGATCCGTCACGGCACCACCACGGTTGAAGCCAAGTCCGGTTACGCTCTGGATGAAGCCGGCGAACTCAAAACCCTGCGCGTGCTCGCCAAACTGAATGGCGATCCGCTGGATATCGTGCCGACCTACTTAGGCGCGCATATCCCGCCCCCGGAGTATCGCGGCAAGGCTGACGCATACATCGACTGGATGGCTGCCGAAATGCTGCCTCAAATCAGGCGCCGCAAACTAGCGCGCTTCGTGGACATCTACTGCGATGACAGCGCCTTCACGCTCGACCAATCGCGGCGCTACCTGGATTGCGCCCGCCGCCTGGGCTTCGGATTGAAGATCCACGCCGAGCAGTTCGCGCGCACCGGAGCCGCCCGCCTGGCCGTGGAACTGGACGCCGCCAGCGCCGACCACCTGGAACAAGCCGGTGAAGAGGACATCCGCGCGCTGGCGCAATCGAACACCATCGCTACGCTGCTGCCTGGTTCTGTTTTTCATCTGGGGCTGCGCACCTACGCTCCGGCCCGCGCCCTGATCGAAGCCGGAGCCGCGGTAGCGCTGGCGACGGATTTCAATCCCGGCACCAGTCCGACTTACAGCATGCAAATGGCGCTCTCGCTGGCCTGCACCGAGATGCGCATGTCGCCGGCGGAAGCGATAGCCGCTGCGACGATCAACGGCGCGCACGCCCTGCGCATGGCCGATCGAAAGGGCTCACTCGAACCCGGCAAAGACGGCGACGTCCTGATCCTCAACGTGCAAGACTACCGCGAGCTACCCTATTACTTCGGCGCCAACAACGTGTACATGACTATCCAGACACCATGCCCCAAACCATTGTAGAGTGTGTCCCCAATTTCTCCGAAGGCCGCGACGCCGCCAAGGTAGACGCCATCGTAGAAGCCATCCGCTCGGTGCGCGGCATCGCCATTCTCGACCGCGAGATGGACGCCGATCACAACCGCTCCGTGGTCACCTTCGCCGGCCCCGCTACGGCCGTAGTGGAAGCCGCCTTCCGCGGCGCTGAGCGTGCCATCGGCCTGATCGATCTGCGCAGTCACACCGGCGTGCACCCCCGCATCGGCGCGGTCGACGTAGTCCCCTTCATCCCCGTCGAAGGTGTCACGCTGGAAGATTGCGTACGCCTGGCCAACGAACTGGGCATGCGCCTTTGGGAAAGCCTGCAGGTGCCCGTGTATCTTTATGAAGCCGCCGCCCGCCGGCCCGACCGCATCAACCTGGAAAACATCCGGCGCGGCCAGTTCGAAGGCCTGCGCGACGAAGTGCGCACCAATCCCGGCCGCCTCCCCGATATCGGCCCCAATTTTGAACAGGCCGAATTGCACCCCACCGCCGGCGCCACCGTGGTAGGCGCGCGCAAATTCCTGATCGCCTACAACATCAACCTGAACACGGCCGACGTGGAGATCGCCAAGCGCATCGCCAAGGCCATCCGCTTCTCCTCCGGCGGATTCCGTTATGTCAAATCCATGGGCGTGCCGCTGGCCTCGCGCAATCTGGCGCAGGTTTCCATGAACCTCACCGATTTCGAGCAGACCCCCATCCACCGCGTCTTCGAAACCGTGCGCGCGGAGGCGGCCCGCTACGGCGCGTCTATCGTCGGCAGTGAGATTGTAGGTCTCATCCCCAAGCGCGCGCTGGAGCTGACTGCCGAATGGTATTTGCAGGTGGAGAATTTCCATCCTAGTCTGGTATTAGAGAATCGGCTCGCCGAGGCTGCTCACCTGGCTCTAGAGGAAGCTGAAAGAGAAACTGAAACAATGGCTGAAACAAAGGAAGGGCTAAACGAATTCCTGGACGAACTCGCGGCCCCCACCGCGACACCCGGCGGCGGCAGTGCGGCCGCGGCGGCAGCGGCCATGGCGGCAGCCCTGGGAGCCATGGTCTCGGGCTTGGCCAAGCTGCCCGCGGATGCCTTCGAGGCGGACCGCAAGTTTTTCGCCGAAGCCGTAAAGCGCGACGCGGCATCTTACGACGCGGTGCGCGCGGCCTACAAGCGTCCCAAAGACGAGCGCGCGCCGTTCGTCGAGCAGGCCCTGCACAAGGCCGCGGAGGTGCCGCTCGAAGTCGCCGAAGCAGCCACGCTGCTGAAGGGCCGGCTGCGCGGCCTGGCCGCCATCGCGTCCGCCAAGTTCGGCTCAGACATCGAAACCGCGCAAGGCCTCGCGCAAGCCGGCATCGACGGCGCGTTGGCCAACGTCCGCATCAATATCGCATCCATGAAGGACGAATCGCTCATCGCGCCCCTACGCGAGCGGCTCGGCAAGCTATCATGAGCGCGGCATTGTTTTCTATAACGCCGGTTTCTATGACGCCGGTTTCCATCACCCCCACGCCGCCGCCCCGCCCCGCATGGCTGCGCGCGCCCGCGCCCGTTGGCCAAAACTATCGAGATCTTAAGAATCTGATCGACGGTCTCGGCCTGCACACGGTCTGCGAAAGCGCGGCCTGCCCGAACGTGGGCGAATGCTGGAACCATCGCACCGTGACTTTCATGATTCTGGGCAACGTATGCACGCGCCGCTGCGGTTTCTGCGCCGTGCAAAAAGGCGCGCCCCTGGCCGTCGATTACGACGAGCCGCGCCGCGTAGCCGAAGCTGTCGCCGCCATGGGCCTGCGCTTCGCCGTGATTACCAGCGTGAACCGCGACGACCGCGCCGATGGCGGCGCCGAACTGTTCGCCCTCACCATACGCGCCATCCGCGAGCGCATCTCCGGCTGTGGCGTCGAAGTGCTGGTGCCGGATTTCCAGGGCAGCCATCGGGCGATGGACATCGTGATGGCCGCCGCGCCCGACGTGCTGAACCACAACACCGAGACGGTGCCCCGCCTCTACCGGCAGGTGCGCCTGGGCGCGCGCTACGAGCGCTCGCTCGATATGCTGGCCTATGCCAAAGGCGCATCGCCCGAAACGCCCGTGAAATCCGGCTTGATGCTGGGGCTGGGCGAGACCATCGACGAAGTGCTGGCCGTCATGCGCGACCTCCGCGCGCATAACGTCGACATTCTCACTCTCGGCCAATACCTGCGCCCCTCACCGAAGCACTTGCCCATCGTGCGTTACGTGCCACCCGCCGAATTCGAAGATCTCCGCCGTGCCGGGTACGAAATGGGCTTCGGCCACGTGGAGTCCGGACCGCTGGTCCGCAGTTCGTATCACGCGGCGGATTCCGTCCCTGTGGGGCGGGACTCTAGTCCTGCGCGGGTTCTCCAGAACCCGCTTGCCCGTCGCGAAGGCCCGGCAATTTGAGAGAATTGGCACTGGGGATACGAATGAGTTCAGCATCGATCTTTGACCTAAGTCCGTCCGAGAAGCTTCAACTTGTCGAGGATCTTTGGGACGACCTTGCGTCCGCCCCGGAAGCTGTGCCAGTCCACGACTGGCAAAAGCAGGAAATGGCACGCAGAAAAGCGAATCTACTCAATAACCCGGCTTATGGATTGACTTGGGAAGAGGTGAAGCGCAAAGCGCGCGCCCGCCATGCGGGTTGAGCTGGTCATCGCTCCGGAAGCCGAATTAGATATTGCGGAAGCCTTTGTCTGGTATGAGGGTCGCAGGGCCGGACTGGGCGAGGAGTTCTTGAGTTTGGTGGATGCGTGCATGGAAAGCATCCGGCGTCGACCCGAGTTGTACCCTGTCGTTCACGAGGGCTACCGTCGCTCCCTGATACGCCGTTTTCCTTAAGCTGTCTTCTACGAGCAATCGGAGGCGAATGTCACGGTCTACGGAGTGTTTCATACCTCTCGTGACCCGAACAAATGGCGCCAGCGCCTTCCCTGATGCGGCCACGTCAGAAGCCACGATCGGCGCCCTCGCAGCGGTGGCCGTGCGGTCGGCGCCCACAGTCGACAAAGGCAGGCGTATCCCGCCCAAGCTGATAAGTCGACGAGCAGCTGGATGTGGTTCCGTAACTTTGGAATTCCAACTCGCTCACTCATACCTCAGCGCCTCCACCGGATCCAATTGCGCCGCCTTATACGCCGGCCAAATCCCGAAAAACAGCCCTACACTCACCGAAACCACGATACCCAGCACCGCCGCCCACAGCGGCACTTCCGCCGGCAACGACGTGAACACCAGCCGGCTGATCAACGAAATAATCCAGCCGAACAGGATGCCCGCAACCCCGCCCAGGCTGGTCAGCACCGACGCCTCCAACAGAAATTGCAGGATGATGTCGCGCCGCCGCGCGCCGATGGCCTTGCGCACACCGATCTCCTGGGTGCGCTCCGTCACCGAAACTAACATGATGTTCATCACCCCGATACCGCCCACTAACAACCCGATCGAACTCAGCACCGCCATCACCAGGAATGTCATCGCCGTAATCTGCCGGAAATCGGCCACCATCTGGTCGGCGGTCGAAAGCGCGAAGTTATCGGGCTTATCGTAAGGCACCCGCCGGTCGATCCGCAGAATCGTCCGCACTTCGTCCAAAGCTTTGGGAAGCTGGCCGTCCTTGGCGGTAACCACGATGGCGTTCTCCCTGGCGTTCGGGTACATTTTCTGCATCATCCCGTACGGAATCAGGACGCGCGTGTCCTGGTCGCCGAAGAAAGACGCCGCCGGACGGATCATCGTGCCGATCACGTCCAACTGGTGGCCATCCACGGTGACGCTCTTCCCGATCGGATTCACATTCGCAAACAACCCTTTTTCAATGTCCGCGCCAATCACCACCACGGGCGCTTTCCGCCGGCTCTCTTCTTCGGTGAAAAATCGCCCCAGGTGCATGTCGACTTGCCCGCCCCTGGCGTAAGCCTCCTCCACACCCATGAGATTGATATCGTACATGTCGTTCGCTTTATAGTGCGCGTTCAGAATCTCGTCCGGGCCGAAGAGCATGGGCGAAACATCCTGCACCGCAGGGCAGCGCTCGCCGATATCCACCGCGTTCTGCCAGGTGAGGTCTTTGCGCGTGCGCTCCTCAGGGGTCAGGCGATGCGTCCGCGGTCCCACGGGAAACTTGAACACCATAATCGAATTTGGCCCGAAACTGCGCAGCACGCCGGTGATGGACGTGTCGAAACCGGTCATGATGGCGCCCACCCCGATGATGGTGCCCGTTCCGATGATGACACCCAACACAGTCAGAAACGCCCGCAGCTTATGCGACCGGATGGTCTGGAGCGCCAGCACGAATCCGTTGACAAACGCCACGCGCGCCATCATGGTTACTTCTCCACCCGTAAGGCTTCGATCGGATCGAGGCGCGCCGCCCGCCGCGCCGGGTAGATTCCGAAGAACAGCCCCACTATGGCCGAAAGCCCCACCCCCAGAAACACCGAAGACCAGGGCAATGCCATGGGTACGGCCGTCACATTGCGCACCAGCACGGCAATGGTCCACGCGATCGCTACGCCGGCCAGGCCGCCGGTCGCCGCCAGGCACGATGATTCCACCAGAAACTGGTTCAGAATGTCCCGCCGGCGCGCCCCCAGCGACTTGCGAATGCCGATTTCGTGCGTGCGCTCGGTGACCACGGCCAGCATGATGTTCATGATTACGATGCCACCCACCAGCATGAACACCGAAACAATTCCCACCGCCATGGCGGCAATCGTGGATGTCAGCCGCTCCCAGAGGGTGACAAAGGCCTCCGATGCGAAGATCGAGAAGTTGTCGTCCTGGCCCGGCCCCAGGTGCCGATAGGCGCGCAGCAGCACGCGCGTCTCGTCCTCCGCTTCGGCTAGATGCTCCTGATCGACCGCCTTGGCCACCAGCCGTATGCCGGTGTGCGCGCCGTAGGTCTTGAAGTAACTCTCCACCGGAATCATCACGAAGTTATCCTGCGAGTTGCCGAACACGCTGCCCAGTTCCTTGGCCACCCCCACCACCTGGTATGGAGTGCCTTCGATTTCGATCGTTTTGTCGATAGGGTCGACGCTCTGGAAGAAACGCGTCCGGATGTCGTTGCCGATGAAGGCCACCGGCGCGTGGCGCCGCGCTTCTTCCGGCGTGATCCCGCGCCCGTAGGCCACCTGCACGTTGTTGATCGCCGGAATGTTGTCGGTCACGCCTTCCACGTCCACATCCTCCATGGAATCGCCCTTGTATGCTACGCGGGTCCGCTTCGAGACCATGATCCCGATGTCCTTCAGCAGCGTGGTCTGGCTCCTGACGAATTCGTATTCGTCGCGCTTGATCTCCGGGTTCCGCTTCATCATTTCGTAAAACTTCTTGGGGTCCCAAGGACCGAACCACGCCATGCGGACAATGCGGAAGCCATCGGCGCCCATGTTCGAGACCTTGTCGGAAATGTACAGATTCATACCGTGGATGAGTGCGGTGACGGAGATCAGCGTGGTGGTGGCCAGAATGATGCCGAGCAGCGTCAGAAAACTGCGCAGCTTGTTCTTATGCAATGAACTGAGGGCGATGCGGGTCGCCTCCCAGAAGGAGGCGCTCGGCCGGAACTTGCGCGTGTGGCTCACCGGGTTCATTAGACAGACGGCTCGACAGGCCTCTTTGTTCCTGACGTAAAAGCGGCGCCAAAATAACGGATGTGGTCTACTATTCCGGCGCCCGGTATGCTAAAATCGACTTGTATCTCAATCGCGGACAGCCCGATTGACCGCTAGTGGTTCCATTCAAAGCATGGGGGCGCAACGGATTCGACGGGATTGAATCGTGGTGGGGAGGCGTGCCGGGTTCCGAGCTCCCGTAAAACGATCGGAAAAACAGAACTGCCAACACACAGTTCGCATACGCCGCCTAATTAATTAGGTAGC
>DATKFU010000398.1:0-44682 GCA_035511215.1 Bryobacteraceae bacterium | reverse complement strand
GGCGATGCTGCTCAGCTCGCCGTATGCGCGGGCGCAAGACGGGACCAGCGACGCAGCGCGGATAAAAATCGGATTCGCGGTAGCGCCGGTTCCGCTCAATATGTCGGGAAAGACCCCGCTCCAAATCCTTCAAATAGGCCTGGGCAGCTATTTGGTGAACGCAGCCAACGATTGCAATTTTTGTCACACCTCCGGCGGCCCTCCGAACTTCAATTTCCTGATGAATCACAATCCGTACTTCCTTGTCCAGGGGCCGAAACAAACCGACCCCACCCAGTACCTCGCCGGAGGCACACCCTTCGGTACGGCCTTACCCTTTAATGTTGGACCAGGCACCACGTATGGAACCTATCTTGGTCCAACCATTGTCTCCCGCAACTTGACGCCGGATAAAAACGGCCTTCCTGAGGGCGGACACACATTGGCTCAATTCATGCAGATCTTGCGAACTGGCGTCGACATGGACAACATCCATCCGACCTGTACATCACCTGGGCCGCCGATCACCCCGGCAAACTGCATTCCGCCGCCCGTTAATGGAGCGGTTCTCCAAATAATGCCCTGGCCCGACTTTCAGGACATGGCGGACAGCGACATCGAGGCAATTTACGAGTATCTGAGCGCCATCCCTTGCATCGACAACACAACCAGCACGCCGCCGGCCGGCGCACCTAACGAGCTACGCAACGACTGCGGCACCGGAACGCCACCGCCGCCAAAGTAGTTCTGGCATATCCCTACGGAGACGTCAGGCAGGCTGCTGTCCAAGGCCGTACCGTACCCACTCCGTGGAGTTCAGTTCGGCCCTGGACTACGCCTATCTTGCCGATCCGCGCCAATCTGCACAAGATCCTGCCTGGCGGCAGCCACGGGCGGGCGCAGCAGCTTCTGCGGCAGCTTCGAAAAATAGACCAGCCGCTCGATCGCCGGCAGCATCCTACGCACCGTCTTGCCATTGAGCAGCAGGCTGCCCGCCACCAGTGCAGGATGCGGAATGGTGGTGCAGCAGCGCGCGCAAACATCTATCTCGCCTGCCCGCCCACTGATATGCGCGCTACGCATACGCTGCATCTCCGTCCCATTCCAGATGCTCTCCAGCGGCTGCTCCGCAATGTTGCCCAACGGCGCACCGTCCAGCATGTAGCTCTGGCAGCACGGGTAGATATCGCCGTTCTGCTTCACGTACATGGGCCCGCGCCATAAGTAATGGCAAGGATATTTCCAGTCTGCCGCCGCGTGGCCCGCGTCCGGATGCATCATGTTGGTCTCGTCTTCCTTGACGCGCACCTGGTCCACACCCGGCACGCCGCGCCAGAACCGGACGAACTCCGCCACCTCATGCGCGTTACGTTCCATGCGCACCATCTGCACCACCACCTGCAGCCGCGACCGGCGCGCGTGTTTCATCTTCGCGAACCGCACGAAGTTGTCGCGCACTTTTTCGAACTTCGCGCCCTTGCGATAGAATTCGAAGCTCTCCTTGCTGGCGCCGTCGAAGCTGAGCGTGATCTGTTCCAGCGGCGATGCCAGCACACGCTCCGCCACGCGCTCGTCCAGAAACGTCCCGTTCGTCGAAAGCAGCGTCGATACGCTATGCCGGTGGCAAAATTCGATCCGCTCGAATATCGCCGGGTCCATGAACGGCTCGCCGAGGCCGATCAGCATCATGTGTTCGGCCGTGCTTCCCGCCTGCCGCACCACGCGCTCGAATACCTGGCCGGACATGTCCGCCTTTGGCTGCTTGTGCGTCTCACGCGGGCACATGGGGCAGTAGAGATTGCACTTCGCGGTGGTCTCCACGATGTACTCCACGGGCAGCGCCGCCAGCTTGGTACGCCGCGCCAGATAGCCCCACAACAGTTTTGCCCGGTTCCACGCGCGCATCGATCCTTTCATTGTAACCGCCACCGCCCGCCTGCTATTACTGGAGAGGTGCATGAACGCGCCCGGCAACTGAATTCGGTCCCGGTCCGCCCTGGCGGCGAGTACGTCCTTTACTGGTGCCAGATGAACCGCCGCGCGGATGTCAACCAGGCGCTCGATTTCGCCGTCGACCTCGCTAATCAACTGCATCTCCCCGTGCTGTTCTACGAAGGACTGACTTACTCCTATCCATACGCCAGCGACCGGTTCCATCGCTTCATTCTCGAAGGCGTACCCGAGACCACCCGCCGACTGGCTGCGCTCGGTATCGGATACACTTTCTATCTCCGCCGGCGGCCCTCAGATCCCAATGACGTGCTCTATCGCCTGGGCGCCCGCGCCTCCGCTGTAGTCACCGACGACTATCCTACCTTCATTGCTGCCCGCCACAATGCCAGCGTGGCGCCCAAGCTGGACACGGCTTTTTATGCGGTGGATGCAAGCTGCATCGTCCCCATGGCCTGCTTCGAAAAGCGTGAGTATGCGGCGTACACCATCCGTCCGAAGATCCACAAGCTGCTGTCCGGCTATCTATGGGCCGCGCCGCCCGTCAAAGTCCGCAAGCGTTTTCGGCCGCGCGTGTCCGAGTTCCACACGCCGGTCTCGAGCGCAAACATCGCCGCCCTGGTCGCCTCCTGCCAGATCGATCACAGCGTGCCGCCATCGGTGTCCATCGCCGGCGGACGCCTCGCGGCCCAAAAGCGGCTGGGGCATTTTCTGGAGCACGACCTCGCGCGCTACGCAACTGAAAGCAACCAGCCATCAGCCCATGCCACTTCCGGCCTCAGCCCATACCTGCACTTCGGACAGATCTCGTCGCTTGAAGTCGCGCTGGCCGCTAGGTCCTCGGCCGAATTCCTCGAACAGTTGATCGTCCGCCGCGAGCTGGCATTCAACTTCGCCCGCTTCGCGCCGCGCCTGGATTCTTTGCAGGTGTTGCCCGAATGGGCACGCCAAACCATGCGCCGTCACCGCCGCGACCGCCGCCATCCCATCTACACTCCAGAACAGTTCGAGCAGGCGGCCACACACGATGCGCTATGGAACGCCACGCAGCACGAACTGCTCGCGCGCGGCACGATCCATGGATACTACCGCATGTATTGGGGCAAGAAGATTATCGAATGGTCGCCCACCTACAGCACCGCGCTTCGGACGATGATCCATTTGCACGACCGCTACGCGCTCGACGGCCGCGATCCCAACACTTACACGAACATCCTCTGGTGCTTCGGCCTGCACGACCGTCCCTGGCCCGAGCGGCCTATCTTCGGGGCGATGCGCTCCATGACCCTGGAAGGCATGCGCCGCAAGACCGACGTCGACGCCTACCTGGCCAGCGGGACAAGGCTCCAGGCCCCTCTTAACGCGCCCGCAACTCGTTCTTCCTGACCTTCCCGGTCACCGTCCTGGGCAGCACTCCGAACTCCACAGTTTTCGGGCACTTGAAGTGCGCCAGGCGCGCCCGGCAGAACTCGATCAGTTCCTCGGCGGTCGCCGTTTGCCCGGGCTTCAGTCCGATATACGCCTTGGGCACCTCGCCCCATTTCTCATCCGGGGCCGCCACCACGGCCGCCTCCAGCACCGCGGGGTGCTCGGCCAGCACCTTTTCCACCTCAATCGACGAAATGTTCTCGCCGCCCGAAATCACGATGTCTTTCTGGCGGTCCCGCACCTCGATATATCCATCCGTGTGCATCACTGCCAAATCGCCCGAGTGAAACCATCCGCCGCGAAACGCCTCGGCCGTGGCTTGCGGATTCTTGTAGTACCCCAGCATCACGTTGTTGCCGCGCATCAGCACTTCGCCCATGGTCTGGCCGTCCGCCGGAACGTCGCGCATCTCCGCGTCCACTACGCGCAGGTCCGTGCCCACCACCGTGTACGCCACACCCTGGCGCGCACGGATTTGCGCGCGTTTGGCCGCCGGCAGAACGTCCCACTCCGGATGCCACGCGCAGATGCTGTGCGGCCCATACGTCTCGGTCAGGCCGTACGCGTGCGCCAGGCTGGCGCCCATCTCCTCGGCCGCCCGTATGACTGCCGGCGTAGGCGGCGCGCCCGCCGTCACGATCTTCAGCCCGCCCTCAAACCGGATCCCATGCGCGGCGCAGTATTGGGTCAACGTACCGACGACCACCGGGGCGCCGCACATGTGCGTCACGCCTTCGGCGCGGATCAACTCCACAATTTTCTGCGGATCCACCTGCCGCAGGCACACATGCCGCGCACCCGCAGCCGTCACCGCCCACGGAAAGCACCAGCCGTTGCAGTGGAACATCGGCAGCGTCCACAAGTAGACCGAGCTGCTGGTCAGCCCGTGTTCGATCACCTCGCCCAGCGCGTTCAGATATGCGCCGCGATGCGTGTACATCACGCCCTTGGGAAACCCTGTGGTGCCGCTGGTGTAGTTGATGGCGATGAACCCGTCTTCCTCAGGTTCGGGCGCCGCCACCGCCGGAAACTCGCCATGGGCCAGCCATTCCTCGTAATCGGCAATCGCATGGACAGACCGCGGCAACTCCGCGGCAAGCTGCGGATCTGCGATCGCCACGCGCGCCTCGCAATGGTTCAGAATCCACGCCAGCTCAGCCGCCTTCAGCCGCGTATTCAACATCACCAGCACGGCGCCGGCCAAGAGCACGCCGAAGTGCGCCTCGATCGCGGCCGCCGAGTTGAGCGCCAGGACCGCCACGCGGTCGCCCGGCCGAACGCCCGAAGCCCGCAGCGCGCTCGCCTGCCGATGTACCCGCGCGTTGAACTCCGCGAAGGTGAATCGCCGCTCGTCATCCACAACGGCGATGCGATTGCGATACACCGAGGCGCTACGCGCCAGAAAATCCAAAGGCGTCAAAACCGATTTCATACTGGAGTGCATTGTACAGCATAAGTTAAGATACAATCCTTTGATTCGATGAGTAATTCGATGAAGCGCATTCTTTCGATTTTTTGCGCGGTTGCGACGACCGCATTCCCGGTCTCTCCCCAGACGCCGGACACGCAAATCAATCCTACGGTGAGGCAGATAGTCGATGCGGTGTCGGAACAGCGCATGGCGGCGACGCTCAGGAAGCTGGAAGGCTTTGGAACACGCTATGTGCTTTCGGCGCAAGACGACCCGGCGCACGGGATCGGCGCGGCAAAGCGATGGATTCACGACGAATTGCAGAGCTACAGCCCGCGCCTGGAAGTCTCTTATCAGGACTTCACAATTAAGAAAGGCGCACGCCAGGGTCAGATCATCCGCGATGTCGAACTCTCGAATGTCATAGCCATGCTTCCGGGCACCATCCACCGGGACAGATACGTTCTGGTGACCGGACATTACGATTCACTGGCGATGATCCGAAAGCCATACACGGGTGAGGAACAAATCGTCGCCGAGGCCGTCAGGCGGGGCGTCGACGATGCCGAGGAAAGACGCTACCTCAAAATACTGCCGCCCGAGAGGGATCTCGGCCCATTGGACTTCGAGGCCACGGCGGCCCAGACGGCCGCGCCTGGCGTGACCGACGGCGGCAGCGGCACTGCCGCGCTGATGGAGCTGGCGCGCGTCATGAGCCAGTACGAGTTCGATAAGACTCTGGTGTTCATCGCTTTTGCCGCCGAGGAGGTCGGGCTGAGCGGAAGCCAGACCTATGCCGCGACGGCCAAACAGAAGGGGATGCAGATTGAGGCGGTCCTCAATAACGATATCATCGGCAGCGATGTGGCGGGCAACGGGCAATCCGCAACGAATGTGCTGCGGTTGTTTGCCGCCGGTCCCGAAGACTCACCCGCGCGTGAACTGGGCCGGTACGTGAAGTAGATCGGCGAGCGGCTGGTCCCGTCAATGCACGTGAACATGGTATTCCGTGGGGATCGTTTCCTGCGCGGCGGCGATCACAAGCCGTTCGTGAACGAGGGTTACGCGGCGGTGCGGCTGACGTCGGCATCCGAGAACTACGAGAACCAGCACACCACCACCGATACGTACGCGAACACGTCCGTCCCATACGCGGCGCGCGTCGCCAGAATCAATGGCGCGGCGCTGGCCGCGCTGGCGCTCGCGCCGGTTCCGCCGGTGCTGAACTGGACCTGGAATTCGGGCCCCAATAAGGGCGGCCATATTCCGCTGCTGACGCGCGGGAAGTCCGGATACGATGCGGTTCTGCATTGGCTGCCGAATACGGAGCCGGATCTGGCCGGATATTCCGTGGTGATTCGATGGACGACATCGCCCGTCTGGGAACGCGAAGTGTGGGTTGGCAACGTGACCAGCTATACGATGCCGGATGTATCGATCGACGATATTGCGATCGGTGTAAAGGCGGTGGATAAGGACGGGAATGCGAGCCTCGTGACGCCTTACATGGAGCCGGTACTTCCCGCAGTGACGACGCCAGCCACGGCGAAGTGACCGCGCCGCACGCGCGCCGGCGGTGGCACAATAGTCTTATGCCCAGGGTCACCGAGCTCACTATCAACGGAACCCGCCGGCCCATCGACGCCGAACCAGACGTTCCCCTGCTGACGGTGCTGCGCGACCATCTGGACCTTACCGGCAGTAAGTACGGATGCGGCGAAGGCCAGTGCGGCGCATGCACCGTGCTGCTGGATGGCCAGCCGGTGCGCTCCTGCATCCTGCCCGTGCGCGCCGCCGCGGGCAAACGAATTACGACGATCGAAGGCATCCACCACCCCCTGCAGGACGCTTTCGTCGAGGAGGGCGCCATGCAGTGCGGCTATTGCACCTCAGGCATGATCGTTTCCGGCGTGGCCCTGCTGAACAAGACCCCGCACCCCAGCCGCGACGAAATCGTGCGTCACATGAACGGCAACGTGTGCCGCTGCGGTACTTATCTGCGTATCGTGGCAGCCATTCAAAAGACGGCCCAGCATGCCTGAGGCGCCTGCGCAAATCGAACTGGAACGCTACGAGCTGACCGCGCCGCCAGCCTATCGCTTCGCCGTCGATCGCCGCGACTTCATCGGTCTGCTGGGCGGCGGTTTGCTGGTGGTCTTTTCCGCCGGCGGGCAGGAGTCCGGCCGCGGGCGCCGCGGAGAGGCTGCTCCGCAGGATCTGGACGCATGGCTACACATCGGCGAAGACGGCGCCGTAAGCATCTACACCGGCAAGACCGAAGTGGGCCAGAATATCCGTACGTCCCTTAGCCAAGCCGCCGCCGAAGAACTGCACTGCCCGCTCGCCTCCATCAAGCTGGTGATGGCCGACACTGCGCTAACGCCCTACGACATGGGCACGTTCGGCAGCCGCACCACCCCCACCATGGCGCCGCAAGTCCGCCGCGCCGCCGCCACCGCGCGTGAGGCGCTGCTCGATCTGGCCGCGGAAAAGTGGCAGGTCGACCGCGCTATGCTATCCATCGCGGATGGCAGAATAGCTTGCTCGGGCGTCGCGGGCGGCGCCGGCGCCTCCACGATGGGATTCGGAGAATTGACCAAAGGCGGGAAGCTCACGGCGACCATCGCGCGCGATGTGCCGCTGGCGCGCCCGCTCAGCCAGTCCGCGCCCAAGCTTGCGGCGCGCGAATTCGTCACGGGCCAGCACAAGTACACGCCCGATCTCACGCGTCCGGGCATGCTCTATGGGCGTGTTCTGCGCCCACCCGAATTCGGCGCCACCTTGACGAATCTGGATGCCCCCGCGCTTCCCGGAGTCACGATAGTTCATGAGAAGAACTTCGTAGGGGTGGCCGCGCCCGATGCACAGGCCGCCGCCGCAGCTATACGCCAACTGAAGGCTGAATGGAAACGCGAGCCCGTCCCGCCCGGCGCAGTTTCCGGCCCCAAGCTCTACGAATACCTGAAGCAGACCGCTGAACCAGGCGAGGGCGATACCCACGAATCCGCCGATGCCGCTAAAGCCGTTGCGGAAGGAATGGCAGCCGCGGATATCAAGCTGCAGGGCGCCTACACCGTCGCCTACATCGCGCACGCTCCGCTCGAACCCCGCGCCGCGCTGGCCGAGTGGGATGGCGGCAAGCTCACCGTCCGGACCGGCTCGCAGGTGCCCTTCGGCGTGCGCACGGAACTGGCCTCGTCCTTCGGCATTCCCGAAGACCGCATCCGTGTGATCGTGCCCGATACGGGCTCGGCCTACGGAGGCAAGCACTCGGGCGAGTGCGCCGTGGAAGCCGCGCGCCTCGCCAAGGCCGCGGGCAAACCGGTCAAGCTGGTTTGGACCCGCGAAGAAGAATTCACCTGGGCCTACTTCCGCCCCGCCGGCCTCATCGAGATTTCGAGCGGCGTACGCGAGCACGGCGCGGATGCCGGCGCAATCACCGCCTGGGAGTGCCATAACTACAACTCCGGCGGCTCCGGCCTGGTGAGCAAGTACGACATTCCCAAGCAGCGCAATGTCTTCCACCCCGCCAACTCGCCTCTGCGCCAGGGCTCCTATCGCGGACTGGCCGCCACTGCCAACCACTTCGCGCGCGAGGTGCATATCGATGAACTGGCCCACGCGCTGAAAATGGACCCGCTGGAGTTCCGCCTGAAGAACCTGAAAGACGCGCGCCTGCGTGCCGTGCTTCAGGCCGCAGCCGAACGCTTCGGATGGGGCAACGGCCAAGACAAAGGCATCGGCATCTCCTGCGGATTCGAGAAGAACGGCTACATCGCCACCTGCGCCCAGGTGGAGGTGGAAGACAAACGCATCCGCATTCTGCGCGTGGTGGAGGCCTTCGACTGCGGCGCGGTGGTGAACCCCGATCACCTGAAGAACCAGATCCAGGGGGCCATCTCCATGGCTATCGGCGGCGCGCTTTTCGAACAAATGCGCTTCGGCGATGGGCAAATCCTGAATCCGCGTTTTTCGCAGTATCGCGTGCCGCGCTTCAGTGACATGCCCGAGATCGAAGTGGTTCTGGTGGATCGTCCCGATCTGCCATCGGCCGGCGCCGGCGAAACGCCCATCGTAGGGCTGGCCCCGGCCGTCGCCAACGCCGTCTTCCATCTGAACGGAACCCGCCTGCGCTCACTCCCGCTGGAACTGTAGCGCGCGGCAGCGGGACAGTCCTCTTGGCCTGCCGTTTTTGTACCGTTACCAATCCTCCATGTACCGGTACAACCTTGCCAGTCATTTGCCGGGATTTCAACCCTAGAATTGACTCATACATTATGAAAAACCACACAGGCGGATACCTGGCCGGCGCACTGCTACTCGCCTCTATCGCACCGGCCACGGCCAGCACCATCAATGTGACAGACAATTCAGAGGTGACCCTTGGCACCGGCGACAGCCTGATCTTCTACATCTGCGCGGATAATGCGTGCGGCGGCCAAACACTTAACTATCCCGGCGAGATCGAGGTGCTGCTGGGAGGCATGCCGGTAGGCGGACCCGTGGCATCCATACCCGGGACGTCGGGCGTCTACCTGCCGGGCATCCTGCTTACGGGCGCGGTCGAATCCCAGGATGGCTCTGTCTCGATGCCGCTCACCGACTCGAATGCCGTGCGACTGGGCCTGCCCGATGGCGAACTGCTGCTGGCTCCCGGATCGCGCAGCGGCGGCTCGTACTCCGGACCTCTCGACCTGGTCTCCGGTGACGCGACCATTGGCTCGCAGGAAGCCGCCGTGCTGTTCGCTTCCGGTGAAGTTGCGATCGATCTACATAACACCGGCGCCGCCATCACCTTTGGGTATCCCGGTTCGTCAATCGCCAGCGACTTTACCGCAACCTTGGTTAGCCGTGACGGGTCGCGAAGCCTGGGAGCGCGCGTGTTGAGCGTGGAACAGGTTCAAACGCCCGAGCCCGGCACGATCGGTCTGCTGCTCATTGGCCTTACGATTCTCGGCACGCGGTTGGCCCACGCGCGCCATCTCGGATAAGGACCGACGCGGCTCCCCGCCGCCGATGTTGGCGAGCGCCGCCCGCCTTCGCACCCGATTATACTGGAATGTTCCAGAGACATCCACATGAGTGCCATTGCGACAACCAGTCAATTGAATCGCTCCATCGGGTTCTACGAGTCAACCCTCGGCAAGAAAGTGGTGATGGCCGTCACGGGCGTAATCCTGTTCGGATACGTACTCGGCCACCTCATCGGCAATCTCCAGATCTATTCGCCGGACCCCCAACAGATCAACCATTACGCGCACTTCCTGCACTCCCACGCCGTTCTGCTGTGGGTGGTGCGGTGCGGATTGCTGGCTTCCGTGGTGCTGCACATCACCGCCTCCGTACAGTTGTGGCTGTTGAAACAGAAGGCCCGCCCCGAGGGGTATGTGAAAAAGGACGACGTTCCCACAAGCTACGCCGCGCGCACGATGATCTGGAGCGGCCCTATCATCGCGGCCTTCGTCATCTTCCACGTGCTGCACCTGACCGTCGGCAGCGTCCTGCCGCTGCACACAATGCCGGATGGCGACATGGACGTGCGCGCTAACGTCATCACCGGATTTCAAAACCCCGCCGTGGCCATCTTCTACATCATCGCCATGGCCCTACTGTGCATGCATCTCTACCACGGCCTCTGGAGCATGTTCCAATCGCTGGGGGTGAGCCATCCGCGCTACACGCCCATCATCAAGAAATTCGCGGCGGCCTTCGCCTGGTTCGTAGCCATCGGCAATATTTCCATTCCGGCCGCGGTGCTGGCCGGCGTGTTGAGGCTGCAATAGAGGACGCATATGGAACTCGACGCCAAAATTCCCGCCGGCCCCATCGAGACCCTCTGGGACCATCACAAGTTCAATCTGAAGCTGGTGAATCCAGCCAACAAGCGGAAGTACAACATCATCATGGTAGGGTCGGGGCTGGCCGGCGGATCCGCGGCCGCCACGCTCGGCGAGCTGGGTTATAACGTCCAATGCTTCTGTTTCCAGGATTCCCCACGGCGCGCGCACTCCATCGCCGCACAGGGCGGCATCAACGCCGCTAAGAATTATCACAGCGATGGCGACAGCATTTACCGCCTCTTCTATGACACCGTGAAGGGCGGCGACTTCCGCTCGCGGGAGGCGAACGTCTACCGCCTGGCGCAGATCAGCGTCAACATCATCGACCAGTGCGTGGCGCAGGGCGTGCCCTTCGCGCGCGAGTACGGCGGCATGCTCGACAACCGCTCGTTCGGCGGCGCGCAGGTGTCGCGCACTTTTTATGCCCGCGGCCAGACCGGACAGCAGTTGCTGCTGGGAGCTTACCAGGCACTGGAACGCCAGATCGGCGCCGGCCAGGTGACCATGTACCCTCGCCACGAAATGCTCGACCTGGTGGTGATCGACGGCAACGCCCGCGGCATCGTCACGCGCGACCTGATCACCGGGAAGATCGAATCCTACACGGCCGATGCGGTGGTGCTGGGCACGGGCGGCTACGGCAATGCCTATTATCTTTCGACCAACGCCAAGGGCTGCAACGCCACCGCCATCTGGCGCGCGTACAAGAAGGGCGCCTACTTCGCCAATCCCTGCTTCACCCAGATCCATCCTACTTGTATCCCCGTCACCGGCGAGTATCAATCCAAGCTCACCCTGATGAGCGAATCGCTGCGCAACGACGGCCGCATCTGGGTGCCGCTGAAGATAGGCGACAAGCGTCCGCCCAACCAGATCCCGGCCGCGGAGCGCGATTACTACCTCGAACGGCGTTATCCGAGCTTCGGCAACCTGGTTCCGCGCGACGTGGCTTCGCGTAACGCCAAGGCGGTTTGCGACGAAGGGCGCGGCGCGGGCGAGTCCGGGCTGGGCGTCTATCTCGATTTCAGCGAGGCCATCGAACGCCTGGGCCGGCATGTTATCAAGGAGCGCTACGGAAACCTGTTCGACATGTACGAGCGCATCACCGGCGAGAACCCGTACGAAGTACCCATGCGCATCTATCCCGCCATTCACTACACCATGGGCGGGCTGTGGGTGGATTACAACCTGATGAGCACCATCCCCGGCTTGTATGTGACAGGTGAAGCGAACTTCTCCGATCACGGCGCCAATCGCCTGGGCGCCAGCGCGCTGATGCAAGGGCTGGCCGATGGCTACTTCGTGCTGCCGTACACCATTGGCGACTATCTCGCGAGCTCCAGGCAGCCCAAGGTGGATACCAGTCACGCCGCCTTCCGCGAGGCGGAAACGCAGGTCGCGTGTCAAACCAAGCGCCTGCTTGATATCAAGGGCACACGCACCGTCGATTCCTTCCATCGCGACCTGGGCAAGCTGCTTTGGGAGTACTGCGGCATGGGGCGCACCGCCGAAGGGCTCCGCCATGCGCTCGAAAGAATCCCCGCGCTGCGCGCGCAATTCTGGCGCGATGTGAAAGTGCCGGGCTCGGGCGCGGACCTGAACCAGTCGCTCGAAAAGGCTGGCCGCGTCGGGGACTTCTTCGAACTGGCCGAACTGATGTGCCTGGATGCGCTCGAACGCAACGAATCCTGCGGCGGCCACTTCCGGGAGGAATATCAAACGCCCGATGGCGAGGCCCTGCGCAACGACGCCGAGTATTCTTACGTGGCGGCCTGGCAGTATCGCGGCGAGGGTCAGAGGCCCGAGTTACACAAAGAGCCGCTGCACTTCGACTATGTGCATCCCAGTCAACGGAGCTATAAGTAACATGAAACTTACCCTCCATATCTGGCGGCAGCGCAACGCAAGCGAAAAAGGCGGTATGGTGCGCTACGAAATCCCCGATGTCAATCCGGAGATGTCGTTCCTGGAGATGCTCGACGTCCTCAATGAAAGTCTGATCGCTAAGAACGAAGAGCCGGTGGCCTTCGACCACGATTGCCGGGAGGGCATCTGCGGCATGTGCGGTTTCATGATCAACGGCGTGGCGCACGGCCGCGAGCGCTCGACGACTGTCTGTCAGTTGCACATGCGTCACTTCAAGGATGGCGATGAGCTGTATCTGGAGCCGTGGCGCGCGCGGGCGTTTCCCATCGTCAAAGACCTGGTGGTGAACCGCAGCGCATTCGACCGCATCATCGCCGCGGGAGGTTTTATCAGCGCCCCCACAGGCAGCGCGCCGGATGGCAACGCGATCCTGGTTCCCAAGGAAGCGGCCGACGTGTCGATGGATGCGGCCGCCTGTATCGGCTGCGGGGCGTGCGTAGCGATGTGTCCCAACGCCGCCGCCGCGTTGTTTACCGCCGCTAAAATCACGCACCTGGGAGTGCTGCCGCAAGGGCAACCCGAGCGTTACCGGCGGGCCGTGGCGATGGTGGCGCAGGCGAGTGCGGAGATGTTCGGGTATTGCACAAATGTTGGGGAGTGCGAAGCGGTGTGTCCGAAAGACATCAAGCTGGAAGTGATCGCCCGCATGAACCGCGACTTCTTAAAGGCCGTCGTGACAGGCCGTGGGGCAGCCTCGTAGGCTGCGCGGGGCTCGTGGCCCCGCTGAAAGCGCTAGAATGTCGGTATGGCGAGGGCAAGCAGGAGAGTAACGCTGTCAGCGAGCGGCAGCCGCGCGACTCCGAACCGAGCGGAGAACAGGGCATGAGCGACGCACAACTGTACCTGGCAATCGGGTTACCTTCCTTCGTGGCGCTAGTCGGAATTCTGGTGAACGTCGGCTATTTCGTGGCGCTGAACGGCCGCATGACGAGGGTGGAAGATAAGCTCGACGTGCTGACGGGCAAAGTCGCCGATGTGAACAACCGGGTGGTGCGAATCGAGGACAAATTGGGAATCGTGCCACGCTAAGGTGAAGCGTTGGGCTGGCCGCCGTGGGGCGGGTCGTAGCCTGCGCGGGGCTCTCAGCCGGCCTGCTCCCAACTCCGATTGATCATCGACACCAGCATTATTGTCTTGGCGGCTCTTAGCCGGCTGGGTTTGCAGTGTTCCTTCGGGATGATGACAACACCTTCCACATCGAGAGGCATGGGTTCTCGCCGGAAGAGGTGAAGGAGGTCTTCGCCGGTAACCACAAGATCAGGAGAACGCGCGAAAAGCGATATATTGTGCTAGGCGAAACACTGGACGGTCGCTCGGCATTCGTCGTGTTCCAGCGGCTGTCCGGTGGGTTTGTCAGAGTGATCACGGCCCGGGACATGGAGGCCAACGAACGGCGGCTGTTTCGCCGCAAATAGGTAGACCTATGAAGAAGAAACTTTTCCCCGCAAAGCTGCCGCTCCCCAAGTTTCAATCGAACCAAGATGCCGCGGAGTATTTCGAGAGCCATTCAGTTGCAAACGTGTGGGATCAGTTGCCCGAGGCTCCTCAGGTCAAGCTATCGCCGGCCTTGGCCAAGAAGATCCGCGAGCGCCACGCCCGCGCAAAGTCTCCGATATCTCTGCGCCTGGCCCCGAACAGATAGCCGCCGCCAAGCACATCGCTGCGGCGACGTCGGTCGGCTACCAGACGCAACTCCGGATGTGGATTGCCGAGGGAATCCGCCGCGAAGCGAAGCGCGCCTAGCCATTCCCTTATCGCAGTTACAATCGGCGGTGGACTGTTATCGCTGCGGGTTCAACGAGCTTACTCCGCTTCCTCGGCGTACTCGTCAAGTACTTTGTCCGACATATGCGCCAAGTGCTTCTGAGCAGCGACTTCGCGAAGACTGTCGTAGGAAAGGTACGTACAGCTTTCGGCCAAAGGTCCTCTGTCCAGAAGTGAAAATACCGGGCGGCGGATTTCGCTGAACACCTTTTCCCGCTTCGCCAGGGGAGCGACGATGTGAAGTTTGATATCCATGTTGGGCTGAAGGGCCAAGAGGTCCGCCATTCGGAGAATCCCGGAGTAAACCGAAGTGGTGTGCTCAACCTCGAAGGCTCTCGCGATCGATCGCCCACGGAGCCATAACACATCAATCTGTTCTATCGTTCGAAGGGTTGTGTCGTCGTAATTCAGCGGTAGCCTATCGAGAAACTGAGGCGAGTGGGTATTCAACTCTTTCACGATTGCTGCTTTGTCGGCCCTGGGCACCCAGATGGACAGGCCCATCGACATCCCGATGTTCGCAATGAGCGCCTGGATGCGAATCGATTCCCGGACCTCGACTTCAGGCACGGCTTCAGTTTCTTCGCTAACAGCCGGATCGTCTGGCACCGAAACGGCTATCACCTTATCGGACCGATTGATTGTGTGGGTTTTCAGTTTACGACGATCATCGTCGTCAAGCGGGTAGGTTTTGTTGCTCTTCGCCTGCGCCTTCATCATATCCGCCAGAAAACCGCCGTCTACCTCGTCAAGCGGCATCAGTGGGGTTCTGACTTTTACGATCCAAGCGAATGAGCCTGGCTCGAGATTCCGTGTGAACGATAGCCTCTGCCAGATTTCAGGGTCATGGATGGGGACGGCCTTCTCGGGGTCGAGAAGAATGATCTCGCGCACCCGAAAGCGAACGACAAACGAATCATCCACCGAGCCGAACCTCGGCGTGCTGTCGTCATATGGCCCTTCGAGCACTTCAAATAGACCACACCACCTAGACAGTTTTGTCAGGTAACACAAGAAGACGTCTCCTGCCCTTACTTTCTGTGCGGCAGCTTTTTGTTCTCGCGAAATCCGGTTACATCGCGGGAGGTTTTCCTGAAGGCCTCGTAGGTCTCAGGGCTAAACAGATCAATGAAAAAGGCCATAGGCTTTAATACTACCGCGACCCTCAAGTCGTCGCGGCAGAAGACCCTCGCCCGCCTACCAATCCAGCACCGCCCCATCCCCCGCATACACCGCCGACTGCAATCGCTCCTGCTGAAACGGATGCCGTGCCGCCTCCGCCTCATTCACCCTGACGCCCAACCCCGGCGCATCCGTCGGCAGCCAATATCCGTTCTCGGTCCGTAGCGAACTCTCCACCACCTCCCAACGCCACGGCACGTCCGCCAGCATATCCTCCTGGATCAGGAAATTCGGCGTCGATAGCGCGAAGTGCAGCGCCGCCGCATTGGCGATCGGCCCCAGCGGATTGTGCGGCGCCACGCCCACGTAATACGGCTCCGCCATGGCCGAGATCTTCTTGGCTTCCAGCAGCCCGCCGCAGTGACACAGGTCCGGCTGGATCACATGCGCGGCGCGCTTCTCCAGCACTTCCCGGAACTGGTGGCGCGTCGCCAGCCGCTCACCCGTAGCGATGGGTACGCGCACCGCGCGGCGCACCTCCACCAGCGCGTCGATGTTCTCGGGCGGTACAGGTTCCTCGCAGAAGTAAGGCCGGAACTCCGCGATCGCGTTGATATACTCGATGGCCACCGCCGGATAAGTACGGCCGTGGAAATCGACCATGATATCCACGCGGTCGCCCACCGCTTCGCGCAGGCTGCCCATCACCGCCGCCAGTTTCTTCGCATATGGCGCGCCCATCAACGGTTCCGAGTACGGCACGAACACTACCTTCACCGCGGTGTAGCCGCGCGCCACAACTTCCAGCGCCAGATCGATCACGCGGCTCGCATCGAAACTCTCGTAGACCGCGCTCATCTCGCCGCCGCCCAGGTGCGTGTACATCCTGACTTTGTCGCGCACGGCGCCGCCCAACAGTTTGTACACGGGCACGCCAAGATGCTTGCCTAGAATGTCCCAGCAGCCCTGCTCGATGCCGGAGATCGCCGAAAGCCCGATCAACCCCGGCCGGAAAAACGGCTGCCGGTACAGCTTCTGATAGAGATGTTCGATGCGCGTGGGATCGTCGCCCAGAATGAACGGCTTCAGGTCTTCCACCGCCGCGGCCACCGCGCGCGTCTTCCATTCGAGCGAAGCTTCGCCCCAGCCGTCCAGGCCCGGCGTGTCCGTCTCCACTTTCACGAACACCCAATTGCGCATCTGGGCGTTGACCACAACGGTCTTGATATCGGCGATCTTCAAGCGACCTTGCGCAGCCTGCTCACGCGCCCCACTTCCACCCACTCGACCACCAGGATGTTGCCCGCGTGATCGAAGCACGCGCCATGCGGACACACAAACTTGCCCGGCGTGAAGTGGTCGCGCGTCTGCTTGCGCAGCTCGCTCCATGACTTGGCGGCGCTGTCGTCCCCCAGGTTCGCGATCACCTTGTTCCCGCGATCCATCAGAGTCACACGCGCGCCCAGGTCGGGGATCACGAACTCGCCGCCCCTTTCGCTGAAGTGACACGGCAGATTGACGCCGCCCACAAAACTGTCGTGTTTGCCATCCAGGGTGAAGTATTGCAGCCGGGCGTTGGCGCGGTCCGCCACCAGCAGCAGGGGCTTCGGTCCGCGCAGGTCCACCGTGATACCGTGCGGACAATCCAACTGGCCCGCCTCTTTACCCTTCCCGCCGAACGTGCGGATGAACTCGCCCTTGCTGTTGTATTGGTTAATGTAGCTGGAACCGTAGCCGTCGCCCACATAGATATCGCCGTTGGGCGCGATGGCCAGATTCGTGGGGCTGTACTTGGTGGCCGGCTTGCCGTCCGCGTCCAGCTTGTAGAACCCGGACTCCTTGGGATAGCCCAGCGTGAAGACTTCCTCGCCATCGAGCGTAGTCTTCACCACGATCCCGCGCTTGGTGTCGCAGAGGTACAGAAATTCCTGGCTGCCTTCCATGCGGATGTGGAGACCGTGCGCGCCGCCCTGAAACTCCTTGCCCCACGACTTGACGAACTTGCCCTGATGGTCGAAGACCACCATGGAATCATGGCTCTCGCTCGCGTCATTGACCGTATGGTGTACGTAAATGCGCGCCTGCGAGTCTTCGCAGACGCCGTGCGTATTGCCGTACTTGATGTCGGCCGGCAATTCGCCCCAGTCGTGCGTGCATTCGTACTGATGATCACCCTCGCCCAGGATCGGCTTGGCGCTGCCGGACTTGTTCTGCGCACCCAGAATGATTGGCCCGTAGCCGGCCAGCGCGCCGGCGCCTAATCCGCGGATGAACCCGCGGCGCGATGTTTCAGACATGTAACCCTCCTGCTGACTTACGCTGCGTTATTTTAGCAGAATGTGCTTTCATGGTGATTGTGACTGTGTCCACCTTTGTCTCCACGTTCAGCTTCCCCACCACGATCCTGTTCGGCGCAGGCGCGGTCGGCCGCCTGCCTGAAGAGCTAAGCAAGCGCGGCATGTCCCGTCCGCTGCTGGTCACCGACGCGGGCCTTGCGCGCACCCCCGTCTTCGAGCGGGTGGCGAGTTTGGCGCCCGGCGCGGCGGTCTTCGCCTCGGTGGAACCCAACCCCACCGAGCGCAACGTGATCGACGGCCTGGCCATCTACCAGCATAACCGCTGCAACGGGATCGTCGGCCTGGGCGGCGGGTCGCCGCTCGATGCCGCCAAAGCCATCCGGCTGAAAGTCACCCACGAATTGCCGCTGGCCGAGTACGACGATCTGCTGAACGGTTCCGATCGCATCTCGGCGAATGTGCCGCCCTACATCGCCATCGCCACAACTTCCGGAACGGGCAGCGAAGTGTCGCGCTCGACAGTGATCACCATCACCGCCACCCGCCGCAAGACCGTGGTCTTCAGCCCGCACCTGATTCCGGTGCTGGCCATCGCCGATCCGGAGCTGACCCTGAATCTGCCGCCGCATCTGACCGCGGGCACCGGAATGGATGCCTTCACGCACAACGTCGAGGCATACATTTCGAAGGGTTACCACCCCATCTGCGACGCCATCGCTTTCTCCGGCGCGCGCATCGTTTGGGAGAACCTGCCGCGCGTGATGGCCGATCCGCACGATATTGAGGCGCGCACGGAAATGATGATGGCATCCATTATGGGCGCCATCGCATTTCAGAAAGGACTGGGCGCCGTTCACTCGCTGGCACACCCTCTGTCTTCGGACTGCGGCATGCATCACGGCACGTCGAACGCGGTGCTGCTGCCCTTCGTGCTGGAGTTCAACCGCGCGGCCGCCCCCCAGCGGCTGCACGATCTGGAAGCGCAGTTCGGCGGCGGCGACATCGCTGAACAGGTGCGCGACTTGAACCGGCGCGTGGGCATTGCGCCCCGCTTGCGCGATTATGGCGTCACGGAAGCCGCTCTGCCTTCCCTGGCCGACAAAGCTTTTGAGGACGGCTGCCATCAACTCAACCCGCGGCCCTGTACGCGCGCGGATTTGCTGGCTCTGTACCGCGCGGCGCTGTAAGAATCCGCACGCCCGCCTCTGAAACCCGCTACACTAACAGTGTCGAATGCAGGTTTTGCAAGCGGGACAACATAAGCTGATCCTCCTGGAATTGGAGCCGGAACTGGTGGCTAACATCGCCAAGCAGGCCGGATTCGAAACCAAGCTGAAGGACACGCAACGCAGCATCACGCTGGATCTGACGGCGGCGGGACGGCAGGCGCCCCTGCTGCTGTTCGATGCCGCCGATCCCGCCAACCTCGGATGGTTCTCGCGCTGCCAGTTTTATATCGACGGGCGCAGCGGCGGAGTGATGCAAACGCCCATCAGCCTGGCCAACAAGCGCGACCGCGGAGGTAAGCCGCAGCCCTATTCCGTGCGCGTGAATATCGCCAAAGAGCTGCCGGCCAGCTTCCGGCTGCCGGGCAAACAGCCGCTCACCGAACAGGTGCTGTACGCGCTGCTATTCAACTTTCTGAGCGCGCTGATGAAGACCGGCGTGGCGGTTTGCGGCGGGACCGCGGTGCAGGCGCTGGCCGGCCGTACCGAAGGCATCGGGCCGCGCAACTGACTCAATTCAACGTGAAGTTCACATCGATCTGAGTGGCCACTTCCACCGCTTCGCCGTTCAAGTAGGTCGGGCTGAAGACCCAGTGCTGGACCGCCGCGAGCGCTGCCGGAATCAACAGCGGGTGCCCGCTAACCGTGCGCAGATCCAGGATGGCGCCCTCGCGCGAGATGACCGCCTGCAACCGCACCGTCCCAGCGACACGCGCTTGCCTGGCGAGCGGAGGGTAAATGGGCAGCGGCCCGGATAGCATCTTGCCTTTCTGCACGTTGCCGCCGACCACAATTCGCTTGATCGGTTTGGGAGCTTCCCTGGCCACCGGCTGCGGGGGCGGAGCGGCCGGCGGCATCGACCGCACCAGGCTATCGATCACACCGCTACCCGATCCAGGCGAATCGCCAAAGCCTCCAGGCACTCCCACACCAGCGCCCACGGCCGGCTCGAACTCGGGATTCTGAATGATGGCAGCCTTCTCGGGAATTGCCGCGGGCAAGACTAACATCCGCCGTTCCATCTGAAACGGAACCGTAGCGGCCTGCTTGACCGGAGCTTGCGCTGCCTGGCGGGGCAATGCCCGCGGCGGCTCCGGCGGCAAGAACAGGTCGCCGAGCGAATGTCCATGCGGTAACCGCTCCGTCTCGACTAATGGAACCAGAATCGCCAGCCCAATCAGCGCCACCTGCCCAATGAACGAAACTACTACCGTCCACGGCTTCTGCGTGCGTTCAGACACACCAATAGCGTCAAACATTTCAGCCTCTCTTTGACTTATTCGATTTCTAACCGGTCTGACTGATTCGACACCCGCGGCAGTAAGTAAGTTCCGGAGTGGCGCAGGCATCCAGGTCCGATGTCCCGGCCATACCTATGGAATCCTCCACTCGGCTGAACGAACTGCGGACAAACGGTTAATTAATGAAGCCGAGCTTCTTCAAGGTATCCGCAGGCTCGGGATCCTCAAACTGCGTGAGCGTCATCTTCTCACGCCCGTTCACCAGCGCCACCCCGGCCGGCGCGCTGACAAATGGAAAGATCTTCTTCAACTGCGGCAGGTCGTTCGAGAGCACTGCCTTCAGGTGGGTGTCGTCGAGGAAGCCCTGCCCGAACTGGGGCACGTTGATGGGCACGGCTACGATTCGCGTGTCGCCCCAGTTAAATTTCGACATGCGCTTGGCTGCATCCAGACAGTGCAGGCACTCGGGATCGAAGTAGAAGATCAGGATCTGGCCCTCCTGCAGCGAATACGGCTTGCCGTTCACCATAATGGTATCCGGCGCTTTCGTGCCGGTCTGCCGCATGGCGGCCACGCCGTACGATCCCGCTGCGAAAAGCGTGACCGCGCCTAGGACGAGCATGGCAGTGCGCAAGCTTCGCGCGGGCTTAGCCCACTTGCCGGCCAGCACCGCCAGGCACAGCATGACCCCATCGCCGATGAAAAAGCCCGGACCCACGGCGCGCTTCACCCAGGGAAAGCAGCTACATTCCGCACCGCGCAATGCAGTGTAGTTGATGCCGATGAAGATCATGAAAGCGATCAACAGCGCGCCGCCCAGCCACGCTCCCCAGCGACGGAAACGCGGCGCCAGCAGGAGCACCGCGGTGAAGGTTTCGGCGATGCCGAAGCCGATGGCCGCCGCCAGGCTCAACGATTGCGGAACGCGTGCCTGCGCCATGCGAACGGCCGCGCCTGGAGCGTCGGTCAGCTTCCAAAGGCCCGAGACCAGAAACAGCAATGCCAGCAGAATCGCGCCCACCCAACTGAGCGTGGTCTTCCAACTGGGCATCTCTAATCCGGCCATGGCCTGATGCGGCTGTGCCATACTGTGGTCCATGGCCTCCATTTTAACCAAATGATCCCCGCAATGCTTTTCCTGCTGGCGGCATTCGCGCGCGCGGATACGATCGATGAGAACTTCGAGATCCCCGCGAACGACTGGCGGTATGTGCCCCGCCCGCTGACGCAACAGCCGGCCATGGTGGATTGCGTCTTTCAATCCGACGGGCCGGATGCCCAAGTCAGGCTAGTGCTGCTGAGCCACGCCGATTTGAATGCCTGGCGGGTGGGCCGCGAGCACGAGGAAATCGCCGCCACGCCAAGCGGTCCACGCGGTGCGCTGCACGTGCCGGTGCACGACCTGGACACTTATGTAGCCATCGAGAATCGCGCGTCCCGGCCGGTGCGCGTGCGCCTGCGCGTATTTCTGGAACAGCCGCAGGTACGCTACCTCTCGCGCGGCCGCCAACTGGTGGTGATCGCGATCAGCTTCGGAGTCTTCTTCGGGATTGTGAGCCTGTCGGCGCGGAAGCTGCTAAAGGCCATTCGGAAGTGAATGGCTGCGGGCCATACAAGCGGCCTACGAGGCCGCTGCAGACTACGAGCCTGCCCCACGGAACGATCAAAGCCCAAGTGATTGGATCTGAAGCAGGTGATGAGTAATCGGTTGGGGTGTAGTAAGGCTGGGCAGGGTTCGATGTGATTTTGGGGGCTAATGCGGGGCTGGCGGAGAGACACTGACCGCGTATCCGCTGTACCGGTGGGTCCGGTTGTCAAAGAGCAGGGGGGCGGATTGCTAGCGCGTATCGGAGGCGGCGGGGGTACCGAAGACATCTTCGCCGCTCTCGGACATGACATAGGGCGGTGGCGGGATGTCTGGTTGGCTTGCCGGCGCGGCTTTCGCGGTTTGGGCCGTCTGCGCGGGCTTCGGCTGCGGGCGGGATGGCCGCGCTTTTTGCGACTGCTTCATATCCTCGATGGCGGTGCGGAAGGAACGCTCCAATTGCGCGCGTTGTTTCGCAATGTACGCCAACATTTTGAACCGTTCTTCGCCGAATGCGGTGCACTCGTAGAGCCGGCTCTCGGCCTCGGCAACCCGTGCGAGCAACCATTGGGAGGCGGCCATGGTTTCCAGGTGGCACCATTCGGTGCGGTTTTGAGGCTGCCAGTCGGCTTCCAACTCGTCCCAGAGCTGGTAGTAGTCGGCGGCGTTTTCGCGATCGAGGATGGTGACGCGGGTGCGCAGGCCGTAAGTAAGAGCATTGAAGCGAATGGCGGCTTTGCCGTCGGGCGTTTTCGGACCGGTGGAGTGTTGGGCATTCAGCCGGTTGGCTTGTTGCTGTTTTTCTGAAACGATCATGCGATTGTTCCTTTGTGACTCAGATTTCGGTTGGCGCGAATCCGCCATACCCGATTCCAATATAGAGCTGGGTAGACGGGAAACAGGATATACAGGAAGGCGGTGACTTACTAAGTGGCTGCGGTGCCGGCAGATGCGGGGGGATAAGTTTATTTTGGAAACGTGTGACTGGCTTGCGGCCGGCGGCCACTGCGGCCTACGAGGCCGCTGCAGGCTAAGAGCCTGCCCCACTCAAGGCTGCGTTGGTCCGGCGGATGTCTGCCTCCGTGTGCGCGGCGGAAACGAATGCCGCTTCGAATTGCGAGGGCGGCAGGTAGATGCCTTGCTCCAGCATGCGGCGGTGGAAGGCCGCGAACTTTGCCGTATCGGCACGCTTGGCGGAATCCCAGTCTGTAACCGGCTGGTCCGTGAAGAACCAGGTGAACATGGACCCGACGCGGTTCACGGTGACACCCGCGGGCGCGGCGCCGGCGATGGCCGCGGATTTTGCTTCCAGCTCGCCGTAGACTTCCGGATGCGCCTTCAAATACCGAAGCATGGCCAGGCCCGCGGCCACCGCCAGCGGATTACCCGACAGCGTCCCGGCCTGATAAATCGGTCCCACGGGCGCAACCCGCATCATGATGTCGGCGCGCCCGCCGTATGCGCCGATGGGCAATCCGCCGCCGATGACTTTGCCCAGCGTAGTCATATCCGGCCGGATGCCGAAGCGCGCCTGCGCGCCGCCGTAGGCCACGCGGAAGCCGGTCATCACTTCGTCCAGAACGAGCAATGCGCCGTGCCGCGCGGTGATCTCGCGCAGCGCTTCCAGAAAGCCGGGCTGCGGCGGGACGCATCCCATATTGCCCACTACCGGCTCTACGATCACCGAAGCGATGTGCTCGCCGTGCCCGCGGAACGCGGCTTCCACGGCATCCACCGAATTGAAAGGCAGCGGCAAGGTGGTATCGGTGAAGCCTTTCGGTACGCCTTGCGTATCGGCGATGCCCAGCGTGGCCAGGCCCGAACCGGCCTTCACCAGCAGCGAATCCACGTGGCCGTGATAGCAGCCTTCGAACTTCACCGTGAGGTCGCGGCCGGTGAACCCGCGCGCGACCCGGATGGCCGACATGGTGGCTTCGGTGCCGGAGTTGACCAGACGGACCATCTCCATGGAAGGCACCGCGTCGCGGATAGCTTCGGCCAGATCGATTTCACGCTCGGTGGGCGCGCCGAAGCTGGTGCCCGTTTCGAGCGCCTGGCGCACGGCTTCCACGATGGCCGGATGACGGTGGCCCAACAGCAGCGGTCCCCAGGAACCCACGTAGTCGATGTACTCATTCCCATCGATGTCGAAGATATGCGATCCCTCGCCGCGGGCGATGAAGGGCGGAGTGCCCCCGACGCCGCGGAAGGCCCGCACGGGGGAGTTGACGCCTCCCGGAATCACTTTTTGTGCGCGTTGAAAGGCGGCTTCGGATTTGGTGTGATTCATGAAATAACCATGTCATCGAAGCAGGCGTCGGCACGAGTGCCGACGCGGCACGCATGCGTGCGTGCGCCACGTGCGCCACGAGTCATGGCCGGGCTTTGCCTGGCAGCAGACGGCCGAGCCCCAGGCTCATGGCGATCTCATACAGGCTGCCGTTCAGGTTGCGCATGAGCCGGTTTTTCAATCCCAGGTAGGGCTGCGTGCCGGCGAACAAGTCCTGCATCACGCCGCTGAACCGGCTGCTGCGGCGCGTGAATTGCACCATGCGCGCCGGAACCGAGCCGAACAGGAACCGTCCCAGGAACACGCGCTTGGCGAGGCGCGACCCGAACTCCAGGTCGGCCGCAAAATCCCGCCGCAGCATACGCCGGTAAGCCTGCAACTTCTCGGCCAGGCCGCCCAGTTCGGAAAGCAGCGCCTTGGCTGCCAGGTCGGCCGAGCGCAGGGCGTAATAAATGCCTTCGCCGGTGACCGGATCCACCAGACCGGCGGCATCGCCCACCGCCAGCCAACCATCGCCGGCCACGCGATTCTTCTTCCACGCGGGTGTATCGAGCGACGGCAGCAGGTGGCTATAGAAGGCCGCGCCCTTCCAGCAGATACCTCGCTGCGCCATATAGTTTTCGAGGCGTTTGCGCAGCGAAGCAGCCGGTTCGCCCTTCCCGCAAATGCCCACCGACAGATGGCCGCAGCGCGGGAAGATCCAGATATAACCCTCCAGCTGCGGCAGAAACTGGATATCTATCTGGGCCTGATCGCCGGGCACGTAGTAGCCCAGCGCGGACATGGAATCCCGCGAGGTCAGTTGCGTGCCGAAATCGCGCAGCGGATTGCGGGCGCCGGTGGCGATCACGCAAAAGTCCGCGTCCAGAGCGCCCGCGTTGGTCCGCAACCGCCATCCCATGCCCGTTCGATTGATCTCCAGCACGCGGGCTTTCTCGATGCGCGCTCCGGCGCGCTCGGCGCGCTCCAGCATCATGCGATTCAGATCCATGCGGGAATAGATGAGCAACGGCTCGCTCAAACGCAGGGTCGCGGCCTTGGCGCGCGGGGCCGACAGAATCGTCTCCCTAACCACCTTCTTGGGTGTGTTGTTTTCGATCAGGAACGGATACGTATTGTAGGCCTTGTAGGTGAGGCCGCCACCGCAGGGTTTCTCCCATGCCAGCTTCTCGTCGAAGACGACGGTGTCTAGACCTGCGGAAGCCAGCCGCTCGGCCGCGAATGCCCCTGCCGGACCTCCGCCCAATATGGCGACCAGTTTCATTTCGGGCTGCGATCCTGCGGGGGCACTGTGGGATGTCCTGGCGGTAGTGCGCCCGCGGGGCCACCACCGCCTTCCGGCATAGCCATGCCGCCGCCGTGGGGACTAGCGGCCATGCCGCCATGCGGGTTCTGCCCGCCGCCGGGGCGCGGCTTCACCACCCAGCGGTCCCCCTTCTTTTCGAGCACGTAGTGGATGGTCATGGGCAGTGACGCATTCGACCCTTTCGGCGTAAAAGTCACGCTTGCTTCTACTTCGTTTTGCCGGAAGACCATGGACCCGACCGACACGTCCATGGAGGCGATGTTCAGGCCCTGGCGCGTCGAGAGGTAGTCCATGACGCCGCGCTTGACGGCGTCCTCATTTTGCATGTTGGGACGGCAGCCCGCCAAGGCAAGGCAGACCAGCACGGGAACGAGGCTTCTCACGCTCTTGATTATACCTGTGCGGCGGCGTGCCGGGTTGTGGATGCCGGCTGCATCTACTGCGTCAGCCGCTGGCCGAGCGCTTGTGGGTTCGTCACGAACCAGACATGATTGCCGCGGTTCGCCTCATACACGAAGTCACGAACTTCTGGACGATCTCGGCCGGCGACGCGCGTTCTGAGCCGGAAGAAATCGTCGTCGAACCGGTCGCTGCGCAATTTCTTGCCGTCCGGCGAGCATGCGAGGGTGCGTACGCCATGCAGATCGTAGGAGGCCGAGGTCATCCAAGACATTATACGATTAGGCATGGCTTCGAAATGGAATTCCTGTCTGCTCGCACTCTGCAGTTTGGGGCTGGCCTTGCCCGCGTTCGCTCAGATCGATGGCCCCCGCTTCGCGAGCGAATTGCGGGCAAAATATGGGCCTCCGCTTGCCAGAGAGACTTTCGCCGCGCGGCCCGGCATTGAAATGGTTGTGGATTACGCGGCGAACGGCGATGTATGCAAAATCCAGCTTCCTCCCGCGGCGCCAGGGCCGCAGCCCGGCATGCTAACGCCTAAGGCGGTAGACGACTTTGTCGCGGAACTGGTGCCGTTAGCTATGCGCGGCAGAGCGTTGGGGCGACTTTTGGAGGCCGTGGGACTGCCTTCTGAATCGATCGTCGAGTACGAAAACGTCACCATCTCCGAATCGTTTCAAGACAAGATACGAACCGGGGTAAGGGTGACGTTCAAGCATGAAGAGTGCCAGCCGCCGGCTGAAAGCCGGCTGCGGCCATGATTGGCCGCCCTCCAGCCGCACTCTATTTCAGCTTAACCGGATAGGGCGTGTGTTCCGGCAGCTTGGGATTGGATTTCTCCAGCGCCTTCAGCAATTCCGCCACTCCACGCTCCAGTTGCGGATCGTGGCCTTCGAGCAGGGACTTCGGATCGTTTTCCACCACGATGTCGGGATCCACGCCATGGCCCTCCACCGCCCACTGGCCTTCGGCGTTGGCATAGGCGAATTCGGGCACGTTCACGGCGCCACCATCGATGAGCTGTCCGTGGTCCGTGATCCCGACCACGCCGCCCCAGGTGCGTTCGCCGATCAGCGGCCCGAGTTTGGCGGTACGGAACATCCAGGGGAAGATATCGCCATCGGAGCCGGAGTTCTCGTCCAGCAGCACAACCTTCGGCCCGATGAAGACGCTATCCGGATAGGTTCCCGGCGTGGCGATGGTGCGCGGATAAGTCAGCCCCAGCAACGTGCGGATCAGCCGCTGGATCACCATGCGGGAAATATTGCCGCCGCCGTTGGCGCGGTCGTCGATCAGGAGCGCCTCTTTGCGAAGCTGAGGATAATACCATTTGATGAACTCGCGGATGCCGGCCTCGCCCATATCCGGTAAGTGCATGTACCCGATGCGCCCGTGAGACAACTCGTCCACGCGGCGGCGGTTTTGCTCCGCCCAATCGAAATACAACAGGTCAGTCTCGCTACCCAAGGGCCTGTAAGTCACTTTGCGGGCGCCGGCCGGCGAGGGAGCACTATTCAGCATCAGTACCACCGGCGCATCTCCGGCGTGGCGCAGGAATTTGTAGATGTCGTCCTTAGCGGTCACGTCTTCGCCGTTGATGCTCAGGACATAGTCGCCAACTTTGGCGTCGACACCTATCTCGGTCAGCGGCGCGCGGTAGACCTCTTCCTCGTTCTGGCCGCGGAATACTGTCGCGATGCGGTATCGCCCGGAGTTGGCGTCCACCTCGAAGCGGGCGCCCGGCAGGCCGGCGTGCGGCCGCGGCGGAATTTGAACGTCGCCGCCATCGATATAAGCGTGCTGCACGGTCAGCTCGGAAATCATCTCACTGACCACGTAATTCAGGTCCGTGCGATGCGCCACGTACGGCAGAAGCTGGCTGTAGCGCTGCCGCACTGCCTCCCAATCGTAGCCGTGCATGTTAGGCGCGTAGAAGAAATCGCGGTACCGCCGCCATACTTCGTTGAAGATGTCGTTCCATTCCGCGACCGGGTTCTTCTCCAGCATCAATCCGGCGGTGGAGACCGTCTTCTTGGTGGCGGCGCCGGAAGGTGTAGCGTCGTAAACGTTCCACGCCTGCTCCTGACGGACCAGCACTTTCGATCCATCGTGCGAGACCACAAACCCGCCGATGTCATCGACCAACTTCGTCTCTTTCCGATCTTTGAACGTGAAGATGCGCAGCGAAGGCTTGGTCGCCGCGGACCGTCCGTAGTAAAATTCCGGCGCTACACCATAGATGAGCGCATCGCCGGTCACAGCCAGACCGAAATAATTTTCCGCGTCCAGAGGGACGCGCGCCACGCGCTGATCGAGGCCGTCGAAATCGATGCCGCCATCCTTTGGTTCCGCGGCCTTCTTGTCTTTCTCGTCTTTGCTCTTGTCTTTATCTTTATCTTTATCTTTATCTTTGTCAGCGTCCTTGCCGCTAGCAGTTGCGGAGGCGTCTTTGATAGTCACTTCGTCGCTCTCGGTCGGAAACGGATTCTTGACATCCTTGCGCAGAGCCATTACAAAAATGCCGCGTGCCCTATTCGTCGCAAAGTCGAATTCGATCCGGGAAATCTGCGGCCGAAATTCGTGTTGAGCCATGAAGTATAAATAATCGCCGGCGGGATGCCAGGCCGGCGAATCCTCGTTGAAGGCCCCGCTAGTCACGCGATGCAGCTTACTATCCTGAATCGACCAGATATAGAGCGCTGAAAACGACCTATTGTCGTTAATACTGAACGCCAGATACCCGCCGGCCGGCGACCACGTATAGTCGCGAATCTCGCCCTCGGTCGAATGCGCGATCTCCTCGGTGGCGTGGTCCTTTAGCGACACCAGCCAGAGTCGGCCGTCTTTATCGCTGAAGGCTATGCGAGTGTTATCCGGAGACCACTTGGGATCGTACCGGAAGGCGTGTCCGCCGGTGGTGATCTTTTCAGGGGGCGCCGAGCCGTCCTGCGCCACCACGTAGACTTCCTCTTCGCCGCTAGCGTCGGACAGGAAAGCGACCTTCGAGCCATCCGGCGACCAGGCCGGCCACTTATCGTGCGCGCCAGGCGAATGCGTCAGGTTGCGCGTGGGCCCCTTTTCCACCGGCGCCGAAAAAATGTCGCCGCGCGCCGCAAACAGCACCCGCTCGCCCTTGGGGCTGAACTCGACCTGCTCGATGAGATTAGCCGCGGAGACGTAGCTGGGCCGCCGGTTGACGCCATCATCGGGCACACGCACGGAGATGGGCGCGCTCTTGCCCGTCTTCACATCCAGGATCTGCAGCTCGCCATTGAGTTCGTAGACGATGCGCTGCTGGCGGTCGGTCGAGGGCCAGCGCACGTCCCACAACGTGTTCTGAGTGATCTGCCGGGTTTTGCCGCTGGCCGTGTCGTAGGCGTAGATATTGAAGTGGCCGTCGCGGTCGGAGTTGTAGTAGATCTCCTTGCCGATCCACATGGGGTCGCGGCTGGCGCGGGGGCCTTCGGTGATGCGCTTGGCGGCGTGCGTTTCGACGTCGAAGATGTAAAGCCTATTGGCCTCTCCGCCGCTATAACGCTTTTCGGTGCGGAAGTCGCGCGCCTGCGGCGAATACACGATCTGATTGCCGCCCGGCGAGAACGATCCTGCTCCGGAGACCGGCATGGGCAGCGGCTCGGAAGGGCCGCCGTCGACCGGGACGCGGTAGAGGCGGGTTAGCGCGTGCGCGCGGGCATCCCGCATAGAGCGGTAGATCACGTAATGGCCGTCATTCGACCAGCCATAAACCTGGTTGTCATAGCCCCAGCGCGGCGGCAAGGGGCCCTGCGCCGGATAGAAAGTCAACTGTTTGGGCTCGCCGCCATCCGCGGGCATGATGTAGACCTGCTCATCGCCGTCGTACTGGCCGGTAAAGGCGATCCACTTGCCATCGGGCGAGAATTTCGCGAACAGCTCGACGCCGGGGTGCGCGGTAAGGCGCGTGGCTGTGCCGCCGGTCGCGCCGACCAGCCACAGGTCGCCGCCGTAGGTGAACGCGATACGGTTATCGTGGATGTCCGGAAAACGCAGGAGCTTGGTTTGCGCGCAGAGCGGCGCGGTTACGGCGAGGGCTAGAAGCCATTTGGATTTCAGGCGCATAAGACTTTGACGTTTGGGAAGACGAAACGATAAGCCTAGCAGAGATGCTAGAATCGGACGGAGATGTCTCAAACCGGCGCGCTAGACCCAAAGACGGCGCAGGATATGCGGTTCGCGATGCGCCTCTCGCTGGCGTTCGGCTTCCTGATGTTGGGCGGGAAGACAGCGGCCTATCTGATTACCGGTTCTACGGCGATTCTTTCGGATGCTTCGGAATCCGTCGTCCACCTGGTGGCAGTAATATTCGCATGGTTCAGCCTTTGGCTCAGCCTGAAGCCGGCCAACCAGCGGTACCTCTATGGCTTCGAACGGATCACCTTCTTTTCCGCCGGGTTCGAGGGCGCCATGATCGTATTGGCGGCCTTGTTCATCGTTGGCGTGACCGTCCGGAAGTGGCTTGCAGGGTTGGAACTGACCAACGTCGGGGCGGGCACGTTGTTTACCCTGCTTACGTCGGTGCTGAACGCCGGGCTGGGGTGGTTCCTGGTGCGGACCGGGAAGCGGACTCAGTCGCTCATCCTGGAGGCGGACGGGAAGCATGTCCTGACAGACAGTTGGACCAGTGCCGGTGTGGTGTCCGGGCTGGTGCTGGTGATGTGGACCGGCTGGAAGCCCTGGGACGCTATCTGCGCGCTGGGCGTGGCGCTGAACATACTGTGGTCGGGTGGCAGCTTGATCTCGCGGTCGGTAACCGGGCTGTTGGACACAGCCGACCCGCGGACGGGGAAGCTGCTGCGCCAGAGACTGGACATGCTCTGCGGCGAGTTGGGCATGCAATATCACGGCGTGCGTTTCCGCAGCACCGGACATAGGCTGATGGTGGAAGTACACCTGCTGTTCCACGGTTCCCAGACGGTGGCCGAAGCGCACCGGCTGGCCACGCTGCTGGAGGAACGGCTGGCGGAGACGCTGGGGCAACCTGCCGAAGTGACCACCCACCTGGAGGCTCAGGACGATCACGAAGCGGTCCACCGGGCCGCGCATTACACGGGGAAGCCCGGAGAGCGGTAGGGCCGGATGCTTTAGTGTGCGGCATTAATTGACATTAGGTAGGTTTTTGCTGTGCAATGTGGTTGTGAAGATGCCCGTCTCAGAGACGCCAAAATCAAAGTTGGAGAGATTGACTCCTATTCGCATCTTCAATCCGGCCCTCCCGAACCAAGATCATCAGAAGGCCAGTCGCGAACTTCTTGACGAAATGCGAGGTGAATGGGAAAAGGACTGGTCCGATCTTTGATCTGCTACCTTGATACCAACGTAGGAATTTGGCTGCCGAAGCGAGCACTCAGAAACTATCGCACAAACGCTGTCCTATATCGAGCGAACGGAGGTCCGCATTTCGCCCATCGCGATATTTGGAGTTCGGATACCTGCCTGGCATCGAGGAAATCGCCGTGGGGAGACATGCTCTCGGGCGCGTCTGCATATACCGATGGAACCGCGTTGGGAGAAAGAGCGCGGGTCGCCCGGCGTGCGGCGTCTCGCGGCGATGCGTCCGCAAGCTTCTCGTCCTGGGTCCTTTATCCGTAAGGTTGACCAAAAACGCTACCTGCTAGCGCGCGGCGGAAGCTGCCATCTGCACCGTTCGCGGCTGCAGGCCAGCTTTCGCCAGGATGGCGTAAACTACAAAGCCGGTCACGAAGCTATACAGCACCGCGGGCTGCACGTAAATCTTCACTACGTCGGAAACGGGCAGGAACGGCAGTATCCCGACCACAAAGCCCAGCGCCCACGCCAGATATCCGGCCCAGTTGACGCCTTCGCGAGGACCCGCCCATCGCTTGCCCGACAGCAGGTAGTCCGCCGCCATGGCCCCGCAAATAGGACCGAACGAGGCGCCCACGATGGTGAAGAACCCGATCAGGTTTTGGGCGACGCCGGTCACCGCGAGCACGATGGACACCGTCACACCCGCCATGGTCGAAGAGATGCGCGGCACGCCCGGTATCATCGTCGAGAAGCTGTTGCCCGCAATGAACGCGCAGAAACAGGCTGGCGCAACCGAGGCGATGGTGAACAGCAGGAACATGGCGGTGGCCAGTACGCCGCCGATGGACCGGATCACATCGTCATACCCGAGCCCCGGAAGCGCGTAAAGCTTGCTCGCGCCGGCCACCGAGAGCAGCGGCAATCCGGCCGCAAATACGATCGCCAGAGTGATGCCGGCCAGGCCGCCCAGGCGCACGTCTTTTTCGTTGCGGCTGTTCATCCCGAAATCCGCGCCCGCCGCGCCCGCCGTCGCGAAAAAGCCGATGATGATCTGCACCAGCAGCGTGAACGCTATGAACGGATGCGGATCGGCCGGCACGTATTGGCTAATGCCCGCGCTGGTTTGGGAGAACACCAGCAGCACCATGGCGGCGGGAATCACGATCAGATAGCGCGAAAGCTTGGCCACGTATTGAATCCCCATCACGCCGATGTAGGCCATCCCGTAACCCCACAGGATGCCGATGGCGATGAAGGGCACGCTCCCCGGCCCGGCTTTGGAGCCCACCGTGTTCAAGATGAACTGCGTCGAAATGGCCGTGTTCACCGCGAACCAGCCAACCTGCAGCAATCCCATCAGCAGGCCGGGCATCACGTAGCCTCCCGCCGTGCCGAAAGTCGAACTGCCCACCACATACAGCGGGTAGCCCGTCTTCATACCCAACATCGCCGGAGCGTAATAATACAGCGTGTAGCAGAGCAGCCCGGCGACCACAATCGCGGCCATGCACAGGCCCAGGCCGGCGTGCGGGATGGTGTCTTTGGCGATCGAGATGTAGAAGGCGATCCACAGGAAGATGCCCGCATAGCTGGGCGCGGTATTGGCATACCACGGAGCGCGGTTCGACGCGGGATTCGGGACGGCTTTGGAAATGTAGTCGGGCAGCATGGCCCCTCCTTTTGCGAAGCCGCCAGTATACTACGAAGCGCGTGCCGGGTCCTCGGCGGTGTTGGGTTCTCCGTGCCGCTTCCCCCTAGCAACAATGGGATGGTCATCGGGAGGTTTCCGCGGGCGGAGAGAAACTGGGCTTGGCTGCGGGACGGTTGATGGTGTAGACGGCAGAAGCCACCGCGCTGTTGGAGTATCCGGCAGCTACGGCGATGGCCTGTATGGTTTCGGTGGCAGCCACAGAGATCCCGCCTGTACCTGGTTGATGAAGTGGTGGGCGAGGCTCCGTTGGTGGTGTAGTAGATGGTTGCGCCGGCAGTAGCATCGGTCATAGTCACGCTCTGCGCCGCCGTGTAGGTTCCCGCGGGCGGAGAGAAACTGGGCTTGGCTGCGGGCAGGTTGATGGTGTATGCGGCAGAAGCCACCGCGCTGTTGGAGTATCCGGCAGCCACGGCGATGGCCTGTATGGTCTCGGTGGCAGCCACAGAGATCCCGCCGGTGTACCTGGTTGATGAAGTGGTGGGCGCGGCTCCGTTAGTGGTGTAGTAGATGGTTTCGCCGGCGGTAGCATCGGTGATGGTCACGCTCTGCGCCGACGTGTAAGCCCCTGCGGGCGGAGACAGCACGGGTGTAGCCGCGGGCAGGTTGATGGTATAGGCGGCAGAAGCCACCGCACTGCTTGAGTATCCGGTCGCCATGGCGATGGCACTGATCGTCTCCGTTGCGCTGACTGGGATCGCCCCCGTATACTGCGTCGACGAAGCGGTGGGCGAGGCTCCGTTGGTGGTGCCACGCCGACCAGTTCGTCGAACCAGTACGCGGGGCCGATCTCGGTGGCCGTAATCAAGACGATCAAGGCGATCGCGGTGTTGAACGGAGCTACCAGCGCCGTGGGCTCAGCTACCTACAACGTCGGCTCCCGGCCACGCCCGTGTTCTTTCCAGCCGGAGGGACCTACACCTCGGCGCAGAGCGTGACCATTACCGATGCGACGGTCGGCGCAGCCATCTACTAGGTCACGTTCTGCGCCGATGTGTAGGTTCCAGTGGGTGGAAAAAAGACCGGAGCGGCGACGGATTGTGTTACATACATCTCGGCGCTTTGGCCGTAGACTGGTGCACACAGGTTGCCGAAATAGGTGCAGCCGACTTGATCTCCGCCGACGATCAATACTTGGCCGTTGCCAAGCACCGTGGCAGTGTGGCCGCTCCGAACCCTCGTCATATCCGAGCTCACGCCGAACGATCCGCTCTGCAGCGATTTAGGCGAAAGTCAAATCAGCTCTTGGAACCCGTGCCCGGAGGCTTCCGAAGACTGGCTCACCTGGCAGCTCGATTAGGGCCTAATCGCTTTTCTCCTCGATAAGATAAGCTATTACCTTTCCTTCGACTTCGTCGCCGTTGTTAGGAGATTGATTGACTTTGACATTCACGCGGTCCACATAAACAGATGAATCTCTAACCGTCTGTGCCAACCGCCGGGCCTAAGGAACTTCAGCAACCCTCAATGCGAGTAGTTTCCGGGTATCCCCTTCGATTCACGTCCTTCCGAACGCTATCGTCCTCCAGCATCCCGCGATGTGCCGGGTCCTTACGTCCCGCCTTCCTTCGATATCCATGCTAGCTTATTGAAAACATTGGTGCGGATGAGAGGACTTGAACCTCCACTCCCTTGCGAGAACTAGAACCTGAATCTAGCGCGTCTGCCAATTCCGCCACATCCGCACAATTTGGCTGGGCTTCTCTCATTTTTTCAGGCGGCCCGTCAGAAGTCAAATTGCTTCGGTTGGCGCGCGCCCGCCAGCGGCTCGCCGCATTGGTGTCGTCCTGCGTGATTGGCGTGGATGTCGATCCCCGCTTGATCGAGATGGTAGGGCGCCGCGCGGGCGGTCTGAGCCAGTAATCGGCGCCAACCTTAAGAACGCGCGCCGCGGAGGCCCAGCGTCTGAATCTCGCTGAAGTCCACGCGGCGGTGCTCATCCATCGCCAGATTCGATAGGATCACCGCCGTGGAATCGTTCAACCCGACTTGCAGGTTCGATTTCGGCTTGTGGTTGGCCGGGTCCTTACAGCACAGGAAGAAGTCTTCGAGTTCCACCGTCACCGGATTGCGGTCCTCCTCCGGCGCCATGATGCCTTTGCTGTAGAGCCAGCGCCGCGCGAATTTGCTTTCGCGCTGCAGGAAGGAGTCGTTGGATTCCGCCGAGTCCTTCGGCAGCAGCAGCGGAATCCCGCGCGAAGCCGCCGCCGTGGTCATGGTGGCGCCGGCCTTGAATGTATCCTTCTTGTCCGTGGCTTTCTTTACTTCCGGGGCCGATACCGGTTTCGGTTCGCGATACCACAGCGCCGTGGCCGGATGGTTATCGTCGCCGATGGTGATCTCGATGGCGCCCGCGGTGCCCATGATCACTTCGCCGAACTCCTGGCGCTGCGCCTGCAGCAGATCCAGGTGCGAGCTGGTGCTGATGGAGCTGTACAACAGCTTGCGGCCGTTGGGGTAAACGTAGATCAACTGAATGTTGTCGTAGGTGTCGCGGCCGTCCTTAAACGTATCGATACCGCCCACGCCGATCACATAGTCGGGCGGCGAGCCGAACATCCAATCGGCCACGTCGATCTGGTGCGAGGCCAGTTCGGCGGTGTTCCCTCCGGCGTACTCGCGGTACATGCGCCAGTTGATCTGGCGCTCCAGCGCGGGATCCGGCACCGGCCGCCGCTGGCTGGAATTGCGATGCCACTGGCCGCGTATGTGCGTGACATTGCCGAGTATGCCCTGATCGATCATCTGCTTGGCCGTCTGGTAGAACTGGCTGTAGCGCCGCTGCAAGCCCACCTGCAGCACTTGTTTGGGGTGGTCGGCCACCAGCGCGCGCAGGGCGTGCACCTCTTCCGCCTTATGCACCAGGCTCTTCTCGCAGAAGACGTGCTTGCCCGCTTGCAGGCTGTCTTTGGTAATCGGAAAGTGCTCGTAAAGGGGCACGGCGATCAGTACGGCGTCGATGTCCTTGCGCGCCAGCAGTTCGCGGTAGTCCTTGTAGGGGGCCGGATTGTTACCGGCGGTGTCCACGCCCTTCTTCAGGTTCACGTCATAGTTGTCGCACACCGCGATGCAGCGGCCCGCGTCGGTTTCGTGGAGATGCTTGAGCAGGTACGTGCCACGGCTTCCGGTGCCGATAAAGCCATACTGCACCTGGTCGTTGGCGGCATGCACCTTCTGGATAAACGGCGCGCCTTGAGCGGCGGGCAGGGCGGCGGCTACGGCCGAAACGGCGCTGGCTGCCTTGACAAAATCACGGCGGGTCACATCGTTGTCATGTGCCATGCGGGACTTCCTTTGAGAAGAGGTTTGCGTTTGGATTGTAACCTCGATTCTAACATGGAGCCTTCAGCGGAGGGCCTCCCCCGATCGGCTCGCCTCCGCCGCGCATCGCCCGTCGCTTTGATAAGCTGGCACAAGAGGACGGGAATGGCCAAATACCACATCGCTCAGGTTAATATCGGCCGCATCAAGGGTCCACTCGACGCCCCTTTGATGGCAGGATTCGTCGCGCGGCTGGATGAAATCAACGCTCTCGCCGATAACGCTCCTGGTTTCGTTTGGCGGCTTCAAACGTCCGAGGGGAACGCCACATACTTGTGGCCCTTTGCCGATGATCGAATCCTTCTCAATATGTCGGTTTGGGAGACGATCGACGCATTGAGGCTATATGTTTACCGAACGGCGCATGCGGAATTGCTGCGGCAACGGCACCAGTGGTTCGAGAATTTCGCGGGTGCATATGCCGGGTTGTGGTGGGTGCCCGCCGGACACATTCCCGGTATCGACGAGGCCAAGAAGCGCCTGGCTCACCTCGACACGCACGGTCCGACCCAGTTCGCATTTACCTTCAAAGTGACTTTCCAGCCTAATGAGGAGTTTCAGCAGGGTATTGATTGGTCGTCCTTCCAACCCTGCCCGGCAGCCTAGCTCGCCAGTTCGTCTCCATCGGAACCAAGCCTTAGCGCCCCGATGGCAGAAATCCGAAAGACACAATCGCGGCGCCCAGCGTGCGCGGGTCGTTACCCGGAAGGCGATATGGCGGATCGGCCTGAAACTCAACCTCGACGGTTCCGGGAGCGCCGTGCGGCAGCGGCCAACGCACGGCGCGGATGCCCAACTCCGTCAAGCGGACGGTCCCCAGCGGCACGCCGTTCAACCGCGCGCTGAAATCGCTGTGCCCAAGCGAGGCGAGCAGTCGCGGGCCTATGTTCAAAACCACCTCGAATTGCGTGGCCCGCGGCGCGCGGTATAAGCGGGCCGTGGCGCGCGGCGCGGACCAGCGAAAACCATCTTCGAGCCCAAACCAGCCATCGGTCAACTGCCACAACGGCGTCAACTCGTTCATCATGATGTAGGTGGTATCCAACGTTTGCGGATTATGGACCGCAATCCAGAGCTTGCGGTTGGGCTGCACCCAGAAGAGCGTCGCGACACCAGGACTCTGCAGCAGCGCTTTCGCCGCGGGGTCTTCCATGGGATACATCTTTACGTCCAGGTCCAGTAAATAGCGCAATGTGCCCGCTGCCCCCCAGGGAGGAAACGAGGGCGGCATGCCGTGATAGAGGAATATCGGAATGCCCTGGATCGAGGCGGCGGAGGCTCGCAACTGCGCTACATAATCGCGGTTGCCGGCGTCTTCGGCCAGCTTTTGGCGGCGGTAGTCGCGAAGGTCGAGGTAGTTCCAGGGCAGCCATGCCGCGAGGAAAACGGCGGCCAGGAAACCGAAGCGGGCGTCCGCCAGGGAGGACAGGGCCATCGCCACCCCGATCAACGGCACGTACCAATAAGCGCTAAAGAGGCGTCCCGGCAGAAAAACCAGCGGGACGAAAAACAGGACGGTGGTGGCCACGCCGAGCCATACCCGGCGGTCGCGGCGGACGGCGGGAAGCGCGAGCAGCGCGAAGCCCGCGAAAGGAACGCCGAACAGCTCCCCCGCGTAGAACTTCGCGCTCGCGGCCACCGCGTTTGGAGTGAACCGGAAGGCGTAGCCGCTATCCTGGTTAGGGTGTTGGAAGATGCCCTGCAGCCCGAAGGAGAGCGACACCAGGAAGAACGGGATCAGCGGCCGCCATTGACGCTTGCCGAACCAGAGCTCGTAGCAAGCCAGCACGGCCGGCAGCATCACGGCCAACTCCTTCGATTTATACGCCAACCAATAGGCCAGGAACGACAGCACCCACCGGCGTTTGATCCAGCACAGGAGGCTAAGCAGGCAAAAGGTGGCGCAGAACAGATCGAAGGCGTACATGGGTTTCCAGTACACGTCGAACACGGCCATGTGAAAGGCGAAGAACAGAGCGCCCGCGCAGGCCGCGAAAGGGGAGGCGCCCACATTCCGCAAAACCAGCCATAGCAGCCACACATTGAGCAGGTGAACCAGATGGAGGGGCAGAAGGTAGGGCCGGAAATCGAGCCCGAAGGCGCGGCTCATCATCCGGAAATAGAAGTGGCCCACCGGCCGGAAATTCCGGCCATTGTAAACGGGACTGACAAGATCCTTGACGAAGTCGGCGGCCGGAATCTGGGGCGTCCAACTCAGGCTATCTAGCTCATCGCCCTGGAAGAAACCACCGGAGGCGCTGCGATTGGCGATGAAGAATAACAGCGCCATGGCTACAAATAAGGCCAACCCGACCGATTTGTTCATAGGCAAAGCGCCAAGGTTCGATGTTACAACGCGGCGGCGGGTGCGCGCTTGGTGGGAAACGCTTGCCGGCGGCCGGCAGCGGCGGCTCCGGAACGGTCCGGCCGCAGCGCACCTTGATATCATTAGCTAATGACATGGCGTTGATCGCCGTTTCCGGACAGCCCGGTTGCCGGTTCGAAGAAGTGGCGCGCCTGTCCGCGCACCGCCTGGAGTTCGAGTTGGTCAATGAATCGCGGATTCACGGACTCATCGAACGCGAATTTGGTATGGACGCCGAGGTGCCGCGAAAGGCCCGCCCCGATCTGGTGGCGTCCATCCTGGCGCGGCTGGCGACCGTTCACCATATGGTGTACTGCGCGGCGGGCGCCGAGATTCTTTCGCGACAGTTCCCCGGCACGCTGCGCGTGCACATCGTCGCGCCGGATTCCGTGCGCACCGGCAATCTCATGCTGGACCGGCGCCTCGAACGTGGCGCCGCCCGCCAACTATTGCGCGAATTGGATGCAGGGCAGCGCGCCCAGTACAAAGACACGTCCGGCAGGGCCACGGCCCTCCCTCACTGGTTCGACCTGGTTCTGAACGCCGAATCCATGGACTCCGAACAGATGGTGGAGATGATTCAGGGGTCCGTGCGCGCACTGGGCCTGAAGGAGCGCGGTTTTCTGTCGGCGGCGGCCGAGGCGCAGATCCAGTTTCAGATCCGCCTGCGCCTGGCGCGGCATGGCATCGTGCCGCCCGGCGTGGTACGGCTGCCCGGCAAAAACTTCGCCCATCAAAGCGAACAGGTCTTCGCCAACCTGCTGGATTTCTACCGCATCGCGTGGGAGTACGAGCCGCGCAATTTTCCGGTACAGTGGGATGCGGAGGGGCGCATTTCCGAATCGTTCACGCCCGATTTCTACTTGCCGGAATTCGACCTGTACGTGGAACTTACTACCATGAAACAGTCCCTGGTGACGCGCAAGAACCGCAAGATCCGGCTGCTGCGGGAGCGGTATCCGCACCTGAACGTGCAGGTATTCTATCAGAAGGATTTTGAAAACCTGATCTTCAAGTACGGCCTGGCGGAGCGGTCCGTAAAAGCATGAGCCGCGAAGCCACCAGCAAGGACCCGCCCGGCATCGAACGCATTCTCTTCACCGAAGAGCAGATTGCGCAGCGCATCCAGGAGGTGGCCGCGGAAATCAGCGAACGCTACAGGGGCAAGCCGCTTAAACTGGTGGGCGTGCTGAAGGGCTCGGTGTTCTTTCTTACCGCGTTGGCGCGCCAGATTCAGATACCGGTGAAGATAGATTTCTTGGCCATCTCGACGTTCTCGAACAAGTCCAGCGCGCCAGGCATCGTGCGCATTGCCAAGGATCTGGACGACGGCATCGAAAACGAAGATGTGCTGTTAGTGGAAGACATCGTGGATACCGGGCTGACGCTGCGCTACCTTCTGCAAACGCTGTCCAGCCGGGGACCCAACTCGCTGGCCGTGTGCACGTTCCTGGACCGCAACTCGCGCAGGCTGGTGCAAATCCCCGTGGAGTTCCGCTGTTTCGAGATTCCCGACCGTTTCGTGATCGGCTTCGGTCTCGATCACAATCAGCTCTACCGTAACTTGAGCTACGTGGCGGTGATGAAGCCGGAGAGAAACGCCTGAGGGGATAGCCTGCCGTCTCTCAGAATGACAGAGTCAGTCCGGCCTCCAACTGGTTCACCACCGCGCTGTAAGCTGCGCCTTGGAGAGTGGGCGCCTGCCAGCGGATAAACCGCATTTCCGGCACGATCCGGATGTGGAATTCGTCGACAAAGCGCATACCCAGTCCCGCCACAACCCCGAGGTCGTTGACCTTATTCGGCGTAGCGGGATTTTCGTTGTAATCCGTCAAGCCGCTCGGGTAAGTAAAGTCGTTTCCGGTGCGTATCTTGCCCACGTGGCGCAACTCCACACCGCCGGTGAAAAAGGCCCTGCGCTTCCAGCCGTGCGACCAGAAGCCATAATAGTGCGCCAAAAGCGGATACTCGTAATAGTTAACCTGCGAGTAAGTGGAGGTATTAGTGACTGGGCGATTATCGCCGCCGGTGGTGCTGCTATTGTAGCCGGTAAGGATTTCGGCGTTCTCCGTGTAGTCCACGTGATGGAAGTGAATTTCACCCGCCAGCGCCCAGTGGTCCGTCAGACGATATTCCGCCATGCCTCCGGGTCCCCATTTGGCCGAAGTCGACGTTGCGGTGTAGTTATATTGCACTACCGGGTTGGTATTTTCCGTAATTGTGATGACATTTCGGGTGTTCACCAGAGTAGTGGGAAAGTACATCACATGGATGCCGATCGTGAGGCGGCGGAGCGGCGAAGGCGCCGTGTCGTCCGCGCCCAGCAAAAGAAAGCCGGGAAACAGGCAACCGAAAAGAGCGGCTTTCGAAAATGGTGCAAGAGTCATCGATAACTTTCTCCGGGTTAGAACTGCAGGCGTAACGCAAGCTCCATGGATCTTGGCCCGCCGGAACGGTATAAGGAATTCACACCGCCCCCGAACGACTGGTTCAGCATCTGGGTGGCAACGCCGAAGTCCGGGCTGGCCAGATTGGCGCCTTCCTGGGAAGACGGGTTAGCGAAGTTCGGATGATTCAGGGCGTTGAAGGCCTCTAAGCCGATGCTGAATCGATAGCGCTCGGTGATGGGAAACACTTTGCGCAGCGCCAGGTCCAGTTGGGCGAACCCAAACCCACGCAGCTCGTTTCGTCCCATATTTCCCTGCGCGAAGCCGCACGGCGTAATGAAGGCGGCGCTGTTCAACTCGCGCCCTCCCGGCACGTCGGGATTGTCGATCCAGATGGCCCCGCCCACGTAACTGGGCCGCACATTGGCGAAAAGGCCAGTGGTCGCCACACCGTTGTTGGTGCTGGTGGTGTTGCAACCCGCCGCCGCCGCACTGGTGGACGAACTGACGGCCGAGAGATCGAAAGGCAGCCCGGTATGCGCGGATGCCACATAGTCCAGATACCAGTCCTTAAAGGGAGCGTACATACGTCCCGCCCCGGGGGAGGGCAGCCGATACGAACCCGAGAAGCTCACATTCTGCCGGATGTCGTAGTCCGAGTCGCCTCTCTCGCCGCCAAACAGGGTGGCGAAGCCGCCGCCGAATGACGAATCGGAGGAAGCGCTGTCGATGGAATGGGACCAGGTGTAACTCAACTGTGTCTGGAGTCTGCTGCTGAGCCGTTTCCGGAACTGGACCTGCACGCCATCATAGTCGGATTGCGCACCGTTAGTCACTTCCTGAAGAATATCGTATGCGTTGGTGTACGAGGCTGTAGTCGAGGTCCGCAGCAGGTTGTTGCCTTTGCTGCCCACAATGCTCACGCTCAAGGTCTGCCCCACGCCGAAATTCTTTTCCCAGGTGCCGTTCCACTGGTAGATCAGAGGCGAAAGCAAGCCGGAGGTGCCGGTCAGGATTTGTCCATAAGGGCGTATAGGCGGCAGAACCGGTACAGCGAGGTCGCCGGGGGCCAGCGGGAAGCCTATCTCGGAGGCCGTGCGCACATCCGCGTAAGGGGCGCCGAAGAATGCCTGGCCGACGACTCCGTAACCTACGTCGTAAAACATTCCAAATCCGGCGCGCAGCGTCATTTCGCGTCCCGGTGCGTCATCGGACAAGTAGGCGATTCCGACACGCGGGGCGAAGTTGTGCCACTGAGTAGCATAGATCGGTTGATTCTGGGTAACCCCGGCAATGGCATCGCTGGATAACGCGAAAGGCTGCGGACCCTCCCGCGCGGTAGGCGCCGGATTGAGGTCCCAGCGCACGCCGTATGTAACAGTGGTCCGCTCGGTGGCCCTGAAGGTGTCCTGTCCGTAGATGGATACGTTTCTATAAGTCGGATACACTTCAGGCACGCTGGAGGTGACCTGGACATTCAGGGCGTCACCCGTCAACAGCGCATACTGGTTCGCGGCGCCGGATATAGTGGTGTCGCTGACTCCATTGAAAGAAACGCCGACGCTGTAGGGGTTACGGTACGTGGTTTGCAGGATTTCCCGGAAATCCACGCCGGTCTTTACGTTGTGTCTGCCGTAGACCTTCGACAAGCTATCGACCCCATTGAACTGTTGCTGCCGATTGTCCGAGCGCCCCCCAAAAGAGTATCCCGCGAATCCCAGAACATTCAGGCTAAACGCGCCGGTGGCGGTAGTGACACCTGCCGGAAATATTTCGGAATCCGTCAGGGGGACGGCGCCGCCGAAATTGTCCATCGTGGAGGTCCCGGTTGACGTAGCCGTCGAGTAGTTCACACGCAGATCGTTGAGAGCGCCGTTGCCGAACTCATGGGTCGCTCCGACGGTGGCGAGTTGAGAACGCGAAGACTGTTCCGTGAGGACGTTGGGAGTAGAAAATTGCGTACCGCGCTGCTGAGTATTGGAGGGCGTGAGGCTATAACGGGCGAACAACGTGGTGCGGGGATTCAGAACGTGATCGACACGGATGCTGCCGGTGCTGCTGTCGGAAGGATTGGACGTGACAGCGTTGTAAACCGCGCCTTCAAGCCCCAACTCGGTACTGTTGGGAATGGGAAATGCGTTCAGGTACGGGAGCAGAGTGGTGCGGGCTGTGGCCCGGGAGGCTACATCGGGCACATCCGCAACCAGCGATTCCGGAGACGTAAGCGTCAGCTTTTCGAAAGCGATGAAGAAGAACGTTTTGTCTTTTGTGATGGGACCGCCCAACACACCGCCTGGACGCTCCTGGTGTTCGCTGCCCTTTCCGTATCCGCCGGCGTTGGCGAACCAGTCGTTCGCGTCAAACGCGCCGCTGCGTATGTAATCGTAGAGCGTGCCATGCAGGCTGTTCGTGCCTCCGCGGCTGGTCATGACCACCTGCGCTCCCGGCGAGCGGCCAAACTCCGGCGCGAAAGAGGACGTTTGGACTTTCATCTCCTGCATGGTGTCGATGGAGATCAGGGACGTGGAAGCATTCGCGCCGCCCAGCGCGGCCGCGCCACCGCCGCCGCCGAAACCGCCGCGCCCAAAACCGCCGCCGCCACCGCCGCCGAACGGAGTGCCGCCGCCGGAGGGCGATTGATTCAGGCTGACGCCGTCGAGCGTATAGTAGTTCGTAGTAGAGCGCAGTCCGTTAGCGTCGAAGCCGCCGGAACCGTCCGTCGCCGGGACGATGCCGGGCGCCATAAATATCAGCGATTCGGCATTGCGCCCGTTGTCCGGGAGATCCTGAACATAATTCTGTTCGAGCGAGACGCCTTCCGCGGCGCCGCTCGAAAGAGTCTGGGCTTTCGCGGTTACTTGCACGCTGGTGCCGGCGACAGCTACTTTGAGTTCCACGCGAAAAGTCTGCCGGTCGCGCACTTGCAGCGTCAATAGATTGACCTGGTGTGTTTCGAAACCCGGCTTTTCCACGACGAGAGAATAGTCTCCGGGCTGCAGGAAATCGAAGACGGCAAAGCCGCTGTCGCCGGTTTCCACCTGGGTCACAGTGCCCCGGTGCAAATCCGTGAGCGCCACTTTAGCGCCCGGCACGATTGCGGCACTGGGATCGAAAACCGTAACAGTCAGCGTCGCCGAGTCTTGCGCGAAAGCGGCGACGCCGCCAAGAAGCACGGCTAGAGCCGCGATTTGTCTGAGCACAACCTGGGTACAACCCCCTATTTGCAAAATTCCCGCGGCCAAAGCAAGGGCAGCAACTGAAGAATCAAGCTCACAAGCTTATTTCTGTTCGAAGTCCAGTGACGAACCGCCGGTGGGTCCGGGGTACGCCCTCTCACAAATCTTTACGAATAACCACAATACCCCGTTCGGCATCCGCGGGGCAACTTGCGGCAGTGCCTGAAGGCACGCCCAACTTGCCGGAGTGCCCTACCCACCCTGCCGGACGGTCGCTATTGCACATTGCAGGCCATCTGCTTCGGGCGCTTGGCAAAGCGATTTGCCCGAGATAGCGGATGTTAACGTGTATCCGCTGCGGATGCAGGTGTGCGGAATCTTCACGTATGCCGGATGAAAGATGGCAGGCGGTCTGCGGGGCCGCGGCGCGGAGCTTGCCCCACATGCCAGTGCACTGGAGGAATGCGTCCCTGCCGACTGATGCTACCGGAACCCAGTCGCCGATGTCGATCTGTCCGTCGATCGCGCGCGACGGCGACGAGTGGCGCGTTGAAAAAGCGGGAAGGGGGTTGCATTTCGTCGACTTTTGTCGCTTTCGGGATCTTGGAGTGCGCCGGGCCTTCGGCTCGTCGGATTTGGCTTCCGCTTTGAGTG
>DATKFU010000397.1:0-18372 GCA_035511215.1 Bryobacteraceae bacterium | reverse complement strand
GGGGGGGGGAATCCAATTCATAACGGAAGGCGTCTTCCTTGCTAAGAGGCCCGGTCAGCCCAAATGAGAATGTGGGCATACGATGCATTGTCTCATAGTGGAGGCGCCAATGTGTCGTGGCAGGTAAGCGCACCTAGGTCGTTGATAGAGAACGGACCGGGTCGCGCGTTCGAGTCTCGCCCGGCTCACCAAAACATAAAGCTACGACACAGGCGCTCAGCTCCGAGATGTATGCAGTTTCTTCGCCTCAGCCTGGATCCCGCGCATGTATTCGGCCGCCAGTTGGGCGTTTTTGTCGACAAAGTCCAGACCCACCGTCTGACCGTTCTCTATCGGCAGCGGATGGCACAACTCAAAACCCGCATAACCCTGGTAGCCAATGTCGTAGAGGCCGAGCATTTCCGCCAGACATTTCTCGTCGCCTTTCACCGCGATTCCGTTAGCTGCCCGGTCGTACTCGCCGCCGTAATGCCACAGCGTCTGGAGCGGGCCAATCTCGTTCAGCGCTTTGCGCACGGCCGCCTCGTCGAGGCTATGCTCCAACCGCGCGTCGAAGCACATCTTCAGATGCGGCGATGCCACTTCTCTGACCATCCGCAGACTGTCGATGTAGCCCTTGTCGATCACCGGCGGGTGGTTCTGCAAAGCCAGGGTCACGCCAAAATCGCCAGCGAGTTTGGCGGCTTCGGTCAGGCTTGCGCGGCTCCAGGCCCATGTTTGTTCGGCGGAGAAAGCCTGATGCTCGTCCTTCCACACCGTCTTCGCAAAATCGTAACTGCCGCCGCCTTCGGGCAGCAGAGTTACGCCCGGCCAGCCCAGGAAGACGCGCAGCACCTTCGCGCCCAGATCGCCGGTCATACGCATTAACTCCCGCGTATAGACCAATTGGGATTCGCGATGCTCCGGAATGGGGCTGCTGAAATCGTTGTTGGCGGCCACGGCGTAGATCTCCAGGCCCTGGTCGGCGGCCAGGCGGCGCAGTTCGCGGCAGCGGGCTTGCGCCATGTCGAGCGGGTTGCCGTGCGGACGTTTGCCGTCGATTTCCACGCCCTGGTATCCGAACCTGTGAGCGCGGCCGATGACCTGCTCCACGGTGAGGGCATCTCCGCGATACCAGACCCCCCCGTATGTGATGCTGTACAGGCCGATTTTCACAGCGGCGGCCGGCACGGCGGCGCGCGTCAGGTCGGACGCCGCGAGCGTTCCGGCTGCCAGCGCCGCGGTTTGGACAAACCCGCGCCGGCTAATTGGATTTTGATCGTTATTCATGATATTGACGCCTCACTGCAAGCTTTAATTATGGCACCGGCGATCTCGCGCGTGGTCCCCGCATCGCCCAGCAGCGTGCGATGCGGCAGCCAGAAGGCATCGCCGATACAGGCTTCGGCCACCGGGCAAGGCTCCACGCGGCAGCCGCCCTCCCGGTACAGCGGATTGCCGTAGAGCGGGTGTGGATAGAACGGCGTACAGGGCACGCCTTGCGCGGTGAGCGCGCGATGGAACTCGTCGCGCGTGCGGCCCATGCGCTGCGCGTCGATACGGCCCAGCAGCAGATACCAGGAGTTTGCGTTCTGCTGCCTGGGGACTGCCTGAAACGCCAGCCCCTTGACGCCCGCCATCTCCGCGCGCAGAAGCGCCGCATTGCGCGTGCGGCGGCAGATCTGCTCCGGCAGCCGCTCAAGTTGCGCCAGCAGCACGGCCGCCTGCAAACCGGTGATCCGGTAGTTGCTCCCCAACGCGTAGTGATGGAACCATCCGCCGCCGGGCTTACGGCCCTGCTCCATGATGGACCACGCGCGCTCGGCGAATGCCGCGTCGTTCGTGGTCAGCATGCCGCCTTCCCCCGCCGTCATCACCTTCGAATTCTGAAAGCTGAACGAGCCGGCCAGGCCCAGGCTGCCGGCGCGGCGGCCGGCCCATTCCGAGCCGTGCGCGTGGGCCGCGTCTTCGATCAGCGCCAGACCGCGCTCGGCGGCCAACGGCACCAGCCGGTCCATATCCGCGATGGCGCCGCCGAAGAGCACAGCGATGATGGCCTTCGTCCGTGTCGTGATCGCAGCGGCGGCGCGTTCCGGGTCCATATTGAAGCTCAGCGGCTCAATATCCACGAACACCGGCACGGCGCCCACGCGCGACACCGCCATGGCTGTCGAAACGAATGAAATGGCCGGCACAATTACCTCGTCGCCCGCGCCCACGCCGGCCGCGCACAACGCCATCTCCAGCGTGACCGTGCCGTTCATGGCCGAAACAGCGTGCGCGCAATGCGTGAAGCCCGCGAACTCGCGCTCCAGCCGTTTGACAAAATCGCTGTGTCCGCCCCAGCGCCCGCTCTCCAGCACTTCGCGCAACAGTTCGATCTCGCGCCCGGTCGAAATTGGCCAGTTGGGTATCTGCATCTACATCCCTTGCAGGAAATAATTGAGCTGTTTCTCGCGGCCCAGCGTGGTCACCGGACCATGGCCTGGCACCACTATGGTTTCATCCGGCAGCGCGAAATACTTGTCGTGAATCGATTTTAGGATTTGGTCGCCATCGCCGAACGGCAGATCGGTGCGCCCGATGCTGTCGCGGAACAGCGTATCGCCGGCCACCAGCTTCTTCTCGGAGGGCAGCCATAGGCTGATGCTTCCCGGCGTGTGGCCCGGCGTATGCAGCACGTGGAACTCCGCGCCGGCCGCACGCAGAATGTCGCCATCGCGCGCCGGGGCGTCGATCACGGTCCGTTCCGGCGTGCGCACGCCCAGCCACGCGGCTTGCATGTCCATTATGTCCTGCAGCTTGTCGTCGTTTTCATTCATATAGACCGGCGCGCCGGTAGACGCGTGCAGCTTGTGCGCGCCGCCGATGTGATCGATATGCGCGTGCGTGATCACGATAGCCTTCACGTGCAGGCCATGGCGCGCCACGATGCGCTCGATCTCCGCCAGGTTGTCGCCCGGATCGATCACCAGGGCGTCGCCCGACTGCTCGTCGCCGAAAATGGAGCAGTTGCATTGCAGCATGCCAACCGGCAGGATCTCATGCACCATAAGTAACGATTGTATAATCAACCCATGTTCGAAGCCCTTGGCATCTTCATGCGCTGGTTGCATCTCGTGTCGGTCGCGACACTCGTTGGCGGCATGCTGTACGGCTGGCTGGTACTTGTTCCGGCAGCCGGGGTCCTCGCCGCGGACGCGCGCAAAGCGCTGGTTGACAGGACCGCAGCGCTCTTTCGCCCGCTGGTCTTCGGCGCCATCGCCGCACTGCTGGTCTCGGGCGGCTATAACCTGGCGTCCAATCCGGGGCACAACCCGCGCTACTACATTCTGCTCAGCCTGAAGCTACTGCTGGTGGCGCACGTGTTTGCGGTGGGCATTGTATCGGTGACCAAGAACCCGGAACATCGCGGCCGCCTCTTCGCCGGGGCCGCCATCTCCGGGTTGTTCATTATTCTGATTTCGGCTTATCTGCGGCGCACGTTTTAGCCGAAGACTTTACCCTTTTGGCGGACGGTCTTGCATCAGCAGTTCGTCCATGCTCACGGCATCCAGCAAGCGCTCACCCAGATCTTCAAGCTCCGCCGCCGGCATCGACGCGAGCCTTTCGCGGGCCCAACCTGGGAGTGCGCCGAAACGTTTCTCAATTAGCCGCCGGAGAACGGTGAGCTCGCCTGCCTGGCGGCCCTCCTGCAGGCCCTTCTGACGGGCTTTCTGTTCCGCTTCTATGATTATGGGGCCCAAAACCTCGTGGTCCCGAATATCGAGATCGATCGGCATTTTCTGTGCCTCCTCCTCCACGGTCCCTGCCAGATGCCTCAATCCGGCCAGGATCATCAACTGGGCTAGCGCGGTTTCCCGTTCCGAAATCGCCAGACCGGCGATCCGCTCCATTATCTTGTGGACCGCCTCTTTATCGTCCCGCAAGTGCGTCAGAATCGCAATGACATTATCGCCGACCTGCTCGCTCTCCAGCAGACGGTCGCCGTTCAGGGTACGAATGTCGATCAGATCGAATCGAACGACAAACCCGGGCCGCGCAGTTCCCTCTGCATGGTCAAAGCCGATTCACCCACGTAGAGCAAAATCTGCCGCGGGAATTGTCCGAACAGCCGCTGCACGCCGAGACAGTATTCGATCATCCGGAACGGCATCGCCGCATCATTGCCGCTTTGCAGTTCAATGTGGATCAGTTCGCCGCCGACGGCCTGGCCTAGCAGATCCAACCGCAGGTTCTGCGCTTTCTGCACCTTTGGCAATTCCGCGTCCAACCACTTCACCACCGCGGTGCCCGTCAATTCGCGTACGGTGAGCGTGGCTGAACCCTTTAACATCAGCTTCAAGGTTACATCGTATTCCTGCATTGAGGATCCGCTTAGGTTGCTCTCATAGGGAAAGGTGGAACGCTCGGGGCTTTTTCTCATACCGAATGCCCGCTAGCCGTTCTTCCAGGCCTGCCCTGCCCGATTTGCCGGTGTACGGCGCGCGCTGCCTGCGCCATGCTGGAAGCATGGAAAACGAATTAGTCGCCTTATCCAATGAACTGGCCGGAGCCGTGGAGCAGGCCGGCCGCGCCGTGGTGGCCGTGAACGCCCGTCCGCGTTTCGCTTCTAGCGGCGTGCTCTGGCGGCCCGGCATCGTGGTCACCGCCGAGCACGCCATCCGCCGCCGCGACGAGATCGGCATCACGCTGCCGGACGGCCGCACCAGTTCGGCCACGCTCGCGGGCCGCGATGCCGGTACCGATCTGGCCGTGTTAAAGCTGGCCGAAAACGGCGCGCCCACGGCCGCTTTCGGCGCCACTGAAACGCTGAAGCCCGGCCAGGTGGTGCTAGCCATCGGCCGCTCGCCGGATTCCGGAGTCAACGCCACCATGGGCATTATGAGCGCGGTCAGCGGGCCGTGGCGCTCCTGGCGCGGCGGGCAGATCGATCAATATCTGCGGCTCGATCTCACGCTCTACCCGGGCAGTTCCGGCGGCGCCGTGGTGGATACTACAGGCCGCGTGCTGGGCATCGCCACCAGCGCGCTCTCTCGCATCGCGGGGCTGGCCGTGCCCGCTTCCACCGTGAACCGCGTTGTCGATGAACTGCTGCGCACCGGCCATGTTGCGCGCGGCTACCTCGGTCTGGGGCTGCATCCGGTCGCGCTGCCGGATGGCAATACCGGCCTGATCTCACTTTCCGCCGAGCCGGATGGACCGGCCGCGCGCGCCGGCGTGCTCATCGGAGACATCCTGGTGGCGCTCGACGGCAAGCCCGTGCGCGATACCGACGACATCCAATCCGTGCTCGACCGCGAGTCCGTCGGCAAGCCGGTTGCGGCGCGCATCGTGCGCGGCGGGCAGGTCATCGAACTGAATATAACGGTGGGTGAACGGCCCAGGAGGGAAGACTGACATGGCGCGCGCCTTCGGAGAAATTGCGGAACGCTTGCGCCGCTCTACTGTCGAGGTGCGCCTGCGCGACGCGAATGCGGGCGGTTCGGGCGTGATCTCGACGGCCGATGGCCAGATCGTCACGAATGCGCACGTTGCCCGCGCAGCCGGCGCTACGGTCCGGCTTTGGGATGGCCGCGAATTGCCGGCGAAATTGCTGGCGCGCGATGCGCGGCGCGACCTGGCGACGCTCCAGGTGGCAGCCGCCGGGTTGCCCGCGGCCACTTTCGGCGATTCGGGCGCCCTGCGTGTAGGCGAACTGGTGATGGCCATCGGCAACCCCATGGGCTTCATCGGCGCGCTCACCACCGGCGTAGTCCATGCGCTCGGCAGCCTGGCGGGATTCGGCGGCCAGAGCTGGGTGCTGGCGGACGTGCGCTTGGCGCCCGGAAACTCGGGCGGTCCGCTGGCCGACGCGTACGGCCGCGTCATCGGTATCAACACCATGATCGTGAACGGGTTGGGCGCGGCTGTTCCGGGCAATGCCGTGACCGCCTTTTTGCGGCGCGGCGCGTCCGGGTTCTCGCTGGGCGTCACGGTGCAGCCGGTGCGTTTGGAAGACCGGCGCTTCGGCCTGCTGGTGCTCAAGGTCGAGCCGGGAAGTCCGGCAGCCGCCGCGCCATTGTGGATCGGCGACGTTCTCATCGGCGCCGGGGGGCGGCCGTTTCGCTCGGTTGACGATCTGCACCAGACGCTCGACGGCACAAGCGGTCTCATCCACCTACAGTTCCTGCGTGGCGACCGCGCCGCCAAGCGCGAAGTGGCGATCCGGCTGGCGGGTCCTGTGGCGGAGGCGGCGTGATTCGTTTGCTGATCGCGGCCCCGTCCGCGATCGTGCGCGCCGGCCTCGAGTCGGTCGGAGCCCAGGGAGCCGGCATCCAGGTTGTGGGCGCCTCCGGGCTTGCCGGATTGAGCGCCGCAGTCGATCGGTATCAACCCGATGTCTTGCTGGCGGCCGTCGAAGCGCATCATGACGAGCCGCCCGAAGACCTGATCGCACTGGCCGCCCGCGACGGCGCGCCCGCTATTGTGGTGCTCGCCCCGGATCTGCAATCCACCTGGACCGGCGATGCGCTCCGCTCCGGCATACGCGCCGTATTGCCCGGCGATCTCGGTGCGCGCGAGATCCTGGCCGCTGTCGAGGCGGCCGCCGCCGGACTAGTGGTGCTGCACCCGCAGGATATCACCGCGCTGGTGGCCGATCGGCCGCTGCTGCCGGCGGCGCAACTGCAAACGCTCACGCCGCGCGAGATTCAAGTGCTTGCGATGCTTGCCGAAGGGCACGGAAATAAGACGATTGCATGGAAGCTGGGCATCTCCGAACACACCGCCAAGTTTCACGTGGCGTCCATTTTGAGCAAGCTCAATGCGGGGACCCGGACCGAAGCGGTGACCCTGGGTATCCGGCGGGGGCTGATCCTCATTTAAGCTGGCAAGCGAACCGAGGAACCCCCGGATCCGCGTGTGCTAGCGTGAAGACTTGTCTTCCGCCGTAATCGCAACCGGAATCGGACCGACGCTGCTCGCCACCTTGATCGGTGTGGCCGGCGTATTTCTCGGACTCTGGCTGACCACCGCCGGGCGCCGCACGCGTCTGGTCGTTCCGTTCAGCGCGGGCGTGCTGCTGGGCGTGGTGTTCTTCGGTCTCTTGCCGGAACTGCTGGAGGAGATCGGCTGGCCCGCGACTGCTATTTTTTTCGCCGCAGGTTACGGCCTGCTCTATTGGATCAACCGGCACATCGCGCCGGTGTGCCCATCCTGCGCGCACGATCACGACCACGACTCTTGCGCCACCGTGCTGCACGGGTTCGCCGCGCCCATGATTGGCGCCGGCATGCTGCACAGCTTCTTCGATGGCTGGAGCGTCGCTACGGCGCAACTGGCCTCGCACCACGGCATCCGTTTGGCCGTGGCGCTGGCGGTGGCTTTGCACAAAGTCCCGGAGGGCATCGCGCTGGGCGCCATCGTACGCGCGTCCGTCTCGTCGCGCTCCATCGCTCTGTTTTGGGGCGTGCTGGTGGAAGCTACCACGCTCGCGGGCGGCATGCTGGGACTGGCGATCGCCCCGCAACTGGGCACTTCCTGGATCGCCTATCCGCTGGCGCTGGCCGCCGGATGGCTGTTCTACCTGGGTGCGCACGCGGTACATGAAGAGTGGAAACGCCGCGGTCCGGTGCCCGCATTTATGACCGCGCTGACCGGTGCGGCGGGCGCGGCGGCGTTGCAGCAGGGCGTGCAGGCCTGGTTCCGCTAGCGTGGCGCACGCACTCGTGCGTGCCGTGTTCACACTCGTGTGAAACACCTCCGTCTGCTACCATAAAATCTCCCCTTCGCTATGTCCCTGCGCTTCTACAACACGCTCACGCAGCAAACCTCCGAATTCTCCCCGCAGCGGGACAACACCGTGCGTATGTACACGTGCGGACCCACCGTTTACGATTACGCGCACATCGGCAACTTCCGCACGTTCACTTTTATGGACATCCTGCGGCGATGGCTGCGCGCGAGCGGCTTCCAACTCGACCACGTCATGAACATCACCGACGTGGACGACAAGATTATCCGCAACGCCGTGGCGCGCAACCAATCGCTCGACGAGTACACCGCGCACTACAAGCAAGCTTTTCGCGACGATTGCGCACTGCTGCGGCTGGAGACACCCGAGCACGTGGTGCCCGCCACCGAACATATTCACGAAATGGCGGAAGCCATCGAGCGCCTGTCGGCGGGCGGCCACACTTACTCGAGCGAGGGCTCCATCTACTTCCGCATTTCGACGTTTCCGGAGTACGGCAAGTTGTCGCACAACGATTTCAGCGGCATCCGCGCCGGCGCGCGCGTCGATGTCGACGAGTACGAAAAGGCGGACGCGCGCGATTTCGCATTGTGGAAAGCGCCCAAGGAGGGAGAAGTTTTCTGGGACGAGAAGATCGGCCCCGGCCGTCCCGGGTGGCACATCGAATGCTCCGTGATGGCCATTGAGTATCTGGGCGAGACGCTGGATATCCATGCCGGCGGTGTGGACCTGATTTTCCCGCACCATGAGAACGAAATCGCGCAATCGGAATCCCTCACCGGAAAGCCCTTCGCGCGCTTCTGGCTGCACGCCGAGTTCCTGATGGTGGAAGGCCAGAAGATGTCCAAGTCGCTGGGCAATTTTTTCACGCTACGCGACATACTCGGCCGCGGCTACGCGCCCGAAGCCGTGCGCTATCTGCTCGCCTCGGTGCCCTACCGCAAGACGCTCAACTTTACATTCGACGGGCTGCAATCCGCCAAGACCGCTATCGAGCGGCTGCGCAATTTCAAGCTTCGCCTGGAGACCGGCGCGTTCGCCGTGGGCTTGAACCCGGCGCTGGCGGAGCGCACCGCTGCGGCACAGGCGCAATTTGCGGCCGCGATGGACGACGATCTGAATACCGCCGAAGCGCTGGCGGCCATGTTCGAATACTTAAGAGAGGTCAACACCGCCATGGATGCGGGTGACATGCGGGCGGACAACCGTGCATCCGCGCTGGAGTTCCTGGCGCGCTTCGATTCCGTGTTTGCCGTACTGCAGCCCACCGCCGAGAGCGGGCAGATAAGCGACGCGGAGGTTGAAGCGCAAATTAGCGCCCGTAACGATGCCAAGAAGGCGCGTAATTTCGCGCTTTCCGACCAGATCCGCCAGCAGTTGCTGGAACAGGGCATCGTCCTGGAAGATACCAAGTCCGGGACGCGCTGGAAGAGGAAGTCATCGTGAAAATACAAACCAAAGCCGTGCATGCAGGCGACCGGAAGAAGGCCGGCGCGCACGTGCCCGTCACTACTCCGATTTATACCGCCTCCAGTTACTTCTACGAAAGCATGGAGGAGTTGGATCGCGTCTTCGGGCAGGAAGACCCGGGTTACTGTTACGCGCGTTACGACAATCCGACGAATGCGGCGCTCGAAGAGCAGGCGGCCGCGCTCGAAAGCGGCCACGGCGCGCTGGCTTGTAGCTCCGGCATGGCGGCCATCCACATGGCGCTGCTCGCGGCGCTGGCCGACCGGCGCAAATCCGTGCTGGCCGCCAATGCGCTGTACGGCGCCACGGTCAGCCTGCTCATGAATGTGATGGAAGCATCCGGCGTCGGCGTACGTTTCGCGGATGTTTGGGATCTGGACGAGTTTCGCAAGGCCATGGAAGAGTCCAAACCGGGCTGCGTGTTGGTGGAGACGATTTCGAATCCGCTGCTGCGCGTAGCCCCCCTCGACCGCATCGCCGAAATCGCGCGCGCGGCCGGCGCGGCGTTGATTGTGGATAATACCTTCGCCACGCCTGTGCTGCTGCGGCCGCTGGAGCTGGGCGCGAATTTCGCCGTACACAGCGCCACCAAATACCTGGCCGGACACGGCGATGTGATGGGCGGCATCGTGGTAGCCGATGCGGCGCATTACGAGGGCTTGCGGGCGCTGTCGCGCGCCGTCGGTCCGGTGCTCGGTCCCTTCGAAAGCTATCTGACGATGCGCGGCGTCAAAACGCTGCCGTTGCGCATGGAGCGGCAGTGCGCGAATGCCTGCCGGGTGGCTTCCTGGCTGGCATCCCACGACGCTATCGAGCGCGTGTATTTTCCGGCGGACCCCGCGCACCCGGATGCAGCCGACATCCGCCGCCTGCTGCCGCCCGGACTGTATGGCGCCATAGTCAGCTTCGAATTGAAGGGCGCCGGCCGCGCGGAAGTCTTCCGGTTCATGAACGCGCTGCGCATGATCGTGCGCGCTACGTCGCTCGGGGACGTGCATACCATGATGCTCTATCCGACCATGAGCTCGCATCGCGAAATATCGCCGCGCCATCGCCAGCGCATGGGCATCCGCGACAATCTGGTGCGGCTGTCGGTCGGCATCGAAGCGGTGGAAGATATCGTGGAGGACCTGGACCAGGCGCTAACCGCGTCAGCCGGCGGTCCTACGAAAAATGGCGCGTCCTAACCCCAATGCGGTTCACTTGATACATTGAACGGGCCGACTGCTCACTCCTGGCTCACGCGCTTAAGGTGGGATGCAAGCTACGCCGTGGAGAGTTGCACCAGCGCACCGCTTTCAATGTCCGAGCCGTCCTAACCACGATTCCGCCCACGATCCGCGCATTGCCAGCTATGTCCTCGGCGGGTAATTGGTATTCAGCAACGAAGCGCAGCCGCCAGTAAAGCCCGTGGCGCCCTGCGTCATGGCGACCGAAGTTGGGGAAGCGGTCAGTGCGAAGTTGGCCCCGACACGACGGTCAACACGATGCTGGTGGTCTCGGTCAGGCTGCCGGATTTGCCGGTTATCGTAACCGTCGAGCTGCCCTCGGCCGCTGAACTCGCTGCCGCGACCTGCACCGCACTTTTGCCCGATGTGACCGCGCCCAGAGTCGCGGTAACGCCCTTGGGTAGACCCGACGCCGATAATGTAACAGTGCCGGTGAAGCCGGATATATCAGTGATGGCGATGCTGCTCGCACCGCTCGATCCTGGAGTAACGCTCAAGCTGGCGGGAGTGGCGGCGAGTGTGAAGCCAGGCGGAGGATTGACGGTGAGCGCGATCGTCGCTTCGCTGCTCAACGTGCCCGAAGTTCCCGTGACCGTAACGGTGGATGTGCCCGCAGCCGCGGTACTGGCTGCCGTAAGAGTCACCGTGCTAATCCCTGACTTAACCGCGCTGAGGGTTGCTGTAACGCCCTTGGGTAGCCCCGACGCCGCCAGCGCCACCGTGCCGTTGAAGCCGAAAATGTCAGTGATGGCGATGGTGCTCGCGCCACTCGCGCCTGGGGTAACGCTCAAGGTCGTGGGAGTGGCGGCAAGGGTGAAACTAGGCTGCGGCACTATTGTGAGCGCGATAGTGACTTCGGCGGTGAGGCTGCCGGACGTGCCCGTAATCGTTACTGTGGCGGGCCCGATGGATGCCTTGGCTACGGCACTGAACGTCGCCGTGCTGCTGAAAGCGCCCAAGGAGCTAAACGTCGCGGTGACCCCGGACGGTAAACCCGTGGCCGAAAAAGCGACCGCGCCGTTGAATCCCTTCTGCGAAACCACGTTGATTCCGCTTGCTCCGCTCGCGCCGGGGAGAACACTCAGGCTGGTGGGCGATGCTGTAAGCGCGAAGCTGGGGGGCGCAGCCACGGTCAAGCTCACGGTGGCGGTGCTGTGCAAGCTGCCCGAAGTGCCCGTAACAGTAATGGTCGCGGTTCCTAAGGTGGCAGAAGCTCCGGCGGTCAGGGTCAGCGTTCCCGGCGTGGTGGTGGTCGCTGCGCCGAACGTCGCGGTGACGCCCGTCGGCAAGCCCGATGCCGCGAGAGCGACGGTACCGCTGAAGCCGTTCTGCGGAGCGATGGTGATGGTGCTGACGCCCGTGGCTCCTTGAACAACCGTCAGGCTGGTAGGCGATGCTGTAAGCGCGAAGCTGGGTGGCGCAGCCACGGTCAAGCTCACGGCCGCGGTGCTGCTAAGGCTGGCCGAAGTCCCCGTGATGGTGATGGTTGCGGTTCCGAAGGTGGCGGAGGCGCTGGCGGTCAGGGTCAGCGTTCCCGGCTGCGTGGTGGTTGCCTTGCTGAACGACGCGGTGACGCCCGTTGGCAAGCCCGATGCCGCGAGAGCGACGGTACCGCTGAAGCCGTTCTGCGGAGCGATGGTGATGGTGCTGACGCCCGTGGCTCCTTGAAGAACCGTAAGGCTGGCCGGTGAGGCCGAAATTGCGAACACCGGCTCTGCGGTGACCGTAAGATCGACCGAAGCCGTGCTGCTCAGGCTGCCCGAAGTACCAGTGATGGTAACTGTGGATGTTCCTAACGTGGCGGAGCTGGCCGCACTCAGTTTCAGCGTGCTCGTCTTGGTTGTGCTGGCCGGAGTGAAGGACGCCGTGACGCCGGGGGGCAGGCTCGTTGCGGCCAGAGCCACGGTGCCTGTGAACCCGTTTTCCGGAGTGATCGAGATGCTCCTGTTCCCGCTGGCGCCTTGAGGAATGCTCAGGACTGCGGGCGATGCACCCATCGTGAATGCTGGAATCCCGGTCACTGTCAGCGACGGCTGCACGGAGGCGGTCAGGGTGCCGGAAGTGCCTGTAATTGTAACAGTCGATGTTGACGAAGCTGCGGAACTGGCTGCGGTGAGCGTCAGTGTGCTCGTCGTGGTGGCAGCGGCAGGGTTAAACGATGCTGTGACGCCGTCTGGCAGGCCGGATGCCGCCAGGTTTACGGAACGAGTGAAACCGTTTTGGGGGCTAATCGTGATTGTGCTGTTTCCGCTCGTGCCCGCGGTGATTGCGAGCGTGGACGCAGAGGCAGCGAGGCCAAAGGATTGCGCGCCCGTGCTCCCGGTCAAGCTGTTGATGAGCGGCTGGCCGGCGGGGCTGCCCCATCCGGTGGCGAGATCGTAGCCCGGCAGCGCATTGAAGCCGCCGTTGTCTCCCGTGGTGATGTCATGCAGATCGCTTTGGTAGCTCGACCCGGCGCCGATTGCGTAGAGGGCGGGATTGGCGAATCCGATGGGCGGCGTTTCATTGGCTGCGGCCTGCTGATTCACCAATGCCATGAAACCGGCCCACAGAGGTGCCGAGGCGCTGGTCCCACCAAGCTCGAGCCCCTGTCCGTTATTGCAGATCAGGAAGATCTCGACCGAGAGCATGGCTACATCCGGAATGTTGCGCATGGTTGCCGATCCCCCTGCCGCGGCCGTGTTCACGGTCTGTTGGTAGCTCGGAATCGGAAAAAACGTGCTGACGCCCCCGCCCGATCCCGACCACGTGGTTTCCGATTGCCACGCGCCGCCTGGGCCCGCCGTCATCAAAACAGTGCCGCCCACCGTGGTGAGGTTCGGGATATCGGCCGGCGGCATGATCCCGTCCGTGTAGGCCCCGCTGTCGCCGGATGACTGGAAGAACGCCTGCCCTTGCGTAGCCATCTCAGTGAAGATCTGCAAGGTCGTGTCGCCGATCGGGCCAAATGACCACGACGAGCTCAATTGGCTGGCCAGGTTGTCGGTAACCATGCGATTCAGCGCATCGTCAAAATTGCCGCCTTCGTAAACGATCACGTTGGTGAGGCCTGGCGCCATGTACGACGCCATCATGATATCCAGGGTCACTTCCACATTCTCCGGACCGGGCGCACCACTGACCCCGTCCAGCAAAACCGTGGTCACCGGGACCGGCTGCAACCCGGCATAAATGAAATTGAGTGCCACATCGTCGGCGTAAAAACCGACAAACTCCAACAGCCCGACCGACTGGCCGGTGCCATCCAGCGTCACCGCTGGAGCGTAGGCGTTTCGATAGTCGGTGCCGTTGAACAGGCCCATGGGTCCCGACCCGGCGGTCAGCAGTGCCGCCGTACTGAGAGGCTGCGACTTGAGATCCATCGGGCGCGGGATGACAAAGTTATCGAGGCCGGAGATGTGTAGAATTGGCACGCTGGTATCGAGCGAAGGCTCGCGATCCGGAGCGAAGAACTCGCCGCGCGTCGGATGGCGCCAATACATCATGTTTACGTGAAATGCGCTCTCGATCGCGGCCACTGTTCCGCCGACATCCAGAATCATTCGGTTTGGGTGGGTACCCGTTATCGACAGACCATTCGCTTCAATGAAAGAGGTGAGCGCCTGGTAGTCGGTTTCCGTGGGGCCGAAGCGTTCGGTAAACTGTGCCGGGGTCAAGTAGTGACGGAAGCTCGGGCTATGGGGATCGACAACCTGATCGAGAAGCGTCTGCAATTCGTCCTGGTTGCGGAGCGGCAGGCCGATAGCCACGGTCAAACGGTCCAACCGCGCCATGGGTCTCGCCGCCGTGGAAGCAGCTATCGCCTCCGGTACATGACCATGCAGATATGATCTGCCCGCGGCCTGCAGTGAGGCCATCGACAGAAGCAGTACGGCTGTGCAGCGAGTCCTGTTGGCAAGGCGCATTTTATGAATCCTCATTTGACAGCTTCACGATCAGGGTGCTGCTGGGGAAGTCAAACACCAATGGGTCGACTCCGGGAAGGTCTCTGGACGGAATGAATGACATCTTATGATTTTGCTTATCGGTCGCGCCGAGATCTTTCTTCGGTCAGTCGGCACCTGGCGCTGGACAAGAAATCGCCTTAGCAGGGCCTCGGGGAAATTACTTACGCGAAAAGACGCTGCGAGCGTGAGACATCTCGATTCCTGGCGAGAAAAACAGTCTGTCCGCCACCCACCAGCCCAGAAGCCAGACAGGGCGATTCCCGAAAAAATCGCCCTATCACTGGCCGCTGAGCGCCGATTTTTCAGACATCTCGATGCGCCGCGTCCTGCGCGCCGTGGCGGATCACGCAATTTCAATCCAGCCTAGCCGCTGAAAACAAACGCCCAACCGCATCGGACCGGCAAATCCCTTGCGCGGGCATGCTATAACTCGGGTGGGGTGGGAGTCCGTGTGGGGCGGGCTAAACAGTGCGTTTTGCGAAATCTAACTGAACGTAAAAACGACGAACCCAAAGAGCAAATTACCAATCGAAGCCAATCCGTCCCTTGTTTTCAACAAAAGCTCCAAAGCAAAGTAAAGCAAAGCCAATTTTCACGGCGGCGCAGGGGGGCAGGCGCCAAGGGCAAGACAACTTTCCTGCAACAGCAAGTGTCGCATCTCCCGGCTGTCTCAAAAAAGGGCGCAGTCCACAGCCGGAGCGGCGACAAAAGGCGACGGAATGTAACACTATCGGCCTTTTTTCGGGCTATTGTTACATCCGCCATTGCCTTACCATGGCCACGTTCGCAGCCCGCTTACTGAGGCCGCTGCCCTGGGCACGATCTAATCGCAGTCCTTCTCACTCATCCATCGGAGCGTCGTAGCCGGCCGCGGCGATCTCGCCCAGCACGCTCCCCACTTGATGCATCCTTCGCCGCGTGCCTGAGCATGGTGGAGGTTCGAGGGACTGTACGCGGGCGCGGCACAGCGCTATGGCGGCGACACCGATAAATCGCGAGGTTCGTCTCATATTTGCAGCACGATTTGCAACATGAAGAGCTTCCATTCTATACAATCGGAGAATGTCCGAATTACGGTTGGGGCTTTCGACCATGCTGCTCTTGGCTAGTCTTCGTACGGCGGGCGCGCAGCCCTCTGCCAGCCTGGTACTGCTGAACGGCAAAATATGGACGGTGAACGAAGCCCAGCCGCGCGCAGAGGCCGTGGCGTGCCTGGGAAGCCGCATCGTCGCGGTAGGATCGAACGGCGAGATCCGCAAGTGGATCGGGGCTGGTACCGAGGTGCTCGACCTGAACGGCAAGCTGGTGCTGCCGGGTTTCAACGACGCGCACGTGCATTTCTTCAGCGGCGGCGAGAATCTGGCCGGCGTGCAGTTGCGCGATGCCAAATCCGAGGATGAGTTCCGGAAGCGCATCGCGGAGTTTGCCGCCAGACAGCCCGCCGGCCGTTGGATTTCGGGCGGCGGCTGGGACCACGAGAACTGGACTCCTGCGCGCCTGCCCACCCGGCAGTCGATCGATGCCGTTACGGCCGGCCATCCCGTTTTCGTTAACCGCCTGGACGGCCACATGGCGCTCGCCAACTCGCAGGCGTTGCAGCTCGCGGGCATCACGCGCGATACGCCGGACCCACCCGGGGGGACCATCGTTCGCGACGCGGCCGGCGAGCCTACCGGCGTGCTGAAGGATGCGGCCATGGAGCGCATGTACCGCACGATCCCGGAGCCTTCGGAGGATCAAATCGCGGATGCCGTGCGCGCGGCCATGCGTTACGCCGCGGAGAATGGCGTCACCAGCGTGCAGGATATGTCCGCGGCGCCTCAGATACTGCGCGTATATCAAGCGCTGCTAGCGAACGGCGAGTTGACTGTACGCATCTCCGGCCACCAGCCATTAGCCGCGTGGCAACGCCTCGCCGCTGTCGGCCTGCGCGCCGGCTTCGGCGGCGAGAAACTGCACATCGGCGGACTGAAGGGTTTCGCCGATGGCTCGCTCGGCTCCACGACGGCGCTCTTCTTCGAGCCTTACCTGGATGCGCCGAACACTTCCGGTCTGGCGAACAGCGAGATGATCCCGGAAAGCAAGATGCAGAAACATATTCTGGACGCGGATCGCGCGGGACTGCAGGTCGCGGTGCACGCCATCGGCGACAAAGCCAACCACATGGTGCTGGGAATGTACGAAGAGGCCGCGCGGCAGAACGGCGCGCGCGACCGGCGCTTTCGCATCGAGCACGCCCAGCACCTGCGCATGGAGGATATCCCGCGCTTCGGCCAGTTGCACGTGATCGCGTCAATGCAGCCGTATCATTGCATCGACGATGGCCGCTGGGCGGAAAAGCGGATTGGCCCGGAGCGCGCCAAAGGCACTTATGCGTTCCGTGCGCTGCTGGATTCAGGCGCGGTGCTGGCATTCGGTTCGGATTGGGACGTGGCGCCCATGCAGCCGCTGATCGGTATCTACGCCGCAGCCACCCGACGCACCTTGGATGGCAAACATCCGAACGGCTGGGTGCCGGAGCAGAAGATCACTGTGGCCGAAGCCATTCGAGCTTATACCATGGGGTCGGCTTATGGCAGTTTCGACGACAAAATCAAAGGGTCGATTGAACCCGGTAAGCTGGCCGATATGGTGGTCGTCTCGGACGACATCTTAAGCGTGCCCGCGGTGGAAATTGAGAAGACGCGCGTGGAGACGACTGTGTTCGACGGGAAGGTGATCTACCGGCGAGGCGGGCCGGGGAAGGGGGTACAATGAGTTCATGGCCGCAGCGACCGGACTGACCATTGACGATTTCGAGCTGCTCCCCGACGATCTCGCGCACAATCATGAACTAGTGGACGGAGAACTGGTAGACGTGTCTGGCAACAACCCTCAACATAACCTGCTCCGGGATCTTCTGGCGAGGCTGCTGGGAATGTATGCCGAGGAGCGCCAGTTCGGACTTGTCATAACCGAGCAGGAGTATAACTTCGGCGGCAACGCGCACGGACCCGATGTCACGTTTGTTAGTGCGTCGAAGCGCCCACTCCTCAACATGAAGTTGCGGGTGCAGCGCTTTGTGCCGGATTTGGCCATTGAAATCGTATCAACCAACGATACGCTCGAAAAGCTGGTCCAAAAGGCGCAGCGTTACCGCCAGTGCGGCACGCAGGAAGTTTGGATCTTTTCTGTGGAAACCAGGCAGATTTTTCTGTATTCCGAACGCCGACGGGCCATCCTGGATGAGAACGACGAGTTCCGTCCAGAACCTATTCCTGGATTTGCGATCCGCATTGGCGATCTGCTAGACCGGTACTAATCCCAGTTCACTCCACTCCGTGCCGGCGCAGCAGTTCCACGCCGCGCACGTTCCCGTTTTCCGCTGCTTTCCGGGCATGCCTCTGCGCCGCGGCATAGTCTGCGCGGACGGCGTAAATCTCAGTGAGGGCCACGTGCGCGTCGGCGCAGGCGTCGTCGAGCCGCACGGCTTCGAGCAGCAGCGCCAGGGCTTCGCCTGGCTTCCGCTCGATGCGATAGAGTTGCGCCAGGTTGTACCACGGCCGCGGGTTCTGCGGCTCGCGCGCGATCCATTCCTTTTGTTCGCGAATGTGCACGGCAGTTTCGTGGTCCAGCGCAAAATCGATCACGTCTTTCCGCCAGAAGGTCACGCTTGTTCACCCACCAGGATGAGCCGCACATCCATGACGTTGGTGTTGGTGGGACCGGTCACCACCAGGTCGCCCAAGCCTTCGAAATAGCGATACGAATCGTTGCGCGCCAGGAATTCCGGCGCGCGCGGATCGCGCCCCAGCGTGTGGCCGTCGGCCACGGCGCCCGCCGCGTCGGTAGGGCCGTCGCTGCCGTCCGTGCCGGCGCTGAATATGACCACGTTCGATAAGCCCGAGATGTCGATGGCCGACGACAGCACGAATTCCTGATTGCGTCCGCCCAACCCATCGCCGCGCAGCGTGACAGTGGTCTCGCCGCCGGTGATGACGCAAGCCGGCGGCTTTAGCGGGCGCCCCGTATG